>NZ_JBEZGA010000003.1:158814-486658 GCF_040649715.1 Micromonospora sp. NPDC048887 | reverse complement strand
ACCCGCTACGACAAGTTAGCCGTCCGCTTCCAGGCCGTCCTGACCATCACCATCATCTGCGAGTGGCTCTGACCGGCTTATGAAACACGCCCTAGGAGGCTGATGTGCCGGGCGGCGCGGCGCCGGCAGCGAGCGGCCGCTACGTCACGGGCAGGGCCCGCCCCCGCAGACGTCGATCACCTTGCCGGTGAGCAGGAACACCGCCTTCTGCCGCTGGGCGCCGGGCTGGGCGCGGGGGAACTCGTGCGAGTCCTCGCCGTACTCCGGTCCGGCGGGCGCGAGGTTCGTCGTCGGCGGCGCGTACGCGGCTCCGCTGTTCCAGACCACCATCGCCGAGCCGGCGTACGGGTACCTGCGGATCGGCGCGATGCCCCAGAACGGCCGCACGTCCGGTGACCAGCCGTCGGCGAGCGCCGGGGCGTGCAGGCGGGCGCCGATGGTGCGCGCCTGCACCTCCGCCGCGGCGGTCGACACCTGGTGGTCGCCGAACGCCACGTGCATCAGCACCCGGTGCGCCGGGGTACGCGGCAGCGGCCGGTCGGTCATGTGCTGGGCGTACCCGTTGGCCTCGGACCGGTCCCACAGCATCTGCAGCAGGCCGAAGATGAGCTGCTGGTCGATCCGGTCCGGGTAGTAGCCGTCCATGACCGTCTGGAACGGGGCGAAGTCGACGCTGCGTTGCAGCAGCGTGGAGTAGTTCATCGCGGGCACGCCGAGCACCGAGCGGGTCCAGTCCTGGGCGATGGCGGTGAGCGCGCCGCCGTTGATGCCGCCCTGGCTGTTGCCGTCGTAGTGCAGTCCGCCGGCCACGTCGATCAGCGGCCGACCGGCGGCGTCGCGGAACGCCGGGTGGGCGGCGAACCCGTTGCGGTGGATCATCGTCCGGCCCAGGAAGAGGAAGTTCAGGAAGCTCTGCTGGAGCCGGTCGGCCACCGCGGGGAAGGCACTGAGGTCGGTGAAGGCCCCGGCGACGTACGGGACGTCGGCGGCGGCCATGCCGATCCAGCTCGTCGCGCAGAAGGTGAAGTCGTACGTCTGCGACATGGTCTTGACATTCGCGGCGTTGATCTCGGTCGGGCGGCCGAGCAGGCCGTGGCCGTAGAGCGAGAGGTGTGCGGGTCTCGTGGCGGACGCGCTGCGCGGGATGTTGCAGACGAAGTCGGCAGCCACCGTCGTGCCGGACGGTGTGGGCAGCGCGTCGCGTGTCGGCGGGGTGCCGTCGCCGCCGACCGGCCCGTAGTGCAGCCGGGAGCCCGGCCCGCCGTCGCCGGTCAGGTAGGACGGCACGGCGACGGTGCCGGTGACCTGCCGGGCGATCAGCGGGTCCTGCTCCGGCGTGTAGTCGGTGACCTGCGAGACGGTGAACGTGGGCGAGCGGCGGCCGAGCGCGGCGAACGCGCCGTCCCGGACCGCCAGCATCCGCCCGGTCAGCCCCTGCCGGCTGGCCACGGTGAAGTCCCAGGCCAGGTAGAGGCTGTGCCGCTTGACGCCGGCCCGGTTCAGGTCCGCGAGGATCCGCTTCATCTGCGGCGCGCGCGGGTCACGCCGGTCCAGGCCGGAGCCGGTCACGTACTTCCGGAACGCCTTCGGTGCCGGGATGAGCGCGCCGTCGCCGTCTCGCATGCCGCGCAGGCCGACGACGTACCTCGTGCCCTCGGTCAGCGCGACCGCCGGCCGGATGATCAGCGCCTGCCGGTCCGGGCTGCCGGCGGCGTGCGCGTCCAGTTCGGCCCAGTACGGCGTACGCCTGCCGGTGCGCGCGTCGAGCAGCACGATCGGCGCGTCCGGCGCGAGCGATCGCGCGACGTCGGTGACCGGCGCGATCCGGGTCCGCGCGGCGTCGAGACCGGGTACGCGCGCCAGGATCGGCGAGCCGGGGCTGAATCCGTCCTGCCGGTTCCACTCGGCCGGGTCGATCGGCACTCCGAGCACGTTGGCGGGCATCGCGGAGGCCGCGAACCGGACCCGCTTGCCGGTCGGGGTGCTGCGGTCCGGCACTGTGAAGTAGTCGTTGGGGAACGGCAGCAGGCAGGCCGCCGGGTCGATCGGGTCGCAGGGCCGCTGCCCGGCCGTCGCGGGAGGCGCGGACGGTGCCGCGGCGGCACCGGAGCCGAGCAGCACGGCCGACGCGGTCACCAGCGCGGACACGGCGAGACGGAGCCGTCGGGGTGTGCGCACGCGCGTCTCCTTCGACATCGGACGGTGGGTTTCTTCCTACGCTCGTGAACGGATCTCGGCAAGGCACTCACGTCCACCGGAGGACGTCATGAGCACTCCCGCCCCCACCCCACCGCCTCAGCTCCAGGTCGCCCTCGGCACGCCGGGGATCCCGGCTCGGTGGGTCCCCCTCGCCGAGCGCGAGGGGGATCGGACAGGGCTCGTGGCCGGCCAGCCAGCGTTGCTGCCGCGGCGGGAGCAGGACCCGGTCCAGTTCGGCGGCGCCGAGCCGGCCGGCGGTGTGCACGACGTTGCGCAGCCGCACCCCGGCCGACTCCCGCCTGCGGATCTGCTCCCGCTCGTCGTCGTCGAGTCGATCGCGGGGTACGCGCCGGAAGGCGATCTCGACGATGTCGTGCCACTTCCGGCGGTGCATGCCGAACCGCGCCACCACGTCGACGGCCTGCCCCACGTACCGCTCGCCGTCGGCGAAGGTCAGCTCGTAGATGCCACATCGGCCGCGTGACTTCGGCAGCAGGTGCGCTATCGAACCCACACCGTCGACAGTCAGCTGGTCGACCTCCGTGCCGTCCACAGTGAACGATGATAGGCGCGTCAGGCACTGCCTCCGGGCGTCAGGTCACGAACCCGGTGCCGCCCCGAGCCCCGACGTCTCCGCCCGGGCCCGGTCTCCGTCCGGCGGTACGCCGAGAGCGGCCGACAGGACCCGTGCGGCCCGCTCGGCACCGCCGGCCGTGACCAGGGCGAACACGAACCGGTCCGGCCGTAGCACCACCAGGTCGGCGCCGTGCCGCCGCAGCCACCCGCCGAGCACCCCGTCGGCGTCCACCACGTCGACCCGGTCCGGCCCACCGGCCACGGGAGGGCCGGAAAGCGGATCCGGCAGGTCGCCGGACGAGCCCGGCAGGCCGGCGAGCGGCGTGCCGGACGGGTGGACCGCGACGAACCGCACCGGCAGCCCCGGCCGCCACGCTCCGAGCGGAGCGTCCACTCCGGCGGCGCCGAGCACGACGAAGCCGTCGCCGAGCGCCTCGTCGAGCAGGCACTCGCCGGGCACGCCCGGGATGAGCACGCGCGGCTGGGGGAACATCGTGCCGACCACGCCGTCGCGCCGCCCGCCGGCCATCAGGCCCCGCCGGTACGCCGGCACCGGCTTGAACTCGAACCGCTCGACGAACCGCCGTACCTGGGGGATCGTCTGGACCGCCCGCAGCGCGACGTCGCGCACCCCGGCGGTGACCCGGTTGCGGGCCAGGAAGACGCGTCCCAGCCGGACGCTCGTCTGCGCCATCTCCACCGTGTGCGGGCGCCGCTCCGTCTCGTACGTGTCGAGCACCGCGGGATCGGCGGCGCCGGACAGCACCAGCGACAGCTTCCACGACAGGTTCGCCGCGTCGCGCAGGCCGCTGCACAGGCCCTGGCCCATGAACGGGGGCATCTGGTGGGCGGCGTCGCCGAGCAGGAACACCCGCCCCTCCCGCCACCGCTGGGCGATGAGGTGGTGGAAGGTGTAGACCACCGCGCGGGTGACGGCGAACCGATCCGGGTCGACGTACGGGGACACGAGCGCGGCTACGGTCTCCGGCCGCCGCATCCGCGCCTCGGTCTCACCCGGGCGCAGCATGAACTCCATCCGGTAGCTGCCGGCCGCGCCGGGCGACACGAACGCCGGGCGCTGCCAGTCGCAGACGAACGTGGTGTCCGGCACCAGTACCGCCTCGGGCGGCACGTCGCCGGAGACGGCCAGCCACGGCTCGGCGTAGCTCGCCCCGGACAACGGGATCCGGACGGCGGCGCGGGTGGCACTGCGGGCACCGTCGCAGCCGAGCACGTAGCGGGCGCGGACCGCCAGCCGCAGCCCGGTGCCCACGTCGGACAGCAGCACCGTCACGCCGTCCTCGTCCTGGGCCAGGCCGACCAGTTCGGTGCCGAGCGCGAGCTGGACGTGCGGGAAGCGGTCCAGCCCGGCGCGCAGCGTCCGTTCCAGTCGCGGCTGGTCGAAGAAGCGCAGCGGCGCGTGCCCGTACCCGAAGTCCGTCTCGGACAGCTTCATCCGGGCGAAGGTGCGGCCCGCGCGGTTGACGTACTCGACGAGCGGCGGCGCGATCGTGGAGTCGCGTACCTCGTCGAGCAGGCCCGCCTGCTGGTAGACGCGCAACGCCTCGTCGTCGCAGGAGAAGGCCCGCGGCTGGCCGTGCGGCGTGGCGCTGCGCTCCACGACCAGCGTGGTGACGCCGCGCGCGCCGAGCAGGTTGGCGGTGAGCGCACCCACCGGCCCGCAGCCGATCACGGCGACCTCGACCTCCGGCTGAACTGATCCCATCAGTGGTGCCCCTTCGAAACGTGCCCCGGGACGGCTCCGGCCGCCCTACCCGACACCGACCAGGGCACCAGCCCGGCGTGGAAGGGGCGTGGAGAAGGCGTGGAGGCGGGCCTCCACACCGGTCAGAAGCCGGTGAACCGGGGCAGCAACAGCCCGGCGCCCTGGTCGGCGGCGATCCGGGCGCCGAGGTCCCACTCCGCGCGGTCGCGCCGGGCCGCGCCGCGGATCCGGTGCAGCTCGGCCACGTAGACGCGCTCGCCGACCCGGTCCGCCACCGCCAGCGCCTCCCCGGCCAGCGTCGCCGCGGTGTCCGGACGGCCGGCGGTCAGGTACGCCTCGGCCATCGCGCAGAGCGTGATGGTCCGGGTCGAGCGCAGTCCGGGCCGGTAGAACTCGTCGGCGGCGGCGCGCATCGCGTCGAGCCGGCCGTGGTCGCCGCCGCGCGCCGCGGCCCACTCCAGGAAGTACGCGCCGGTGGCGGTCATGTGCGGCAGTCCGGTGGCCCGGCCGATGTCCCGGCACCGCCGTCCCGCCGCGTCGGCCGCCGCGACGTCGTGTTCCTGCATCGCCAGCCAGGCCGCGTAGAGCGCCGCGTTCGCCCGGCCGTACGGGTCGTCGAGCTCCTCGGCGAGGGCCTCGGCGGCGGCGATGTCGGCCCACGCGCCGGCCGGGTCGCCGCGCATCGAGCGGACGAGCGCCCGGAAGTTGTGGCAGGCCAGCACCGGCCGGCGGCCGGCCTCGCGGCGCAGCAGCGCCCGGTCGACGGCACGCAGCCGCTCGATCCCGGCGGTGAGCCGCCGCTCGCCCTCGGCCTGCCGGCCGGTGAAGTAGCCGACGGCGCCCAGCAGGTACTCCCCGGCCACGGCGATCAGCCCGCTGCCGTCGTCGGGTGCCCGCACGAGCCGCCCGGCGAGATCGGCGCAGATCGCGTACTCGGCCCGGTTGGCGGCCAGTTCGCCGAGCGCCCAGAGCGCGGGCCCGATGTCCGCGTCCGGGCCCACGAGTGTCAGCAGCTCACGGGCGCGGGCGCAGACCCGGTCGACAGCGTCGCTGCCGACGCCCACTGTCATCTGGAGCAGGGACGCGCGGTGCAACTGGACGGTCAGCTCGGTGGCTGCCGCGTCGGGCGACACCGGCGCGGCCGGGGCCAGGCGGAGCGCGGCCCGTCCGAGGTGGCCGAGCGCGTCCTCGTAGGCGACCCGCCGGGTGGCGTCGTCGGCGGCACGCAGTGACCACCGCAGGTGGTCCTCGCCGTGGCCGAGCCCGATCGCCTCGCCGTAGTGGTGGGCCAGCTCCGCCGGTGCGGTGCCGGCGGTCCGCTCGTACGCGGCGGCCAGCCGGGCGTGCAGCGCGGCCCGGCGCGGCGGGACCATCTCGGCGTGGGTGACCTCGGCGATCAGCGGATGACGGAACGCGAGCGCGCCCGGACCGGTCTCGACGACAAGCGCGGCCGGGTACGCCGGGGCGAGGTCCTCGGCGACCGCCTCGGCCGTGCGGTCCAGCGCCGCCGCCAGCACCGCCAGGTCCAGGTCGTGTCCGGCGACGCTGAGCAGGTCGAGGCAACGCCGGGTGGAAGCGGGCAGCCCGGCCAGCCGCAGCCGCACCGTGTCCCGGATGCTCGGCGGCAGCTCCGCGTCGGCGCCCGCGTCGGCCCGGGACCGTAGCAGCTCGGTGAGGAAGAACGGGTTCCCGCCGGTGCGGGTCACGAGCCGGGTCACCTGCGGCTCCGGCGGCGCCACGCCGGTGCGGTCCCGGACCAGGTCGGCGACCGCCGCGGCGTCCAGCCCGGCGAGCCGGGCCTGACCGAAGCCGCGTCCGCGCGCCAGCTCGGCGACCGTCGCCATTAGGGCCGGATCGTCGTCGTACGGGCGCAGCGTGGCGACCACCAGCGCCCGCGACGCCGGCAGGGCGGTGGCGAGGAACCGCAGCAACAGCAACGAGTCCGGGTCGGCGGCGTGCAGGTCGTCCAGCACGACGAGCAGCCCGCGTTCCCGGGCCGCCGCGTGCACCAGGTCGGCCACCGCCTCGTACACCTGGAACCGTGCCGTGGGGTCCAGACCGTGACTGTCTGCTGGCCCGGCCGGCGAGCCGGCGGCGAACCCGTCCAGCCGGTGCGCCGAGCCGGCGGCGTGGGTCCGCGACATCGCCGTCAGCGCGCGTACCACCTGGCTCCACAGCCAGAACGGCGGTGCCTGCCCGACGTCCGGACAGCGACCCCAGACCACCGGGACGCCGGTCGCGGCGGCCCGCGCGCCGAGCGCCGCGGCGAGGCTGGTCTTCCCGATGCCGGCCTCCCCCACCAGCGCGAGCACCCGCCCGCCCTGCCCGGTCGCCGCGTCCAGCGTCTCCCGCAGCAGTTCGAGCTCCGCGTCCCGCCCCACGAGCGGCCCGCCGTCCCGCTCCGGCGCCACCCCGGCCGGACGTCCGGCCGCCGCCCGGCCGCCGGCTCCAGCCGCGGTGCCGGGGTCCTGCGGTACGGCGGGCTCCGCCGGTACGGTCTGCGCCAGGATCAACCGGTGCGCCGCGCGGATCTGCTCGCCGGGGTCGAGCCCGTACTCGCCGGCCAGGATCCGGCGTCCCTCGTCGAAGACGGCGAGCGCCTCGGTCTGCCGTCCCGACCGGTACAACGCCAGCATCAACTGCGCCCGGGCGCCCTCACGCAGCGGGTTCGCCGACACGAACCGGCGCAGCTCCGGCAGCAGCGTCGCGTGCCGGCCGGCCGCGACGGCGGCTGTCAACCGCCCCTCCTCGGCGCTGGACCGCAGCTCGGCCAGCCGGGCCGCCTCCGGGCGCACCGCCGCCAGGTCGGCAACGCCCGCCAGCGGCTCACCACGCCACAACGCCAGCGCCTCGGTGTAGATCCGCTCGGCGTCCGCCGGCCGCCCGGCCGCGAGCGCCTCCGCCGCCCGGTCCACCAGGGCGCCGAACCGGACCGCGTCCACGGCGTCGGCGTCCACCCGCAGTTCGTACCCCCCGGGGTGACCGCGCAGGACGCGCGCCGGCTCGCGGTGGGACCGTTGCGGTTCCACGGCCCGGCGCAGCCCGGCGACGTACGTGCGCAGCGTCGTCTGGGCGCTGGCCGGCGGCCGTCCGTCCCAGAGCGCGTCGACCAGCCAGTCGGCGGCGACGAACCGGTTCGGGCGCAGCAGGAACAGGGCCAGCAGGGCTCGCTGCTTCGGCCCGCCGAGCGGCGCCACCCGCCCGTCGCGGACGACCTCCGGCGGACCCAGCACCCGGAACTGCACAGTCACCTCGACGACGACCCTCGTGTCCGACGCCGGGTCAGGCCGCCGCCATCTCCCGCAACTTCAGCACCGAGCGCCAGTTGCGTGTCGTCCCGACCATCCCCGTCTTCTTCTCCACGAAGGCGTTGCCGATCTTGCTGCGCCCGTACCCGTCGGGCACGTGCACGAACACGTCCCGGCCGACGAGCGTCAGCGTCCCGGTCTCGCCGGGCGGGGACGCGAGCGCCGCCTGCTTGTCCGCGCCGGGATCGCTGCTGAGCATCGTCACCAGCAACTTCGTCAGATCGGTCTGCCCGGCGGCGTACGGATTCGCGGCGATCATCGCGTCCAGCTCGGCCAGGCTGCGCAGGAGCACGGGCACGTCCCGGCCCCACCGCCACTCGATGGCCCGGCCGATCTCGGCGAGGATCGCGGCCTCGTCGGTCTCCGGACAGCCGAACACCACGTTGCCGCTCTGGAGGTAGGTCGCCACCTGGTCGAAGCCGCAGGAGACGAAGACCTCCTTCAGCTCCGCCATTGCCATGGAACTGGCGCCACCGATGTTCACCGCACGCAGCAGAGCGACGTATCTCGCCATGACTCGGGATGGTAACCGGCAGTGGCGTCACCGTGGTACGTCCGTGACCTCGACGCACCGGCCGACAGTCGCCTGCGTGCGCTGTCCGGGCAGGCCGGCGGTGCGAGCCGGCCGCCTCCCCGCCGGTTCCCGGCACTGACGTCGAGGTGGGACTGACCGACCCGATCACGGGCGCGGCGGCGCGCAGTTCGCGCTCGTCAGCCGCACCGAGTACTCGCGGTCGTCGGACGTGATCCCGGACGGCACGCCGTCGAAGTGAGCCTCCACCTTCTCCCAGCCCCGGCGCTGCTCGTAGTGCAGGTGCGGGGCTCCGGAGTTCCCGGTGCTGCCGACCCGTCCGAGCTGGTCGCCCCGGGCCACCCGCTGACCGGCCCGCACCGACGGCGGTTCGAGCAGGTGCAGATACTGCGTCTCCCACTTGCCACCATGGTCGATCTTGACCCAGTAGCCGCCGCCCCGCCCGCGCGGCCCGTCCGGGTCCTGCGGGGTACGGCCACCCAGCGAGCCGTTGATCCCCGCGACGGTGACGGTGCCGTCGGCGGAGGCGAGCACCGGCCGCCCCCACGCCTCCCCCGCTGTCGGGAAGAAGTCGACGTCGTAGTCGTCGTGCCCCGGATAGGTGGACAGCCGCCACGTCTCACCGCACGCCACCGGGAGCTGGAAGTCCGGTCGGGGGCCGGGCGGCCGCACCAGCGGCACCACGACCGCCGCGACGGCGGCGAGCGCAACGAGGACGCCGACGATCAGCAGGACGCGCGGGAGGCGGGAGCCGCGGGGGCGCTCGGTGGTCATCGTTTCGAGCATGACAGGCCGTGTCCGGTGGCAGACACGGGTCTGCCGATCAGCGACGCACTGGCTAGTCTCATGGCGCTCGCCACGACTAGGAACGGCGGAACGGCGTGACGGACCATCAGCAGGTGCCGGTGTGGACCCTGGCGACGGAGCCCGGGAAGATCTCGCGGGCGGCGGAGCTTCCCGTGGACCACAAGGGCATGTCACCGGAGCGGTTGGCCGGGCTGCGGCAGGCGCTCGCCGCGTTCCTCGACACGCCGCTCGTCACGGTGGAGGCGTACCCGCTTCCGCCGGCGACGGACATCCGAGGCGGACGGCTCCTCGACGCCACGTCGCCGCTCGCGATGGAGCTCCGGCGGCTGCTGAAGACGCCGAACGCCGGGTCCGCGGCGACGGCCGCCGCAGGGTCGACGGAGACGCTGTACCGCATGGTCGTGCCGAGGTCGGTGGCCTCGCAGCTCGGTGACGGTCTCGTCCGGTCCATGCCGTCCAAGGCCGTCGCGGGTGGCATCCATGGCGATATCCTCGGCAGGACGGGCATCGTGCAGAAGGCCACCTTCGTGCCGGTGGCGGCCGACGCGTCCCGGCCGGGCGTCACGGGGGCGGTGAGCGGCACCGCGAAGGCGGCGACCACCGCCGGTATCGTCACCGCCGCGGCATCGTTCATCCTGCTCGCTGTGGCGACCGCCGCGAGCGTGTACGCCGAAGAGCAGCGTCGTAAGGCCATGGAGAGGGTCACCGAGCTTCTCGAGGAGCTGACCGCCGAGAACCTCGACGCGGAACGCGACCGCCTCCACGGCGCGACGGCGGCCGTCGAACGGGCGACCGCGCTCCTGCTCGACAAGGGTGAGGCGGGACATTCTCTCGGCCTGGACGCGGCCGTACACACGGTCGACACCGCCATCGCCGCGGCCCGACGCAGGGCGGGCGCATGGCGGGCGAAGGTCGCGGCGTTCTCATCCGACGGGGTGGAGGTCGCCGACCTCATCAAGGTCTTCCCCGGGATCGACAAGCCCGACGGCGCCTTCCGCGTCGAGCTCCGGCTGGCGTCACTGGCCATCGCGACGAAGCGACGGGTCGCGGTGCTGCAAGCCGTCGAGCACGCCCAGAAGTCGCCCGAGCTCAGTTTTCGCCGCTTCACCGCGATGTTGCAGGACGAGCAGCGGAGCGTGGACGAACTCCAGGACGAACTGCACGCGCTCCTCGGCGCCCTCGCGGACCTGCGGCTGCGGGCACCCACCAAGAGCTTCACCGATCGCCTGCTGACCCAGGGCGAGGTGAACAACCTGCTCGCCTGGCCGGGTCGCCTGCGTCAGCTCGCGGCCGAGGAGACCGTGTCCGTGTCGGATCTGCCCGATGTCGAGATCGGCCTCGTCGAGAAGGAGGACGGGAAGGTCCTGGTGCTGCCCACCCGGGCGTTGCCACGCGACCGGGTCGCTTAGGGGCGCGCGGACGCTGACACCAGGTCCTATCCCCTCAGCCATCGCGCGACGAGTCGGTGGTCCGCGTCGGTGAGGCCGCGGCGGGCATCGACGCGGTGCAGGAGCGCCGGCGCGCCGTGGTTCCCGGCCACCCACCTCCGGTCGGCGTCGGTGATCTCGTCGTCCAGCCAGACGAACCGGCGTCCGGCGGCCCACTCGACGAGCCGCCGTGTCTTCCAGTGCAGCCGACCGCCGTCGTCCTCGTCGTCCGGCCAGTCGACGACCGGCAGCGGAGGCAGCCCGAGCCGCGGCGCGAGCACCTTGTTGGCGTCGTGCATCCAGGTCGTGGCCCACACGAGATCGCACGGCAACGCGGCGACCCGCCGGCCAAGGCCGGCGTCCAGACCGGCCAGCAGTGGGTTGGTGCCGTCCTCCGGCGGCCCGGCGGAGCCGCCGAAGGGCAGAAGCGTCCCGTCGACGTCCAGGAACAGCAGCGGACGATCAGTCATCGCCTGCCGCGCCGGAGGGTTCGCCGGTCCTGGCGTCCATCCGGGCCTCAGCCCAGCTCGATGACGGGCCGGGTCAGGATCTCGTCGGCGTATCCGTCGTCGGAGGCGACCCACTGGCCGAAATCCTCGTCGCGGTACGCGGTCGCCAGGGTGAGCCAGCCCAGGAAGAAACCGCTGCCGCCGCAGGTGGCACCGCCGCCGTCCCCACCGCACACGACGGTGCGCTCGGTCGTCGCCTCGTGCCGGTATGGGTCCTGCCCGATCGCCAGACCCCAGAGGTTGTCCTGCCGGTGCGGGCCGGTCCTGTGGTCGTACGGGTAGCCGTCGCCGGGGCAGTCGTCACCCCAGCGGAACAGCGTCGCCGCGCCGGCGCCACACGCCCACTCCCACTCGTCCGGAGTGGTCGTCCGCAGGCCGAGGTCGGCCAGCCCGGCCATCGCGTCGTCGTACGAGACCTCGCGGATCGCCCGGGCGCGCACCACCTGCCCGGCCCGGTCGAATTCCACGGCCAGCCCGTCACCCGACCGGAAGGTGCGCACCCCGCCGAACCGGCCCCCGGCCGACGAGACCAGCTCCCGCACGCGAGGGTCGTCCGGCGCCAGCGGAACCTCGCACGGGTCGAAGGCGTCCACCGCGACCAGCATCGCCGGCATGTCGACGTCGCGGACGGGTGACGTCATCGCGTCCACGTACTCCGTCAGCGACGGAAGGCCGAACTCGGCGGCGCTGTCGGCGTAGTCGGCGGCCTGGTGCGCGGCGGGACGGAACCGGGCCGCGTCGTAGCCGAGCGTCGACCGGCCGCCGGGGACGAGAGCGAACCGCATCCCGCCGTGGTCGAACAGCGCCGTGCGGTGCGACCGCCCCGCGTACGCCCTGTTCTCCACACCGGCCACTGTCAACTCGTGCCGGCCGGCGATGTCCTGGGCCAGCCGGCCGGCAGCGCTGTCGGAGAGGTCGTTCCACTGCGCGGAAGTGAGATCGGCGTACGACACCGCGAAAGGATAGCCACGGGCTCCGACAACACCGGATCGACGCCGAGCTGTCCGGCTACGCGGCAGCGCGCGACCCGCCGACGAAGCGGTCAGGCGCCGTCGACGTCGGGCGGTTCCTCCGTCCAGCTCGACGCCGCCGCCCGCGCCCACCTCGCCGGCCTCGCGTGGCCGGCGAGGCGCAGCAGCCGGCAGATGCCGGCCCAACGGGTACGCCCGGCGATGCACCAACTGCTCGCCTCGATGACCGAACACCCCGCGTTCATCCTCGGCCGCCGCACGGACGTGCTCGCCTCGAAGCGGATGAGCCATCCGGCGGTCGGGCCGATCACTCTTCACTACGAGGCGCTCGCCCTGCCCGGCGACCCGGACCAGACGCTGTTCGTCTACACCACCGATCCCGGCAGCCCGTCGCACGACAGTTCCCTGGCCGTCCGGGCCGAGCCGGCCCCGGCAGGGCCTCGTCCACGCCGCTGTCCGACGCGAGCAGGACCGAACCGAACCCGTCCTGACGCCGGCCGGGCGTCGTTCTCAGGCCGGCGAGGCGTCCGCGGCCCGAGGGGCCCCGGCCAGCCGGTCGCGGCAGAAGTCCCGGAACGTCCGGGCCGGCCGGCCGGTCACGTCCGCGACGGTCGTCGTGACCCGGTCCTCCGAGCCCGCGGCGACGGCCGTGTCCAGGCCCGCGAGGAAGCGGGCGTAGTCGGGCGCGAGGCCGTGAGCCTCGTGGTACGCGGTGAGCGCGTCCTCGTCGACCGCACGGTGCCGGACCGGGTGACCGAGGAGGTCGGTGAGCGTGGCGGCGACGTCGGCGTAGCTCAGCCGCTCGGGACCGGTGATGACGTGCTCGGTGTCGTGGGGCACCGGGTCGGTGAGGGCACGCACCGCCACCTCGGCGATGTCGGCCGGATCGACGAAGCCCACGCGGGCGTCGCCGGTGGCGCTGACGATCTCGCCACGCTCCCGGGCGCTCGCGGCGTGCGGATGGTCGCCGACGAAGTTCTCCATGAACCAGGACGGTCGCAGCACCGCCCACTCGGGGATCATCTCGCCGAGCTGGGCCTGCACCTCGCCCAGTCCCGGCGTGCCGGCCTCGATCGCCGACGAGCTGAGCAGGACGGCCCGCCGTACCCGGGCGCGCCGGGCCAGGTCCAGGAACGGCAGCATGGTCGGCGCCGGGTCGGCGTCGCCGAGGGGCGCGATCAGGTAGAGCCCTGTCACACCGTCCAGCGCCGTGGCGTGCGTGCTGCGGTCGTACCAATCGAAGCGGACGCCCTCGGCGGACGCCCGGCGGCTGGCGACGCGGGCCCGGCGGCCGGCGGCGGCGAGTCTCGCGGCGACGAGCCGGCCCGTCGTTCCCGTGCCTCCGACGACGAGGATCATGCCCGCACCCCCTCGCCGAACAGTTCCCGCACGGCCAGCGGGTTCCAGTAGTCGCGGTAGCGCACGATCCGCCCGGCCCTGATGGTGAGGACGGCGATGTACCGCAGCCGGTACGGCTCGCCCGTGGCGACGACGACGCCGGTGGCGGTGAACTCGGCGACGATCACCTCCGGGTCCGCGGTCTGGTGCACGGTGACGTCGGCGATCTCGCGGATGTCCAGGGTCCGCGGGTAGTCGATGAGGTAGTCGTGCAGCTCGGCTCGGCCGGCCACCCGGCTGGGCCGCCCGGCCGGCGCGAACGGGAACTCCATGACGGCGTCGTCGGCGAACAGGGCGATGAAGCCCGGCATGTCCTTTCCGAGCAGAAGATCCAGGGCCTGGTGGAACACATCGGTGGCGGTACTCGGCACTGCTGTTCCTTCCTGTCGCGGGCCGCCCGCGGTGATCTACGATAAGCGGACGGCCGGTCCGCTTCACCATAGCGGACTGGCGGTCCGTTTGCGAGAGGGGGCAGGAGTGCGGGCTGACGCGGCGCGGAATCGGGAGGCGGTGCTCGCCGCGGCCGACCGGCTGTTCGAGGCGGCGACCGACCCCGACCGGATCTCCATGGACGACGTCGCCGCTGCCGCCGGCGTGGGCAAGGGCACGCTGTTCCGCCACTTCCGAGACCGGCTGGGCCTCATCCGCGCCCTCTACGGCGCACGCGGCGAACAGCTTCAGGCGTCACTCGCGGCGAGCCTGCCCGGCGACTCGCCGGCGGACCGGGCCCTGCGCCTGCTGCGGGAACTGGTCCGGTTCAAACGGGCCAACCGGGTCCTCACGCTGGCCCTGGAGAACGCGGGAAGCGGAAGCCCCTATCGCAACGAGTCGTACGAGGAGTGGCACGCGACGCTGAGCGCCATCGTGTCCGAGGCCCGGGGCCCCGAGTCGGCGGAGTTCCTCGCGCACGCCTTGCTGGCCGCGGTGCGCAGCGATCTCGTGGAGCATCTTCGCGACTGGCCCGACGAGCGCTGGGATGCCGGGCTGACCGCGCTGACCCGTTCGGTGCTGGCCTCCGGGCGGTAGTCATTCCGGCGGACGCCAGGGTGGCGGGGCGTGAGCCGTGCCGCGCTCAGGCCCCCGCCCTCACCTGGTCCGCTCGATCACGGCGGTGAGGCGGAGCCCGGCTGTCGACACCGTGCCGCTCCCCCAGAACGACGAGGTCCCCGGGATGTTTGCGAGGGCGTCCAGGCTCGGGTCGTTGCCGTCCACCTTCGGCCCGTACGCGACGCTCCATCGGCCGCCGGTGTAGCGCAGCAACAGCGTGCCCGGGTACTCGACGTACGGCGGGACCGGATTCGTGCCACTGATCCAGACGTCGCCGTTCGCGTCACCGGCGACGGCGTACACCCAACCGGCGGGTGCCGGTCCGGCCACCCGCTGCCACGTCCGGCCGTCCCAGTGCAGGATGACCGGCTTGGGGGTGGAGTCGAAGTCCTGGGTGCCGACCGCCCAGGCGTCGGTCGACGAGCGGGCCCACACACCGGTGAGCCGGGCGCTCGGGATCGGCGGCAGCGATGCCACCCGCCACGACCCGCCGACGCGCTGCGCGATCATCGGCTCCGGGTAGGGCGCGTCGGCGACGTACCGTTCACCGGCGGCGAACACGCTGCCGTCCTGGGTGCGTGAGACCGCCCGCAGGACGCCGTCGATTCCCTCAGTCCCCGGCACCGCGACGCGGTCGAAGCGACGGGCGTCACCCTCGACGACGAGCGGCCGGCCGCCGTCGTGACCGACGAGCACGGCCCGCCCGCCAGCGGCGGCGGCCACGTCCAGCAGCTCCGAGGTCCCGGCCGGTGCCGTCCACGGCGCGTGCGCCGTCCAGGTCTCGCCGTCGAAGTGCCCGGCGTACGCCTCACCGCGGCGCCCGATGCCCACCGTCCAGACGTCCCGGGCGTTCGCCGCGTCCACCTTGTACAACACGTATGCGGCGTGCGGCAGCCGTCGTTCCGTCCACGTCCGCCCGTTCCACCGCAGCAGCGCGTACGGCTCGTCGATCGAGTACCCCGTGTAGGTCGACGCCTGGTAGCCGACGGACCAGGCGTTGTTCGGGCCGGTGGCGGCCACGTCGGTGAGCCGGCTCTCGTGAATCAGCGCCGGGACCGTCGCCGTCCACGTCGAGGGCGTCGCGGCTGCGACAGGCGTGACCGGCGGGAGCAGCACGCCTGCCGCCAGTGTGGAGACCGTCGCCGCGGACAGCCCGTACCGTGCCAGTGATCCCATGGTGGCCCCTCTTCCTGCGTTGACAGCCGGCCCTCAGCATCGCGCCCCGTGACGCTTCGGGTACGCCCGCGTGCTGTCTCGTAAGAGAGCGGTAAGAACGGCGTACGCCGCCGGGTTCGCGGGCCGGATCCGGCGGCGACGTTCGTGGATGATCGCGCGCCCTGTGCTCGACGCGATGGACGAGTCACGCATCCCGGCGACCGCATCCGGCCGGCGTGTCCGTCAGCTATCGCTACAGGCAACCCGAGCACCGGCCAGGGAGACACCATGACGGCGGACGCCATCGACCTGCTGCACCCGTCCGATGTCCTAGCCGGACGCGAACTCGTGTCCGCGTCCGGGCGCTCCGCCGACGACCGGGAGGTCCGGGTGGTCGGCGACGGGGTCCGCTGCGGACGCCCGGTGATCTACCCGGTGCCGGCTGCGGACCTGCCGCCGGCCCTGCGGCGGCGTGCCGACGCCGGCTACCGGTACGTGGGCGCCATCTTCGCCTTCGACCTCGGCGATCTCGCCGACGGCGAGCGCTATCAGGCGGTCCGGTTCGAGGTCGAGCTGACCGACCGGCGCGCCGTGGCGGTGCGGCTCGACGGTGACGGCGGCGCGGTGGGGCTGACCTTCGACGACGCCGGCCCGGCCCCGGCCTCCACGACCGCCGCGCACACGGTCACCGCCGCCCGGGCCCGGCCGGACTGGCTCCGCCGTCTGCTCAACCGATGGGGCGTCCCCCGGGCGTGGACGCTCGGCCTGCACCAGCACCGGTTCCGCTGGACGTACGAGGACCCGCGCGGCGTCCTCCTGTTGCCCCGGTCGTACGCCGTGCACGCGCTGATCGAAGTCCCCGCGGACCTCGCGGAGCTTCACGGCACGATCGACATGCACGTGGACGTGTCGACACGGACGTCCACGGTCCTGCACGCCGACCTGCGTGACTCGATCGCCTTCAGCGAGTCGATCCAGGTCACCGCCGGGCCGGCCGACGTGGCCGGCTCAGCGGCGGTGCGGCTCTGCATGGCCGCCGACGTGTCGGGTTACAGCAGCCGGACCAACGCCGAGACCGAACGGATCCAGAGTCTCCTCGTCGACGTTCTCGCCCGGGCCCGTCGCGCCGCGGGCATCGCCGACTCCGCGGTGGCGCCCCAGGCACACGGTGACGGCCAGTTCACGGTGCTGCCCTCCGGCATCGACGAGTCGGTGGTCATTCCACGCCTGGTCGAGGAGCTCGGCGCCGCCCTGTGCGAGGTGAACGCGATCGCCGCGCCGGAAGCCCGGCTGCGCCTGCGGTTGGCGCTGCACCGAGGTCTGGTCAAACCGGCGTGCAACGGGTGGGTGGGCTCGTCGACAATCGCCGTGCACCGCCTTCTCGACAGCCCTCCGCTGCGAGCGGCGTTGCGCGACAACGCGGCGGCCGACTTCGTGCTGGGCGTCCCGGACGTGCTCTTCAAGGACGTGATCGTGCACGCCGCCGAACCGCCGCTGCCGGGCGACTTCACACCCGTCATCGTCGACCTGCCGGAGAAGAGCTTCGTGGAGCACTGCTGGGTGGCCGCCAGCACCACCCTGGCGGTGCGAGCCTGACGAGGACGCCGGCCGGCTGACGACCGCGTCGCCGCCCCCTGCCGATTCCGGTTTCGGTCGGATTCCGCACGCCGCTTTCCCGATCTGATTCCGATCAGCGGCCGGGATATGGCCGAAAGGGATTCCCACACAACCGGGGGTGGCCGACGTGGAGTCGCACTGACCTGCGTTGACGGCGGCGCGGGAAGGCACTTGCCTGCCTTCCCGCGCCGCCTGTTCCCCCGCGTGCGGCATCGACCACTGCCACCAGCCCACCGCCACCCACACCCGTCCGTCCTGGCGGGCGGTCCGTCAGGAAGGGGTACGCCGGCGAGAGCCCGGCGGGACGGAGGTGGGCCGCCGATGACGACGAGGACGGCCGGTGCGGCGCGGACAGCCGGGCGGACGGACGTGCGACAGTCGCGGGCCGCGAACGTGATCGACACCTTCGCGGTGCGGAATCGTCTCGTGATCATTCAACCGGCCGGCCGGCGGTGCGGGTGAGACTCTCGCCGGAGCAGAGCGCGAAGCTCCAACGCCTCGTGGAGGAGGAGCTTCGCGCTGCCGTGCGCGCCGCCGCGGCCGACGGTGTCCCCACCGACGGGCTGGCCGCCGACCTCGACGAGCGCCGCCGGGCTGTGGAGTCAGCGCTCGGGGCCACGGACGATCTGCTGGACGGCCGCGACCACCCGGGCGACGACGGCGGGGTCGGCGAGTCTCGCTGAGACCCGCTCGTCGAAGGCGGGCGCCGATCCCGGCGCGCGGTCCAGTTCGTCTCCCCCGGTGCCCTCCCCGAACACCGCGGTGACGATCCGCACGACGGCCTCGTCCGGATCGACGCCCCGGCCCAGCGCCTCGTCGAGTGCCTCGATGACGGCCGCGGCGAGCGCTCGCAGTCTCACCTCGTCGATCTCGCCGCTGGTCGTCGGCGGGGCGTGGTCCGCGCTCTCGCCCACCGGCGTCGCCGCCACCGGGGCCGGCTTGGCGCCCATCGGCCGCTCGACGTACATGGCGAACCAGGCTGGGCGGCGCCGCATCGCCGCGAGCACCTCCTCGACCTCGCGCACCACCGCCGCCGGGTCGCTTCCCACCCAGTCGCCGGTCGCGGCGACACGCCGGGCCGCCCAGCTCTGCAGCGGCCACACATCGGCACCGGCGCTGACGGTGACACCCACCCAGTTGAGGATCTCGACGGCGAGTTCCATCAGCCAGGCGTCGTAGCCGAGCGCGTCGGCCAGCCAGCCGGGGACGCGCGGACGTTGCAGCGCTCCCCGCCGCCCCCGGCGCCGTCGGTGCGCGTCGACTGTGACAGCGGTCAGCCGTCGCGTCATCCACGCCTCCACGCTCCGGATCGGCGCCACCGCGTGCGTCAGGAGATCCTCCACGACCGCCTCCACGTCATCGTGGAAGCCGTCGAGGCAGTCGTCGGCCAACTGCGGCACGGCCGCCGCGCAGACGAAGTGGCCGCGCCGGTGTTCGACCGGCCGGGTGACGCGGGCGAAGACCAGCGGCCAGGCCACCGACCACGCGCCGGCGGTCAGCCGCCGGCGCTCCGCCGGTGACGCGGCCCGCGCCACGGCCGCCAACTGACCGTGCCCGGCCAGCAGACGGACGTAGGCGACCTCGGCGTCCGCGGCGGGGTGCGAACTCGTCACAGCGCTCCTTCCGATGCGGTGACTACCGGTGTGGAGCGTGCGGAGACCCGGCCGCGCGCTGGCTGCCGGTCGGCCGGTCAGGCAGCTCACCCCACGAATGACAGATCAATCGTGGGGTCGCCGCCGGTCGTCCGCCGGTCATCGCCCGGCCGACTCTGTGGCCA
Source organism: Micromonospora sp. NPDC048887 (assembly GCF_040649715.1). NCBI lineage: Bacteria > Bacillati > Actinomycetota > Actinomycetes > Micromonosporales > Micromonosporaceae > Micromonospora > Micromonospora sp. NPDC048887. The sequence goes on along the minus strand of NZ_JBEZGA010000003.1, from coordinate 467,609 downwards.
GTTGACGGCCAGCCGCCGGCCTCAGCGCCCGAAGTGGACGAACGCGGCCCAGCCGACCGGATCGGCCGTCGTGGTCCGGCCGAGCGCCGCGCGCAGCACGTCGGGCATCTCGGCGGGCACCTGACGCGTATCGGAGATCATCCACCGCTGGGCCGCGCGGAGGGCATCGGCCGGCGCGAGACCCTCGCGACGCAGGTAGTGGTGGAACATGTACATCAGCACCGACGTGGCGGCGTCCGGCACGCTCCACTGGGCACCGACGACAGCGCTGGCGGTGTTCGCGAGCAGCGTGGTGCTCAGGCTGAACGCCTCGTCGTCGGCGCGGCCGCAGACGCCGCTGCCGCACGCGGCGAGCACCGCCAGGGCGATGGAACGGGCCGGGGCGAACCGGACGATCTCCTCGGCCGACATCCGCTCCCCACCAGCCAGCAGGAGGTAGGACGTGTCGGCCCCGGTACGGCCGGGGCGTACCACGCCGTGGCAGGCCAGGTGCAGCATGGCGCCGGCGTGCTCGTCGGCGAGCCACCCGAGCAGGTCCGCCCGGGTGCCCACCCCGCCGTCGGCGGCGCCTCCGTCCGGGGTGCGGCCGACATACCGGGCGCGCGGATAGAACCGCTCCCGCACCGCCTGCGCCTCGGCCCGGGCCGCCGGCAGGTCCGCGGCGGCGCCCGCCGTGTCCGGGTCGCCCACCACCAGGCCGGAGTCGGACAGCGGTACCGGTGCACGCCAGGCCAGGTCGCACAGCAGACGTGCCGACGGCGCGTACGAGAACACCGCGTCCTCGATCGCGTACCGCACTCCCTCGTCCGTCACGTGGCGGGCGGCGTGCCAGGGAATGCGGGCCAGCTCGCCCACCGGGATCAGCACGAGGCGCGGCGCACGTCCGTCCGCCGGTTGCGGGCACCGTTCCAGCAGCGGACCGATCGCGGCCGTCCACGCCCAGTCGCAGACGTCGTCGAGGGTCTTGCGCGCCGTCCCGGCGGCCTCGGACCACGATCCGGCCACCGCCACCCGGCCGGCGAGGCTTTCGGCTGTGGTCGCGGTGAGGAACGCGTCGAAGCCTGCCGTGCCCTGCTTGCTCAGCGTCGCCAACGGGAACCAACTCGGCGGCTCCGCGCGTGGCACCATCACCACCGCACCCGACTTCTCGTCACCGGGCATCAGATAGACGAGCATGTCGGCACCCAGTCCGGTCAGCGCCGCCCGCATCTCGTCGAGGTCGGGCGGGGCGAGCAGCCGCGTCGCCGCGGCGTCGGGCGCGACCGTCGTCGTGCCGTCCTCGGTGATGGCGATCCCGGCCAGTGCCGCGATGACCTCGCGGCGCAGCTCGCCCGGCACGAGCTCGGGCTCGGTCTCGGCGACGGCGTCGCGCCAGCGTGCGGCGAGGCCGGCCCGGCCGGCACCGGCCAGGCGCGCGCCGAGGTCACGGGTCTCGGTGGCCGTGTAGAGGATCAGCGCGCGACAGGCGTCCAGCGCCAGCGCCGCGGATCCCGGATCGTCGTCGGCGAGGCACCACGCCGCGACGTCGAGCGCGTCGTCCGCGGCGTTCCGCGCGGCCGCGTCGGCGTCGCTGATGCTGCCCGTCAGCAACACGTTCCAGGCGTGCCCGCGCAGCCCGGCGAGCGCGACCTCCCGGCCCCGCCGCTTGTCGCCGGCCATCCGGTACGCGTGCGCCAACGGGTTGGACAACCGCGTCCACTGCTGGTGCTGGTTAGAACCGGCCAGTTCGCGTCCCTGTTCGAGCAGCCGGATGGCCTCGGTGAGATCCGCGCGGCGTGCCAGTTTCTCGACTCGGCGCAGGTACGCGGTGCCGAGGCTCGCCAGGTACGGCACCCGCCTCGGGTCATGGTCCGGCACCAGGTCCACTGCCGCGCGGAGGTCGCTGATCGCGGCGTCCAGCAGGCTCCTGTTGTCAATCCCGTGAGCCAACTCCGCGAACCCCAGCGCATGCAGGTGCATCGCGCGTTCGTGCGGCGGCTGGCCGGGCTGCTCGGCGAGCGCGCGCAACGCGGCGAGCTGCTCGTGCTGCTCCGGGCCGGTCGGATCGCTCCGCCACGGGGCGGTGCCCGTGTTGGCGGGACTCGTCATCTCCCGCAACGCTTCCATCTGCATCCGGGCGGCGCGCAGACCGTGCCGCAGGGGCTCGGCGGCGGGTAGCGACGACGCGGCCTCCTCCGCCCGGTCCAGGGCCGGCCACATGGCCGCCAGGTCGCCGCGGGCCGCCGCCACGTTGAGTTCGAGGAAGCCCTTGACCGCCGCGAGCCGCACTTTCGCATCCTCGCGGTCGGGCATCAGGCCGAGCACGAACTCGATCGAACGTTCCAGGTCTGCCGACGACTCCGTCACCCGTGCCGGATTACCCTCCAGCGCACTGAGGAGGAAGCTGAGGCAGACACGCGTGTGCTCGACCATCTGCGCGTACGGCTGCCGATCGCCCACGACACGGGCCAGCCGCTCCACCTCGGCGAGAGCTCCCCGGGGAGTGACCCCGGGCGCGCTGTCCGCCACCGCCCGTGCCAGGGCGGTGGACCGCACGACCGCCGCGCCCAGCTCCGCCTCCGGCAGGGGGTGCGGGTCGGCGGCGGCGATCTCACACAACGCGACCGCTCGTTCGAGGTGCGCGGTGAAACGTCCCGAGCGGAGGATGGCGTTGACCAGGATCTGCGCGAGCTTGCACCGCCCCGGCAGGTCTTCGGGAAGCATGTCGAAGTCCGCGAGAGCCGCCGACAGGTCGTCCGGCCGCCGGCCGTGCTGGTCGAACGCGACCAGGCGCAGCCAGCAGCGGGTGAAGCGCCACGGCCCGCTGTCCGCCTGGCCGACCGTCGTCATCGCTGCCGATGCCGAGTCGACGAGCGTACGCAGCGCGTCATCGGGTACCTGAGCCAACGTGACCCCACAGAGTACGGTTCCGGTTGACGACTACTGACGGACCGGGGAGGCGGTCGTGTCCCTTCAGGACGAGCTCCACCGGGAACTCGTTGAACTTCGCCGGCGGCGGGGCCTGCTGAGCGCGTCACTGGGCCGGCTCGTGGGACCACGGCTGCACGAGCTGAGCGGGACCACGCCGACCGACCCGGACCGGGTGGTGCGTGAGCGGGTCGGGCGGACGTTGCTCTCGCTGGCCCGGGACCTGCCGGCGGACCTGGTCCGTGTGGTCGAGCTGACCTACGCCCTCGACACCGAGCACGCCTACGCCGACCTGACCACCCGGCAGGCTCAGCTGGGCCGGGAGCAGAGATACGAGATGCGGACCGCCCGGCGCCGTTCGGAGCAGGTGACCGAGTTGCTGGCCGCGGCGGCGGAGGCCGACTGGGCGACGCGCCTCGCGGGGGATCTCGACTCCGGGTGGCGGGTCCGGTCGCTGGAGGCGCTGCTGCGGCTCGACACCCCGACGCCGGAGTTGTACGAGGCCCGGACCATCGTCGCCACCCGGGATCTCGACGAGATCGTCGTCCGGCTCGACCTGCCCCGCCCGGACACCGACAGCTCGGACGGCGCCGACCTCCGCATCGACGTGCTCTACGGCGCACGTATCCGCAGCGTCGAACGGGGCAACGGCAACCGCCACTTCGAGGTCCGGCTCGCCCTGCCCGAGACGCTGAGCGCCGACCGGAACCACAAGCTGTGCATGCACTTCCGGGTGGCGCCCGGGCAGCGGATCCGCGACCGCTACGTGATCACTCCGCTGGATCCCTGCGACTACGGACTGGTGCGGGTCCGCTTCGCCGGTCGCGAACCCGCCGCGCTGTGGCGGATCGACGGGCTGCCGCAGGGGCTGCTCGACGATCCGGACCGCCGGCACGACCGGCTCAGCGTGGACGGCGCGGGTGACGTCGTGTCGGAGTTCCGGCGGCTGCGACAGGGGCGCGGCTACGGCGTGGGGTGGCGGTTCGCGCAGCCGTGACCCGGCGGGCGCCCCGCTGTCCGTCAGGAACGGATGTGGCCCGGTTCTGTCGCGGGCCGAGGGCGACGCACCGGAAGGCCGGTACCGGAGATGGACGGCGAGCACCTGTTGAACGTGATCGTCGGCATGTCGATCGACGACCTCCCCGACGCCATCGACCATTTCACCGAGTCGGGTGACCGGCTCGCCCGCGCCATGGCGTACGCCCGTCTCCATCAGCACGACCGCCGGCCGGAGACACTCGCGCGCGCCGAGTCGGACTTCGCGGCGGCCGGCGGCAGCCCCGCCGACCGCGCCCAGGTGGCACGGGTGCTGGCCGCCCAGCGAGCCAAGGAGGCCGCCTTCGGCGCGCCCGGTGACGTCGGGCCGCTCCAGCGGATTCTCGACGAGGCCGAGGACGACCCGTCGAGTCCCGGTGACCGCGCCATGCTGGGCGTCATGACCGACCTGGCCGGCGCCCTGCGCGGGGGACCCGCCCATGACCTTGAGGGCACGCTGACGCGGCTCTCGTCGATCAGCGTTCCGCCCGACAGCCCTCACGCCGCGATGCTGCCGTTCATGAAGGCGGCGCTGGCGGCGCAGATCGCCGCCCCCGACGATCGAGCCGCCGTGGAGGATCTGCTCGATCAGGCCCGGTCGACCCGCAGGGAGCTGTGGAAGCACGGACAGCATGCGTCGACCGGCGAGTTCCTGGAGGCCTCGGCCCGGCTGATCGACGCGGCGCAACGGCAGGACCTCCGATCGGCGGAGGAGGCGCTCCGGAGCATGCGCGAGGCACTCGACCGCACGCCCGCTGACCACCCGGGTGTGGCCGACCTCCTTGAGCACGTCAAGCAGAACAAGGCTCAGCTCGACGGCCTGCTCTCGACCATCGCCGCCGGCCCGCCCCCGGCCTCCGATGACGCCGCCACGCCCGCCGACGACGTGGCTCGGCTGATCGCCGACGGCTGCCGGCTCGTCGCGCAGGCCCAGACCGGCCAGGACCTCGACCTGCTGCGCCGTGGCATCGACGACCTGGCCGGCGCCGTCCGGGTCGCTACCGAGGACGACCCGCGGCTGCCCGCCGTACGGATGGTGCTCGGCCACGCGCTCACGCTGGCCCACCGGGTCGGCCGGGACGACACCGCGCTCACCCGGGCGGTCGACCAGCTCACCGCTGCGGTGCGCGAGGCGGCCCAGCCGGGCCACCCGGTCTTCGCGCCGGCCGCACACGCCCTGGCTCACGCACACCTCGAAGCGGGTAGCGCCCGCGCCGCCTGCGACGTGGGCCTGCGTGGCCTGTCCGGGTACGCGTACCAGGTGCTGCTGGGCAGCGGTACGGAGGACGCCGTCACGATCGCGCGGGACGGGGCGACGACGGCCGCGGAGGTGGCACGCTGGTGCCTGGCCCAGAACGACGTCCAGGCCGCCGGGACGGCGTTGGACACCGGCCGCGACATGCTCCTGTACGCGGCGACGGTGGCCGCTACCGTTCCGGAGCTGCTGACCGCAGCCGGTGAGCCCGACCTCGCCGCGGGCTGGACGGCCGTGGACGGCGTCCTGGACGTCGCCGGGGCACGACGCGCCGCGCGTGCCACCGCCGCGCTGACGAGTTCCGCGACACCTGCCGTCGGTCGCCTGCTCGGCCCGACGAGCTTCGACGAGATCCGCGCGGCACTGGCAGCGCTGGGCCGGGACGCGCTCGTCCATCTGCTGCCCGAGGACGGCAGCGGTGGCGGCCTCGCCGTCATCGTGCCGCGCGAGGAAGCGCCCTTCTCGCTTGAGCTGCCGGCGCTCACCGTGCCGCCGGCGGCCGGGCCGTGCTCCGCGGAGACGGGCGAGTGGGCGTGGCGGGCAGCCATGGGCCCGTTGCTGCACGCCCTGGGCCGCGCCCCGGATCCGGGCCGCCCGGCGCGGCTGACGCTCGTCGCGCCCGGAGCGCTGGCCGCGGTGCCCTGGCAGGCCGCCCGCGCCCCGGACGGCCGGTACGCCGTGCGGGAGGCCGCCCTCTCGTACATCGTCTCCGCCCGGCTGTTGTGCGAGCTGGCCTGGCGAGGGCCGGTGGCGTCCGGTGCCGAGGTGACAGGCGACGCCGGCCTGACGCCGCACGCGATCCTGACGCGGCCCGTCGGGGCGGACGTCGTCACACTGCCGCCCCGCCCCGGCGGGGCCGAGGTCGCCGGGGCCGACGACCCGGCGTTCGCGGCGGCGACGGCGTACCTGGTCGGCGGCGCCCGTACCGTGTTCGCCGCCGGATGGCCGGCGCCGGGCTCCTCGGCGCCGCTGCTCGCCTTCATGACCTCGCACTTCCGGCGGGAAGGGCTGCCCCCGGCGGACGCGCTGCGCCGCGCCCAGTTGTGGATGCTCGACGGCGGCCGCACGGCGCCGCACTCGATGCCTGACCAGCTACGCGCGGAGGCGGGCGAGGCGGGATACGCCGAGGTCGCCGCGTGGGCCGGGGTCAGCCACCACGGCCGGTAGGCGACGGCCGACCGCCGGCCGTGTCCGCCTGACCACCGCGTCAGCCGGCGACCGGGCCGGGCCCCGCCTTGGCGCCGACGATCTTCAGTGCGGCGGCCGCGATCCGGTCCACGTCGACATGCCCGCTCAGCGCATCCAGCACCGTTTCGCCCGGGTCCGTGCCGGCATGCTCGACATCGGTTGCCACGCTCCCCCGCCCGAAGACGGTGGCGAGGACGTCGGCCACCACCTCGGCCGCGGACTCGCCCCGCCCGATCCGTTCCTCGATCGCCTCGACGGCGTGGGCGGTGAGCCGGGTCAGCTCCGCGTCGACCCGCGGGTCCAGGCCGGCCGGCGAAAGCGGTGCGACCTGCCGCGACGCGCCGGGCGCGGGAGCCCGGCGAGCGACGGGCATCCGGGTCGCGTCCCGTTGCTGGGACCGCACTGCCGAAGCACCCACTGCGGCTCCTTCCAGAGCAGATTCGTCAGGGATGGTCTCCGATCGCGCCACGGCCGGCGGGATCGGACGGACACAGCCTGCCCCCGGTACGGGGCGTCACGCGACAACGCGGCCGCACCGCTGGGCCCGGGGAGCCACATTCAGTCTCTTCAGTGGATCGCTCCACATCGGTCGGACCCGGCGGCGGGGCCGGCCCGCGTCGCCGGAGGGTCATCCGGCGACGGGTCGTGAACCAACTCGACAAATGCCCCTCCGACGTCCACCTGTCCCCGATGTGGGGTCTTGCACCAGTGGCGATTCTGTGCAACGAGATCGTCGGCGGTCACCGGGGCGGCCGGTCCGTCAGATACCTGTGTCACCTCCGACGAATCGCTCGGCGGATCGGGAAGGGCGGGAACTCCGTGTCGTCGCTGTACGCGCTGCTGGTCGGCATCAACTCGTATCGGGCACCCGGGCTGAGCCGGCTCTCCGGGTGCCACAACGACGTCGGGCGGGTGGAACAGCTCCTCGACGCCCGGTTCGGATCCGGCCCGAAGGCGCACGTCCGGACGCTGCTCGACGAGCAGGCGACCCGGGCGGCGGTCGTCGCGGTGTTCCGCGAGCACCTGGGCCAGGCCGGCCCCGGCGACACCGCCCTGTTCTGGTTCAGCGGGCACGGCTCACGCTCGCCCCTGCCGCCGGAGCTGTGGTATCGGGAGCCCAGCGGCTGGTGCCAGACGCTCGTGTGCCACGACAGCCGGGCCGGCGGGACCGCACCGCCCGATCTCCTCGACTGCGAACTCCGGGTGCTGATATCGGAGGTCGCGGCCCGCGGCGCGCACGTCGCCGTCGTCCTCGACAGTTGCCACTCGGCCGGTGCCACCAGGACCGGCCCCAGCACCGACCCGCAGACGGATGAGGTGATCCGGATCGCGCCGGTCGCCTCTCGCTGGGCCGAGCCCGCCACGCGCCCGCCTGCGCTGGAGTCGCTGCTACCGGAGCTCGTCGCCGCGACGAACGATGCCGCCCTCGGCGGCGACCTCGCCGCCGGTAGCCGAGACGTCGGTCCGGACCAGGCCGGCGTCGACCACGTGGCGCTCACGGCGTGCCGCGACGAACAGCAGGCGTACGAGACCGGGCCGTGGAACCGGCGCAACGGCATCTTCACCCTCGGCCTGCTCAACGCCATCGAGCGGCTGGGCCCCGGTGCCACCTACCGCGAACTGATGGTCGCCGCCCGGTGCGCCGTCGAGAACGCCAGGGACCGTCAGGTGCCGACGCTGTACCCGGCTGACCACGACATCGTCGACCAGCCCTTTCTCGGTGGCGCGTTCCGGGCGCCGGCGGGCGCGCTCGTCATGCGGTTCAAGCGTGGCAGTTGGGAGATCAACGCCGGGTCGATCCATGGGATCAAGGCCGCGGCCGGCGACGACGTGCGGGTCGCCGTACACCTCGAGAACCCGGTACGCGAAGCGCGAGTGACCCGCGTACGGACCGAGGTCAGCGTCGTCGAACCCCTCGGCTGGACGCCCGACACCGGTCGCCAGTACGACGTGGTGCTCTCCCGGGTGCCGATGCCCGCGGTCACGGTGGCGGTCGGGGGGACGAGCCGGGACGAGCCGGAAACCGCCCGCGCCGTCATCGAGGCGATGCGGAACGCGGGGCCCGGCGGGTCCCCCTCACCGCATCTGCGGGTGGTCCCGCTCGACGGCTCGGAGACGATGCCCGATCTGAGGGTCTCCACCGGCGGCGGCCGCATTCGCGTTCTCTCCTTCGACGGTACGCCGTTGACGGACGACCTGACCCGCGCCGACGTGCACACGGTCGTGGACCGGCTGGAGCACCTGGCCCGCTGGCGCACCATCCGGAACCTGGCGAACCCGGTCTCCCGGCTCGCCGACGCGGTCAAGATCGAGGTGGTGGCGGCGGAACCGGGCGAGATCAGCGCACCGCGCGACCGGGCGCCGTACAAGCCCGGCGACGACGGGGCCGTCCTGCTGACGTACGCCCGCGCCGGCGACCGGTGGGCGCCACCGATGGTCTTCATCCGGCTCCGAAACACCAGTGACCGGCCGCTCTACTGCGTCCTGCTCGACCTGACCGACCGGCACGCCGTCCACCCGCACCTGTTCCCCGGCCGGATCATCGCACCCGGGAACTGCGGCGCGGCCTTCGACGGTGGCCTGGTCGCCTTTCAACTGCCCGAGGACCGCGCCGTCGAGCCCGGGGCCGAGACGCGCGACTACCTGCAGTTGCTCGTGTCGGAGGAGGAGTTCCCGGCCACGTCGTTCCACCTCGGCGCGCTGGGCACCCAGAGGGCCGTCGATTCGAGCCCGAGCCGCTCCGGGTCGTTCACCGGCATCCTCGACCGGCTGGGGATGACCGCCCTTCATCGCGAGGCGGTTCGCCCGCCCGCCGCGGCACCGGACTGGGCGAGCAGCGTCCTGACGGTACGCACGCGGGTGCCGGAGATCTCGTGAACGGCGGACAGCGCGGCCGAGACGTCCCAGTCGACGAGACGTCCCCGTCGTAGGCGGTCAGGCGGCGCGGCGGGCGCGGCGACGGGCGCGGAGGAAGACGGTGTCGCCCCGCTCGTCGCCCCACCACGCCCACGGAACGCCTGTCACGTACCGGCCGATCGACGCGAACACCGGTGCGGCCTCGGCGTCGCGGCCGGTGCGCGCCAGTCCGTACGCCAGGAAGTTCGCGTCGTCGAGCCAGTCGGCGTGCCGGGTGGCCGGCTGGTGGAACCACCGGGACAGCGCGTTGTCGAGATCCGATCGCATGACCGGATCCTGCCGCCACCGCTCGCTGATCTCGTCGGCGGTGCCGCCTTCGGGTTCGCGATCCTGCTCCCACAGTGCCCACTCCGCGGCGGCCCGCACCGGCAGCACGAGCAGTGGCGAGCCCGTGGGCGCCGTGGCGGCGACCGAGCGGGCGAAGCCGAACATCGCCTCGTGCGAGCCGCTCCACTTCCGGCAGTGGTAGGTCAGCCTGAGTACGTGGCCCTGATGGTGCCGGGGATCCCGCTTGGTCAGCTCGCGCCACGTCTCCTCGACGTCCTCCAGTGGCGCACTCTGGTCGATCATGAGGTCCAGCCGGTGCGCCCACGGCGTGGGGTCGTCCGGCGCGAGCCGCATCGCGAGATCGTTCACCTGCCGGGCCAGGCCCAGCAGGCGGCGGAACTCGGCCCACTGCTCCGGACGTACGCCGGCGGCCCAGTCGCCGCCGCGCACCTCCCACGCCCGGGCCATCAGGGAACGAGCACGGACGAGCTGGGCGTCCGGGTCGGCGGGCGCGCGCGAGGCCCAGCGATCGGTCCAGGCGGCGGTGGTGTCGACCCGGCCGGTCGTCTTGTCGATCCGGGATCCGAGCCCGCCGGCTGTCGACTCGGCCAGCACACGGACGTACCGTGCCCGGCGGTCGTAGTCGTCCCGCGTGGCGGCCAGGGCCTTCCGGGCCGGTCCGATGTCGGAGCCGTACCGCGCCTGCGTGCACGCCTCGCGCAGCACCGCGTCGTCCTGCGCCAGGTTGGGGTCGATCTGGCGGGTGAGCAGCCGCCACACGGTCGAGATCATGATCAGGATGGTAGATGTCGCGGGCCTCGCCGGTGTGCCCGTCAGCCGGCGGCCGTCGCGGCGGAACGGATCACCGCGTCGAGCCAGCGCAGCTGCCGCCGGACGTGGAAGGCCTCCCCGCCCTCGTGGCCGTTGAACGGGTACGTGTGCATCTCCCGTGGCGGCGTGGCCGATCCGCTCGCGGCGGCGTACTGGTTGTAGGCGGCGAAGCCGGTGCTCGGCGGGCAGACCTCGTCCCGCAGGCCGATCCCGAAGTGCGCCGGGGCGGTGGCCCGCCGGGCGAAGGCGACGCCGTCAACGTAGGACAGGGTGTGCCGGACCGACTCCTCGGCCTCGCGGTGCACCGCCAGGTAACCGGCGATCTCGCCGTAGGGGGAAGCCCCGGTGAGTTCGATGGCGCGCTGGATGTCGCACATGAACGGGGCGGTGACCAGGAGCGCGGCGAGGCCGCCGACGAGGCCCGCCGCCGCGAGCGCGAGTCCGCCGCCCTGGCTGTTGCCCACCGCGGCGACGCGGTCCGGGTCCACCCCGGGCAGTGCGCGGACGGCGTCGATCGCGCGGACCGCGTCGGTGATCAGCCTGCGGTAGTGGTAGTCGTCCGGGGACAGGATCCCCCGTGTGGCCGGGCTGGGCCCGCCGGGCGCGTCGTGCGGGTCCGGGGTGTCGCCATGGCCGAACAGTCCGGCCTGCCCCCGGTTGTCCACCAGCAGGTGGGCGTAACCGGCCACCGGCCAGGTGAGCCGCTCGCCCGGCAGGCCCCGGCCGCGTCCGTAGCCGGGGTACTCCACCACGGCGGGCAGCGGCGTGGACACCCCCGCGGGACGGGTGTACCAGGCCCGGACCGGTTCGCCGGCGAAGCCGGCGAACGTCACGTCCCACACGTCGACCAGCCGCAGGCAGGTGGGTTCGGGGCGGGCGTCGACGAGCACCGGGGTGGCCCTGGCGGTGGCGAGGGTGGCGAGCCAGAACCGGTCGAAGTCGGCGGGTTCGACGACGTCCGGCGAGTAGCGACGGAGCTGGTCGAGGGAGATATCAATCGACGCTCTTGACACGAAGATAACGATACCCATAAATTTCCGAAAAGCTTACAGCGCATTACCGGAAAGTTCCGGCCGACGGTCAGTGGGGAGGATGAGCTTGGCATCCCCGACCCCGCGCGGTCGTCGTACGCCCTGGCGGCGGGCCCTGCGCCGGGACTGGCAGCTCTACTCGCTCGCAGTCCTTCCGCTGCTGTTCTTCCTGACGTTCCGCTACCTGCCGATGCTCGGCAACGTGATCGCGTTCCGGCGCTTCCAGCCGGGCGGCAGCCTCTTCGGCGAGTACTGGACCGGGCTGCGGTACTTCCGGTTGTTCTTCACCGACCCGACCTTCTGGAACGTGTTCACGAACACGCTCGTGCTCGGCGCGCTGACCCTGGTGTTCTGCTTCCCGCTGCCGATCGTGCTCGCGCTGCTGCTCAACGAGGTACGCAACCGCGCCCTCAAGCGGTTCGTCCAGTCGGTGTCCTACCTGCCGCACTTCCTGTCGATCGTGATCGTGGCCGCCATGGTCCTCCAGCTGCTGTCGGTGGACGGCGCGGTGAACCAGATGCTGCGCGCCGTGGGCGGCGAGCCGGTCCCGTTCATGCAGCAGGCCGGCTGGTTCCGGACGATCTACGTCTCCTCCGAGGTCTGGCAGACCGTCGGCTGGGGCACCATCCTCTACCTCGCCGCGCTCACCACTGTCGACGGCGACCTGTACGAGGCGGCCCGCATCGACGGCGCCAACCGGTGGCGGCAGACCTGGCACGTGACGCTGCCGGGGATCCGGCCGACGATGGTCACACTGCTGATCCTCAACATCGGCACCTTCATGGCCGTCGGCTTCGAGAAGATCCTGCTGCTGTACAACCCGCTCACCTACCCGACGGCGGACGTCATCTCGACGTACCTGTACCGGGTGGGCATCGTCTCGGGGAACCTCAGCTACGCCGCCGCGATCGGCCTGTTCGAGTCCGTGATCGGGCTGACGCTGGTGCTGTCGGCGAACGCGATCTCCCGGCGCACGGTGGGGACGAGCCTGTGGTGAGCACGCGCGCCCGCACGAGGGCGCCGGCCACCCGGCCGCGTGGCCCCCGGCCCACAGCGGGCTACCGGGTCTTCCAGGTGGTGAACGCCGTCGTCCTGACCGGCGTCGTGGTGGTGACCCTGTATCCGTTCCTCACCATCGTGGCCCGCTCGCTCAGCGACAACGCGTACATCGTCGCGGGTGAGGTGAACCTCGTGCCGCGGGGGTTCAACCTCACCGCGTACCGGGTGGTGACGTCGGACCCGACGTTCTGGGTCAGCTACCGCAACACCGTCTTCTACACGGTGGTCGCCACGCTCATCTCCGTCGTGCTGACCACCTGCTACGCGTACGTGCTGTCGAAGAGACACCTGCGCGGCCGCACCGCGCTGGTCGGGATCGCCGTGTTCACCATGTTCTTCACCGGCGGCCTGATCCCCAACTACGTCCTGGTCACCAGCCTGGGGCTGAAGAACACCGTGTGGGCGATCGCCCTGCCGAACGCCATAAACGTGTTCAACCTGCTGGTGATGAAGGCGTTCTTCGAGAGCCTGCCGGTCGAGCTGGAGGAGGCCGCCGCCGTCGACGGGCTGAACACGTACGGCACGCTGCTGCGGATCGTCCTGCCGCTGTCGAAGGCGATGGTCGCCACGATGGTGCTGTTCTACGCCGTCTCGTTCTGGAACTCCTGGTTCGCCGCGTTCCTCTACATGGACCGTCAGGACCTGCTCCCGGTGACCGTCTACCTGCGCAACCTCATCGCGGGCGCGACGGACGCCACGCAGACCGGCGGCGGCCTCGGCAGCGCGGGCGACATCGTCCAGTCCGCCGCCACCATCCAGTCCGTGACCATCGTGCTGACGATCCTGCCGATCCTCGCGGTCTATCCCTTCATCCAGCGGTACTTCGTCTCCGGGATCATGCTCGGCGCCGTGAAGGGATAGCCGCCCGCACCACACCCCCACCACCGGAAGGAAGAACCCATGGCCCAGCTGTCCCGGCGCCAGGTACTGCTCGCCAGCGGCGCGGCCGCCGTCGTCGCCCTGGCGGGTTGCGGCGACGACACCCCGGACAAGAAGAACCTCGACCGCAACCGTGCGGGCGCGATGGAGAAGTACGGCATCGGTGACCAGTTCAAGGCCACCGAGCCGGTCACGTTCTCGATCCTCTACAACAACCACCCGAACTACCCGCTGAAGCCCGAGTGGCTGTTCTGGACCGAGCTGGCCGGGCGGACGAACGTCAAGCTGGACCCGGTCGCCGTGCCGCTGAGCGACTACGAGCAGAAGCGCAGTGTGCTGGTCGGCTCCGGCGACGCCCCGATGATCATCCCGAAGACCTACCACCCGCAGGAGAACTCGTACGTCTCCTCCGGCGCCATCCTGCCGGTCAGCGACTACCTCGACCTGATGCCGCACTTCAAGGACAAGATCGAGAAGTGGAAGCTCCAGCCGGAGATGGACACGCTCCGGCAGGAGGACGGCAAGTTCTACCTGCTGCCCGGACTGCACGAGAAGCCCTGGCAGGACTACACCCTCGCGGTCCGCACCGACGTGCTGGAGCAGTTGAAGATCCCGTCCCCGACCACCTGGGACGAGGTGTACGCCATGCTCAAGGCGATGAAGGCGGCCCACCCGGACGTCATCCCGTTCTCCGACCGGTTCGGCAAGCCCAACCCGGCCGGCAACCTGCTGAACATGCTCGCCCTGGCGCACGGCCTGCCCGGCGCCGGCTGGAACTACCAGCCGACGAGCTGGGACGCCGGGGCCGGGAAGTACGTCTTCACCGGCGCCTCGGACGGCTACCGGCAGGTGGTGGAGTACCTCCACAAGCTGGTCGCCGAAGGGCTCCTCGACCCGGAGACGTTCACCCAGACCGACGACCAGGCCCGTCAGAAGCTCGCCAGCGGCAAGTCGTTCGTGATCAGCACGAACGCGCAGACGCTGGTGAACGACTACCGCCCGGACATCGCGAAGATCAACCCCGCCGCCCGGCTCGGCAAGATCCTCTTCCCGGTCGGGCCGGCCGGGCCGGTCAACCCGGCGAGCCGGCTGGAGAACGGCGTGATGATCTCCAGCAAGGCCCGGGACGGCAAGAACTTCGTGGCCATGATGCAGTTCATCGACTGGCTCTGGTATTCCGACGCCGGCCAGGAGTTCGCCAAGTGGGGCGTCGAGGGCACCACGTACACCAAGGACGCCTCGGGCAAGCGCACCCTCGCCCCGGACGTCAACGTCATCGGCCTCAACCCCAAGGGCACCAAGCACCTCCAGAAGGACTTCGGCTTCTACAACGGCGTCTTCGCCTACGGGGGCAAGCTCGACCTGGTGCAGTCGTTCTTCTCGCCCGAGGAACTGGAGTTCCAGAAGGAGATGAACGCCCGCAAGGCCGCGTCCTGGGTGACTCCGCCACCCGCGCCGCTCAGTGACGAGGAGCGGGAGCAGACGACGCTGTGGGCGACCGCGCTGAAGGACCACGTCACCCAGAACACGCTGAAGTTCGCCCTCGGCCAGCGGCCGCTGAGCGAGTGGGACGCCTACGTCTCGGAGCTGAGGGGCAAGAACGCGCAGGCCTACACCGACCTGGTCAACAAGGCGTACGACCGGTACCGCAAGAACCACGGCTGACCGGCGATGCGCGAAACCGTTCCCGAGCGGCCCACCGGCCGGTTGACCGACGCCTGGCGTACCTGCGTCGGCACCGGCCGGTTCGACCTGGCCCTGCGACGCGACTACCAGGACTCGCTGGCGCTGGTGCAGCGGGACATCGGCTTCCGGCACATCCGCGGGCACGGGCTGCTCAGCGACGGCGTCGGCGTGCACCGCCCCTACACCTACCAGGGCGAGCGCCGGGTACGGCACGCCTTCACCTACGTCGACCAGGTCGTCGACGCCTACCTCGCCATGGGCATCCGGCCCTTCGTGGAGCTGGGGTTCATGCCCTCGGCGCTCGCCTCCGGCGACCAGACGGTGTTCTGGTGGCGGGGCAACGTGACGCCGCCCCGGTCGTACACCGAATGGGGTGACCTGGTCCGCGCCACGGTGGCCCACCTGGTCGACCGGTACGGCCTCGACGAGGTACGCGGCTGGCCCATCGAGGTGTGGAACGAGCCCAACCTGACGGCGTTCTGGCAGGGCGCCGACCAGGACGCCTACCACCGCCTGTACGAGGTGTCGGCGCACGCCGTCAAGGACGTCGACGCGGCGCTGCTGGTCGGCGGCCCGGCCCTCTCCCCCGGCGCCGACGAGTGGCTCAAGCCGTTCGCCGAGTTCGTCACCGACCGCGACGTGCCAGTCGACTTCGTCAGCCGGCACGCCTACACCTCCGGCCCGGCGCGGCACCTGCCGTTCGGCACCCGGCAGACCCTGGCACCCGCCGCGGACCTGCTGGAACAGTTCGCCGCACCCCGCCGGCACCTGGCCGGCACCGCGCTGGCCGACCGTCCGGTGCACATCACCGAGTTCAACTCCTCGTATCGGCCGGACAACCCGATCCACGACACGGCCTTCCACGCCGCCTACCTCGCGCCGGTGCTGGCCGGCGGCGGGGACCTGGTCGACTCCTTCTCCTACTGGACCTTCAGCGACGTGTTCGAGGAGGAGGGGGTGCCCACCGCGCCGCTGCACGGCGGCTTCGGACTGCTCACCCACCGGCAGATCAAGAAACCCACCTACCACCTGTACGCGTTCATGGCCCGGCTCGGCGACGAGGTGCTCGCGCGCGGCCCGGACCACCTCGTCACCCGGCACCCCGACGGCCGGGTCGCGGTGCTGGCCTGGGCCCCTGTCGACGTCACCGGCCGGGAGCCGGCGCCCGAACGGCACACCCTGTCGCTGTCGGTCCCGGTCGGCCCGCCGGGCACCGCGTCGGCGTTCCTGCTCCGCTCGTCGGTGAGCGAGGACGCCGGCAACGCCTGGTCCGCCTGGCGGGAGATGGGCGGCCCGCACTCGCCCCGGCCCCGGCAGCTCGACGCGTTGCGCGAGGCGGCCGAGCCGGCCCGTACCCATCGCGCCCTGCCGGTCGCGGCCGGGCGGGCCGACCTCGACCTCGTCCTCGCCCGGCACGAGGTGACCCTCGCCGAACTGACGCCGGTGGTGGACGAGACCCCGCCGTGGTGGGACGACGACCGGTTGCTCGACCCGCCCGGGGAGCAGACGTGAGCCGCGCGACCGGCGGGCTGCGGGAGTTCGGCGACGGGCCGTTGTCGCGGGCCGCCGCGACGGTCCACACCCTGCTCGTGGTCGAGCTGCTGCTCCTGGCAAGCGTGCTGCCCGGCCTCGCTGTGCTCGTGCTGCTCGACCGCGACAGCAGCAACCTCCCGCTGGTCGCCGCCGCCGCGCTGCCGCTCGGTCCGGCGGTCTCGGCCGCGCTGCACACGCTGCGGCACCAGCGCCCCGACCTGACCGACCTCCGTCCCGCCGCCGCGTTCCGCAGGGCCTACCGGGCCAACCTGGCGGGCGTGCTGCGCGTCTGGGCGCCGACGCTGCTGTGGCTCGCAGTCATCGCTGTCAACCTGGCGAACCTGCCCGCCGCCGCCGTCCCCGGCTGGTGGGCCGTGCCGCTTGTGGTGGTCGGCGCGGGGGTGATCCTGGTCGGGGTCAACGCGCTGGTGATCGTCTCCCTGTTCGCCTTCCGCACCCGCGACGTGCTGCGGCTCGCCGTCTACTACCTGGCGCGCAGGCCCGGCGTGACGGTCGGCAACGTCGCGCTGCTGGCCGCCGCCGCCGGCGTCACCGCGGTGTTCTCCGAGGCGGTGCTGGCCCTGTTCGCCGCGCTCCTGGTGCTGGCCCTGCTGCGGATCGGCGACCCCATGATCGATGACATCCGGGCGGAGTTCACCGCGTGAGCGTCCCGGTCGCCGGCCGCGCGTCGGCCGACAGCGGCGAGTCGGCCTGGCACGCCGCCTGGCTACCGCCCGCGGCGTTCCGCGAACTCGGCTCCCGGCCGGTGCTGGTGCACGGCGACGGGCCCCTGGTCGACACCGTCATCGACGAGGTGAGCCGGGCCTGCGCCCGGTACGGCGGGCGGCTCTGGCACGGTCCACCGTGGCCTGTCGACGCGGACCTGGTGCTGGCCCTGCGCGGGGCCGGCCCGGTGCCGAACGCGGCGGCGGAGACGGCCCGGCTCGATGCGACACCGGCGGTGAACGGCACCGGCGACGGCTCCCTCGGCGACGAGGGGTACCTGCTGGCACGGGTGAGCGGCGTGACAGTGGTCCTGGCCGACGCGCCGGCCGGCCTGTTGTACGGGATGTTCCACGTCCTCCGGCTCGGCGCGGCGGCCTTCCACCGCGACCTTCCGGCGCGGCGGCACCGGCCGGCACTGGACCGGCGGATGCTCGACCACTGGGACAACGTGGCCGTACACCCGGTGTCGGGGCAGGTCGAGCGGGGCTACGCCGGTGGTTCCCTGTTCTGGCGCGACGGCGCCGCCCGGCGCGAGCCCGCCCGGCTGCGCGACTACGCACGCCTGCTCGCCGCCTGCGGCGTCAACGCGATCACCGTGAACAACGTCAACGTGCACGACACCGAGGCTCTACTGCTGACCGACCGGCTCGGCGACGTCGCGGAGATCGCCGAGGTGCTCCGCCCGTACGGCATCCGGGTGCATCTGGCGGTGACCTTCGCCGCCCCGGTGGTCCTCGGCGGCCTGCCCACCGCCGATCCGCTGGACGAGCGGGTACGGGCCTGGTGGGCCGCCGCCACCCGGCGGGTCTACCGGCGGATCCCCGACTTCGGCGGCTATCTGGTGAAGGCCGACTCCGAGGGCCGGCCCGGCCCGTTCGCGTACGGGCGCGACCACGCCGACGGCGCGAACCTGCTCGCCGAGGCGCTCGCCCCGCACGGCGGCGTGGTGCGCTGGCGGGCGTTCGTCTACGACCACCACCAGGACTGGCGGGACCGGTCGACCGACCGGGCCCGGGCCGCACACGACCACTTCGCGCCGCTTGACGGACGGTTCGCCGACAATGTGATCGTCCAGGTGAAGTTCGGCCCGATCGACTTCCAGCCACGCGAGCCGGTGTCCCCGGTGCTCGCCGCGATGCCGTCCACCCGGCTGGCGGTGGAGGTGCAGGCGACACAGGAGTACACCGGCCAGCAGCGGCACGTCTGCTACCTCGCGCCCTGGTGGAGCGAGGTGCTGCGGTTCCGGCCCCGGGGCGCGGCCGGCGGCACGATCGCCGACGTGGCGGCCGGCCGGGCGGGCACCGGTGGCGGCCTGGTCGCCGTGGCCAACGTGGGCGACGACCCGTTCTGGACCGGGCACCCGCTGGCCCAGGCGAACCTGTACGCCTTCGGCCGGCTCGCCTGGGACCCGCTGCTGGATCCCGCCGCGATCCTCGACGAGTGGATCGACCTGACCTGGCTGCCGGTCACCACGGGCGATCCGGATCTGGTGCGGCGGACGACGCACGCGATCATGGACGATTCCTGGCGTACCTACGAGCGCTACACCGCCCCGCTCGGCGTCGGCTTCATGGTGCGGCCCGGCCACCACTACGGCCCGGACGTGGACGGCTACGAGTACACCCAGTGGGGCACCTACCACTTCGCCGACCGCGACGGCGTCGGGGTGGACCGGACCCGGGCGACCGGGACCGGCTTCACCGGCCAGTACCCGCCGCCGTGGTCGGAGGTGTACGAGTCACGCGAGCGCTGCCCGGACGAACTGCTGTTGTTCTTCCATCACGTCCCGTACCGGCACGTGCTGCACAGCGGCAGTACCGTCATCCAGCACATCTACGACACGCACTTCGCCGGGGTCGAGGAGGTGGCGTCGATGCGGGAGCGGTGGCGGCTCCTCGCCGGGGCGGTCGGCCCCGCCGTCCACGAGCGGGTGGCCGAGCGCCTCGACGAGCAGTACCGCAGCGCCGTCGAGTGGCGGGACCAGATCAACACCTACTTCTTCCGTAAGTCCGGCGTGCCGGACGCGCACGGTCGCCGCATCCACTGAGCCGGCGCGCTCACCAGGGGTGCCCGGTGCCGTCCTCGATCTTCTGGATGTCCCGGCACCGGCCGGTCAGGCCGGTTCCGGTACGCCCCCGGGCTCCCCGTCGTCGGGCATCGGCTCGACCGGGGCCTCGGGCAGCTCGCCCGGCGTGTCCGGGAGGAGTTCGCCGGGGTCGTCCGGTACGTCCTCACGCGGGTCGATCGGCGGGTAGAGCTCGGGATCGAGGTCGGGGTTGGTCATCGGCCCAGTATCCGACGCCTCAGCCGATACCGCCCGCCGAGCACACCAGCCCTTTGCCCCCGCGGTCCACGCGCGGTCACGGGGTCTCACCGTCGCCGACCGAGGAGCGGTCCGCCGGCTTGCGCAACCACAGCCACACCCCCGCCAGCAGGCACGCCGCGCCGCCGATCGCGACCGCCGTCTCGGCCGGTTCGGAGAGATCGTCGAGGAACGGGAAGGTGCGGGTGGCCGCCATCGCCAGCAGCCCGATCAGCAACAGGAGGCCGGCGGCAATGCGCTGGAGAGTCATGCGCTTCATTGGATCATGCCGTCGCCACGGCCCGCGGGCGCCGTCGCCCCGGTCGTTGCCGAGTCACCGCGGGCGGAACCCGTCGGCGGACACGGCGCCGCTACGGACGCAGATCCGTCCGCGCCGTCCCGGTCGAGGGGTCGTACGGGTAGGAGAGGTGCTGGTGGGTCATCAGCCAGGCCCCGTCGCGCCGCTGGAAGACCCGGGTGCCCCGCGACCAGCTCTCGATCGGCAGACCGCCGCCCGGGCGCACCGAGACGCGGTTGAGGCCCCACGCGACGGCGAGGTCGCCGTCGACCACGATCGTCAGGTCGGGCACGTCCCAGGCGACCGCTCCGTCACCTGACGCCGCCAGGCCCGCCGCGCAGACCTCGCGGACCGCGTCCACGCCGACGTATCGCAGCGGCTGGTCGTGCTCGTACGAGACCACGTCGTCGGCGACCGCATCCATCAGGGCATCGAGGTCCTTGGCCGCGGTGCCCTCGAACCAGCGCTGGTGGAGCCCGCGTACCTCCGCCTCGGCGGCGGCCGCGTCCGAGGCCGCCTCGACGGCATCGGCGAGCGGGAAGGAGTGGTGTTCGTGGGTGACGACCCACCGGCCCTCCCGCCTCCGCAGACCGAACGTCAGCCGCAGGCGGTTCGCCGGACGTGCGGCGAAGTCAGCCGCCGTGCCGCAGCGCACGAGCGCGTACGCGAAGGCCACGTCCTCGCCTGCGACGACGTCCAGCGACTCGACCTCGAACGACGCGCCCTGCGCCTGCCACCCGAAGAACGGCGGCCAGATCTCCCGGTAGGCGTCCAGCCCGCGCACGCCCTCGTACGGCGGCGGCACGTCGAACATCACCATGTCCTCGGCATGGTCGGCCAGGACGCCGGCGAGGTTCCCGTCATGAACCGCGGCGGCCCAGCGCTCGACCACGGCCCGGATCTGTTCTTCGTTGCTCGGCATGTCCGCTCTGCCCTTCGTGGCTGGTGCACCCGTCAGGACTACAACCCCGGCCGAACCGCGAACTCATCGCGTCCGCGCGAACTTTCCGGCAGCCGCTCCGGTAGGTCGAAGGCGGGCAGGCGCGCGTCGAGGAACGAGACGACCTCAGCCACCCGGCGGCCCCGCAGCACGAGCAGGTCCAGCCCCGCCGGCAGGTAGGCGGCTGCCGTGTCGTTCCACAGGTACGTCCCGAAAGCGAGCTGCCCGTTGGCGCTCGTCGGCAGGAACCGCCACCTTCGCCCACCGGTGACCTCGGACAGGAAACCGCGGAGCTGCTCATGACCCTCGTACCAGACGGTCAGCGGCGGCATCGAGTACCGCGCGTCCCGCGTCAGCATCGCCACGATCGTCTCGACGTCCCCGGATTCCCACGCCGCGGCGTACCGCCTGGCCACCTCCCGCTGCCCCGCGTCGCCCAACTCGGCGAGGATCCGCTGCTGACTGCCGGACGGCGTCAGCCCGGCGACGATCCGGCGGGCCCGCTGCGTCGCGCTGTTGACCGCGGCGACCGTGGAGACCAGCATCCCGGCGGTCTCCTCGGCGGAGTAACCGAGAACGTCTCGCAGCAGTAGGACGGCACGTTGTCGCGGTGGCAGATGCTGCAACGCGGCGACGAACGCGAGTTCCATGGTCTCCCTCGCGATCACGTGGGCCTCCGGATCCGGTCGAACGGGCGGGGCCGCGATGCGGTCCGGATACGGTTCGAGCCAGCTCACCTCGGCCCGGGACACGCCCTGGGCGGTGAAGTCGGTGGGCAGTTCGCGCCGCCCGCGCGAGTGGAGGAGCGAAAGCGCGCGGTTGGTGGCGATCCGGTAGAGCCATGGCCGGATCGAATGCCCCTCGAACCGGCTGACAGCCCGCCACGCCCGGTCCATGGTGTCCTGGACCGCGTCCTCCGCGTCGTGGAAGGAACCGAGCATCCGGTAGCAGTGCGCACGGAGCTCGTCCCGCAGGGGTGCGACCAGACGACTGAAGGCCGCGCCGTCGCCCGCACGCGCCGCCGCCAGCATCCTCGCCGTCGCGTCGCCGCCCGACGGACCGGTTTCCGTGGATGGTTCGCCCTGGCTCACCCGTCTCAATCTACTGCCGGGCACCGATCGAACACGGCGCTCCCCACGCCCCACCCCGGTGGCGGCCGGTGGGGCCGAATCACGAGAGAGAACGATATTCGTCGATTCCTTGACACCCCAGACGCGGTCGCCAACACTTGTTCGCAACGCGCACTTAACAATCAGAAGCATGGTGCCGCCTCGGCGTGACCCGCCGGAGTTGCTCGCGCGGCACGTCAACCACCGCCAAAGACCAAGAAGCCCGGGTTGCTGGGGACGCAACGGTGTTAGCGCTAACAATGCCGGCGTTCCCGGAGGACCTCATGGCTGCCGCACCACGGCGGGCAGCAGCGGCTCCGGCAGCCTGAGCTCGAACCCAGAGAGGCTGGATCACGTGACCGACCACTTCCTGACACGGATCACGTCGTCGAGGCGCCATGCAACGGGACAACCGCGGCGCACCCGGTCGTTACGCCGGCTGCTGATCGTGCCGGTGGCCGCGATGACGGCGATGGTCGGCGGCGTCGCCGTCATGTCGTCGCCGGCCATCGCCGCCACCAACCAGTTCCGGGGCATGAACTGGGCCGTGTTGGGCGACAACTTCAGCACCGGTCCCCTCGTCGTGCAGGGTCTGAGCTCCTCCGACAGCAACGCCACGGTGCGGGCCAAGGCCAACGCCCTCTACGACGACATGGCTTCCACCATGGGGGTCAACACCGTCCGGCTGCCCGTCAACACCCACACGGTGGGGACGGCCTGGTGGGACGCCTACCGGGGCGCCATCGACGCCGCCACCGCCCGCGGGTTCAAGGTCATCCTGGCCTACTGGGAGGACGGCGCCGCCTCCGGCGGCAGGATCACGAACCTCTCCGCGTGGAACACGATGTGGTCCACTGTGACGAACACGTACGGCTCGAACCCCAACGTCTACTTCGAGCCGATGAACGAACCCCACGGTTACAGCTCGACGGAGTGGCGCAACGTCGCGGCCAACTGGCTCAGCTACCACTACTCGGCGGCGCCCAGCCGGGTGCTGATCGGGGGCACCGGCTTCAGCCAGGACCTGCGGGACATCTGCAACGACACCCGCTTCAACTCGACGTTGCTCTCGTTCCACTACTACGCCTTCTTCTACGGCGCGATGACCTACGACGCCTTCCGGAGCCACATCCAGACCCGCCTCGGCAGCTGCGCCGACCGGGCCGTCGCCACCGAGTTCGGCGCGCCCATGAGCGACGGCCGCAACTACGCCGACGCGAACAGCACCGACAACTTCGTGCGTTACATCCGCGCCATGGCCCAGGTCATGCGCGACAACCGGATGGGCGGCACCTACTGGCCCGCGCTCGGCGGCAAGCCCGGCACGATCGGCTACGACTGGTACTCGATGTACTCGCTCAGCGGCGGCGGCACCGACCTCCATCTGACCGTCCGCAACACCTCCGGCGCCGACCAGGTCCGCTACGGCTGGGGCGACACCGTCGGCGGCGGCCCCACGACGCCGCCGCCGTCGACGGACACGTTCTACCGGGTCGTCGTGCGTCACAGCGGAAAGGCCATGGACGTCCAGGCACCGAACACCGAGAACGGCTCGCGCGTCGGCCAGTACACGTACAACGGCAACGCGTGGCAGCAGTGGCAGTTCCAGGACGCCGGCAGCGGCTACTGGCGCCTGGTCAGCCGCAACAGCGGGAAGTGCCTCGACGTGGCGAGCGCGTCCACAGCCGACGGCGCCGAGCTGATCCAGTACACCTGTGGCAGCGGCACCAACCAGCAGTTCCAGATGGTCGCAGCCGGCAGCTACTTCCAGCTCCGGGCACGGCACAGCGGCAAGTGCGTGGACGTACCGGCCGCGTCGACGGCGGACGGTGTGGTCCTCAAGCAGTACGCGTGCAACACCGGTGCCAACCAGCAGTGGTCGCGTACGAGCGTCTGACCGGCCCTACGGCCGCTGCCGGCAGCAACGGGCCGGGTCGAGCGGGCCCGTTGCTGCCGGTGTGGCTCACCCTCCCCCGGTCACCGGCGCAGGTGGCCGATGCCGTGCTGATCCAGCCAGGCGACCGTCCGCGGCACGAACGTCGGCGCCGCCGGGCCGGCGCTGACGTCGGTGGCGATCAGCGGTACCTGGGCGGCGACCGGGAGCAGGGTCGACCGCCAGCAGGCGGGCGTGGCGCAGGCCGAACGGTCGTCGACGCGCCAGGCGGCGGCCACGCTGCGGCCGTCCGGGTCGGCCGGGCGGTATTCCAGCCACCGGCGCAGGTCGTTACCGCCGTCGACCCCGGCGGCGAGGACCAGGTTGAACGAGCCCTGGACGCGAAGCAGGCGAATCTGCTCCTGTACGCCGAAGGGCGGCAGGCCGGTGCCCGAGCACGCGGGGCCGCCGTCGCGCCAGCAGGCCCAGACCGTCGCGGGATCGGCGCCGCCGGCCGCCGGGAAGTCGTACGGCGAGATGTCGAGGACCACCGCGTTGTCGTCACCGAACACCTCCGCCGCCGCGCTCCAGAAAGTACGGGCGGCGAGAGTGTCGCTCTGGCGCAGGGACACGATGGGTGTGATGCCGGCCCGGATGAGCCGGTCGACGTACCGGGCCGCCTCGTCGAGGTACCCGACGCGGTTCTGCCTGTCGGCAGGGCTGCCGGTGTAGACGTAGCAGGCGTCGCTCAGCACGACCCGCACCGCGTTGACGCCGCGGGCCCGCAGCGCGCCCACTGACGCGTCGTCGACCGGGCCGTCCCAGCGAACCGGTCCCCAGGCGCACTCGCCGGGCAGGGCCGACCGGATGATTCCACGCGGCCGGTACGGCCTCGGGTCGGCGGTGACGGTGAGGATGCGGTTGCCGAATGCCTTCAGCGCGGGCGCGGCACCGGGTGCCCGCGGCGGGAGCACCCGGATGCCGCGGACCTCGGCGGTGGCCTGGGCGCCGCCGCTGTCGAAGGCGGTGGCGGTGACGCGGGTACCGCTGTTGGGCGGCACGCCGCGCCAGTCGAACGCGTACGGCGCGGTGGTGTCCACGGCGAGCAACGTGCCGCGCTCCCGGAACTCGACCCGCTCGATCCGCCGGCCGGCCGCCGCAGTGGCCTCCGCCCGGATCGGGATGACGCCCGGCGCGGCGAAGAAGTCGTTGGGCAGGGGCGAGGTGAGCGCCACCGACGGCCCGCCCGGCAGAGGGCTGGGCCGCGGGCTCCCGGAGGCTGCCGGCGACGACGAGCCGGTCGGGCCGGCGACGTCCGCGTCGCACGGCTGGCCGCTCAACATCCAGTCGGTCGGCTCGGGATCGGCACCCCGGTAGTTGCCGCCGAACCGCACCGTCACCGAGGCGCCGGTCGGCAGCGTGGACCCCGCCGGGGGGCGGAGCATGGTTACCGGGTACATCTCGCCGCTGCCCAGCGTGTATCCCTCCGGCAGCCGGTCGAGGCCCATGGTGATCGTCTGACCGCTGGCCTGCCGGAACCGCAGCCACCAGTCGGTGACGGGAGAGCCCAGATTGGTGAGGGTGAGCTCGGCCCAGAAGCCGGTGGACCACTCACGGGTGATTGTGTAGTCGACCGTGCACACGGGCGCGGCGTAGGCCGGCCGCAGCACCATCGTCATGGTCCCGCCGACGACAACAGCTGCGGCTGCGGCCAGCGCGAGGATCCTCCGTCGCATCATGCCCCCATGTATCGACACACATCTCTTCATGCAGCCTCAGCGGTCGGGACACGATCTGTCAATACCGTGCCGCCCGCTGCCGCCTGTGAGCGTGCGGTCGCCGGGACCGGCGGATAAGGTGCGGCACATGCGATCGCTGATTGCGGCAATCGTCGAACACGAGGAGGCCGCCAGCTTCCTGGCCTGGCCGGGCGACTTCGACCTCGACCGGAGAGACCACGTCGAGGACGTCCACCTCGCATCAGGCGTGGCACTCGAAGGCCTCGCGGGTGACGGCGCCGGGGGCACGTACTTCTTCTGCGGTGACGGTGGCGAGGAACGGCCGGTCCTGTATGCGGACTCGGAAGGCAGCGCGGCCCTCGTGGCGATCGGGCTGGAGCAGCGCCGTACCACAGATTGATCAACGACTGAGGGCACTGCCCAGCGGGTACGGGCGGCGATGCGGAGCGATGGTGCTATCGCCGCGCAGCGGCCGGACGCGGCCGTTCGTCTCTTGAAGACGGTGCGCCGGGATGCGATCGTCACCGGCTATGAGCCCGCAACGACACGAACGCCCCCGACGGCCGAGCGACGACATCGAGGACCGGCGCGACCGGCGCGACGCACGGATCCGCGCCGATCGTGTGGAGATCGCGATGGCGGAGCTGGAGGACAGGCCGCCGACCGACGACATCGAGTTCGGGCCCGACCGGGACACGCGTACGTGGCGCGGCGGATCGCCCGGACTCGGCCGGCGACGCCGCTGAACACACGGCGCGCCCGTGACGGCGCCGGCTACCGGGTCGCGGCGGGTGCGGCATCCGCCCGGGCGTGACCTCAGCCCGCTGTCTCACCGGCGGCGCGGTAGCCCTCCTCGACGGTCCGCTTCCGCGGCTTCCACCACCATTCGTTGGCGCGGTACCAGTCGATGGTGGCCGCGAGCCCGTCGCGGAACGAACCGAACCGCGGCCGCCAGCCCAGCTCGGTGCGCAGCTTCGTGGAGTCGTTGGCGTAGCGCAGATCGTGCCCCGGGCGGTCGGGCACCAGATCGTACGCGTCGGCCGGCCGGTCCATCAGGGTGAGGATCAGCTCGACGATCTCGCGGTTGCTGCGTTCGTCGCCGGAGCCGATGAGGTAGGTCTCGCCGAGCCGGCCGTGCCGCAGGATCAGGTGGACCGCCTCGTTGTGGTCGTCGACGTGCGTCCACTCGCGGACGTTGACGCCGGTCCCGTACAGCTTCGGGCGCTCACCGATCAGCACGTTGGTGACCTGCCGGGGGATGAACTTCTCCACGTGCTGGAACGGCCCGTAGTTGTTGGCGCAGTTGGAGAGCGTCGCCGCCACGCCATAGGACCGGACCCACGCGCGCACCAGCAGGTCCGATCCCGCCTTGGTGGCGGAGTAGGGGCTCGACGGGTCGTACGCGGTCCGCTCGGTGAACTTCGCGGGCCCGTCCAGCGGAAGATCACCGAACACCTCGTCGGTGGAGACGTGGTGGAACCGGACGTCGTGCCGGCGTACGGCCTCCAGCAGGGTGAACGTGCCGATCAGGTTGGTCCGGACGAACGGCTCCGGATCGCGTAACGAGTTGTCGACGTGTGACTCGGCGGCGAAGTGGACGACCACGTCGGAGCCGGCGACCAGGGTGTCCACCAGCTCGGCGTCGCAGATGTCGCCGTGCACGAACTCCACCCGGTCCTCGACCGGGCCGAGGCTCGCGCGGTTGCCCGCGTAGGTCAGGGCGTCAAGGACACGGATCCGGTACTCGGGGTGGTGCCGCAGGGTGTGGTGGACGAAGTTCGACCCGATGAACCCCGCGCCCCCGGTGACCAGCATTCTCGTCATGAGTCGTCACTCTATCGGCCGCCAGGGTCTCGACCGATTCACCGAAGGCGATGACACCGCATTCCGGAAGAAGCGCGGCACGGGCGCGGGCGGCCCCCTCGGCTGTGGGGCGGCTCAGCGCGTCCGGTAGCGCGCGTAGATGAGGCCGGTGGCGAAGGAACGCTCCTCGACCAGTTCGAGGTCAAGGCGTAGACCCTCGGGGAAGAACCGCTTTCCGCCCCCGACCACAGTCGTGGTGATGAACAGGTGGTATTCGTCCACCAGGCCGGCCGCGATCGCCTGGGCCGCGAGGTTCGGGCCGTCGATGGTGAGGTCCCGGTCGGCCTGGGCCTTGAGCCTGCGCACCGCGTCCGGGTCGAAGGACCGCTCGATCCTGGTCTTCGCGCTGGACACCGACCGCAGCGTCGTGGAGTACACGATCTTCTCCGCCGCCTGCCAGTCGCTGGCGTACTGGAGTATGTGCGGTGGCTGGCCGGGCTTGGTGTGCGCGGTCTCCCAGTAGACCATCGTCTCGTAGATGCGACGGCCGTAGAGGTACGTGCCGACGGGGCGGAAGAGGTCGTTGACGAAGGTGTGCACCTCCGGGTCCTCGGCCCCGGTGCCGAGGCTGCCCTCAGCCGCCTCGACGTAGCCGTCGAGCGAGGTGACCATCGAGTAGATGAGCTTCGCCATGCGTCTCCTCCGGGCACCGACACCTCTTCGGCTACCGCCACCGTCCGGGTCGACAGCGAGGCGATCAGCCGGCGGCGTCGGCCGGTCCGGCCGACGCCGTCGACATCGCTACACGCGCTGGGCGAGGCGCTGGGCCTGCCCGGCATGCATGTCGCTCACCCACTCCCAGCCGGGCTTGGCCGATGGACCGACCCGCGGATCGTCGGCGATGTCGCCCTCGGGCAGAGCGAGCACATACGCCCGGTCGCACTCGATCCGCGCGCGGACCTGATCGGCCTCGGCGACCGACCCGTGGCCCGGAACAACGACATCGACGTCGTCCGCCACCTCCTCGAGCAGCCGCAGCGCGGTCAGGTAGTCGTCGACCGGCTCCTCGGCGCCGTTCAGGTCGAGCATCGGAATCAGGACATCGGAGAGCACGTCGCCGGCCACCAGCACCCGACGCTCCTTGATCAGCAACGACGCATGGCCGGGCGCGTGCGCCTGATGCTCGATGATCCGGACCTCGGGACCGTCCCAGGGAATCCGGCTCGTCCCCTCCGGGAGGCCGGTGATGTGGCCGAGCAGGTCCAGCGGCACCTTGCCGACGACCTCCGGCGGAAGCATTCCCACGACGCGTTCCCTCGCGCCCGCGTCCGACAACTTGGCCTGGACGGTGGCCGCGCAGCCCGCGGTGCCGTACCGAGGTGCCTCGCCGAAGCTCTCGTGCCACAGCAGATGATCCCAGTGCGGGTGCGTCGAGAAACCGGCCACGACGCTCTGACCCAGCTCGGACAGGTCGTTGGCAAGGCAGGCCATCTCGTCGCCCGTCACACCGGGGTCGATGAGCAACACGCCGGACCGGCCTTGCACGACGACGGCGTTGCACTCGAGGAACTCGCTCTCGTGGATCAGCACACCCTCCGCGACCTGCCTCAGCACGGGGCCCCCTTCGTTCGTGATTCTTCTATCGCCGGTCGGGACGCTAATACCGGCGGTGGTAGTTTGCAAGCACTATGGGCGACACGCACGAGCCGCGGTCGGAGTGTCCGATCAACGCCGCCGTCGAGGTGTTCGGCGATCGCTGGAGCCTGCTCGTCCTCCGCGACATCGTCTTCGGGGACCGCCGCTACTTCCGGGAGCTGCAGGCCAACTCGATCGAGGGCATCGCCACGAACATCCTCGCCGACCGGCTGAAGCGCCTCGTCGACTCTGGACTGCTCACCCGGGAGGACACCCGACCGGGCCAGCGGGCGCGATACAGCCTGACCGAACCCGCCATCCGACTCGTACCCGTGTTCGCGCAGCTCGGCAGCTGGGGGCTCCGACACCGGCCGACGAACGCCGCGCTGCGCGTCCCCGCCGAACTGCTCGAACACGGCGGCCCCGGGCTCTGGCAGGAGTTCATGGACGAACTCCGCCACTCGCACCTCGGCACCGGCACCCCACCGCGATCGCCGAGCGTCCACGAACGCCTGATCGCGGCCTACCTGGCCGCCGCCGACGCCGGGTAGCCACCGGGCGTCGCACGACGGCCAGGCGGCCGCGCCGCATCCGCTACGGCTTACGCCAGGCCTGGTCCGGCCGGTCCGCGATCGTCAGGATCAGGTCGATGAAGTCCGAGCCCCAGCGGTCGATCGTGCTCGCGTCGACCGCACCGGGCTCGTACTCGACGCAACACCGCAGCTCGCCGGGGGGAGCCACGAGGAAGGTCCAGACGAACCCGCCGCGGAGAAAGGACGTCGTCCGTTCCTCCGGCATGACCACCGGTTCGACGCTGGCGGCGAACCCGGTGTCGTCCTGCGCCACCGGTGAGTTGATGTAGTTCAGGATGGGCATGAGGGCCCGCGGATCCGCGGCACCGTTCATCAGGCCCGGCGTCATCTCGACGATCGTCGGAAACGGAAACGGGTGCCGCCGTGCCTCGGCGCCGCCCTTCCGCGCGAGCAGCATGAGGTCCAGGAAGGTCTCACAGCCGCCGAACTCCAGACGAAGGGGAACCGGGTTGACGAAGAAGCCGATGGTGTCGTAGAAATCCGGGCTCGGCCGGCCACTGCTCGACGTGAACAGGGTGATGTCGGACCGACCGGTCACCCTCTCCGCGAGCACCATGAACGCCGCCAGGAACACGTGCCAGACGCTGCACCGATTCTGGGCGGCACTCGCCGCGACCTTCGCGAAGCTGCCCGGGTCGATCGTGAAGTTCCCGATCGCCATCTGCGGCTGCAGCGTGTCGGGACCGTGCGGCCGGTCGGCCGGCATGGTCAGCATCTCCGCTCCGGCCAGCTTGTCCGACCAGAAGCGGCGCGCGGCCGCCGCCTTCCCGCCGCGCAGGAACTCCTGTTCCTGAAGGGCGAACTCCCGGTACGGGACCGGCGTCGGAAGCGTGTGCGGCACGCCCGTCACCCGGGCCGTGTAGCAGGCCGCGATCTCACGCCGGAGGATGTCGGTCGACCAGCCGTCACAGAAGAGGTGGTGGGTCTGGATGGTGAGCACCGCGTCGCGGTCGTCGAACCGGTGCAGGGAGGCCCGCAACGACGGCTTGACCGAGAACGACATCGTCTGTTGGCTCAGATCGGTGAGCAGATCGACCGCCACGTCGTCGCGCGAGCGGCCGGGTTCCACGGCGATGTCGCGGACGGTGAGCGGGACCGGCAACGGCGGCAGCACCTCCTGGAACCCGAGGTTGCCGTCCGTCTCGTCGTAATGAACCCGCGTACGCAGGGACTCCTGCCGTTCCACGACCTCGTCGAGGGCGGCTCTGAGGGCATCGACGCGCAGTTCTCCCTTGATCCGGAGAGCCAGGGCGATGACATGTTGCGGTGCGCGTGCCAGACCGCCCGGGTCCCGCTGCCGGGAACTCAGCGGATAGCGGGCCGCGGGTTCCACGAGGATCTCCGATTGGTTCATGGCAGCCCCCAGGAGTCATAGATCGACGTATTCCTCTGCGACACTCCTCCGGCCACGCTAGTCAGGACGCCGGCGGCGGGCACCTTCGTAGTTGCCCGCCGCTGTCCGGCGTGCGAGCACGGCCGGAGATGCCCCGTACTCCCGGCCTGCCGGATCGTGGGCCCTGCCACCGCGGCCGCCCTCTTGCCCACCGGGCAGCCAGCGCCCCACAGCCCAGCCACCTCCGGGTGACGATGCCGACGGCCACCCATGCCGTCGATCGCCCTCGCCCGGGAGACGGCGCCGACGGCTACCCGCCGTCGGCGCCGTCGCACTGGTCGGCGCGTCGGAGCCGGCCCGCGGATCGTCCCGTGGGTCGGTACGGCCGAACCCGGTGCCCGGTCCCGGCGGCACGGGTACCGGCGATATCCGTCGTCGCACTTTCGCGGGTGCTGCCGGCTGACCGCCTGGCAACGATCAGGAGACCGCTGAACCCACCAGGAAGGGGCCCGACCATGAGCGAAGCGCACGGCACGCCCGAGGAAGGCGCCGCGACGCCCGCAGTCGCGGACGAAGGCGATCCGTCCGGCCCGCAGTCCCGCCGAGCCCACGGGGACGCGAGCCCGGGGGCGGGCCGCGCCGTCCTCGTCACGGGGGCGGCGAGCGGCATGGGATGGGCCATCGCGAAGCGATTCGCGGCGGCGGGTGACCGGGTGGCACTTCTCGACAAGGCGGCCGGCGTCGCCGACGAGCTCCTGGGCGAGCTGGACGGCACCGGGCACGTCGCCCTCCAGGCCGACCTCATGGACAGTGCCGCTGTGCGGACCGCTGTCGACTCCGCCGCCGAGCGGCTGGGCGGGCTCGACGTCCTGGTGAACAACGCGGGCGTCTTCACCCTGCACCCCATCACCGAGGTGAGCTACGAGGTCTGGCAGCAGCACTGGCAGTCCACCCTGGGGCCCAACCTGATCGGCGCGGCCAACGTGACGTGGTGCGCGGTCCAGCACCTGAAGGAGCGCGGCGGGCGCATCGTCAACGTCTCGTCGCGGGGCGCGTTCCGCGGCGAACCCGAGGCGCCGGCCTACGGTGCGAGCAAGGCCGGCCTGAACTCCTTCGGCCAGTCGCTCGCGCTCGCCCTCGCGCCGTACCGGATCTCGGTCGCGACGGTGGCGCCCGGATTCGTGCGGACCCCGATGGCAAAGGAGTACCTCGAGGCACCCGGCGGCGACGCGATCAGGGCCCAGAGCCCGTTCGGCCGGGTCGGCGAGCCGGACGAGATCGCCGCGGCCGTGTTCTATCTGGCCTCGGAGAAGGCCGAGTGGGCCAGCGGTGCCGTACTCGACCTGAACGGCGCCTCCTACCTGCGGACCTGAGCAGCGGTGGCGGTCCGGTCCGGGCGGCCGATGTCGTCCGGACCGGCTCGACCATCAGAACGTCCGCTGGTAGGCGCGCGCGACGTCCAACCGTGTCTGCGCCATCTCGACCGCGGCCTCGGCGGGCAACAGACCGGGACGGGCCGCGACCCGATCCAGCAGTTCGAGCGTGTTGGCCGTGATCCGCTCCGCGATCTGGGTGAACGCCTCCGCCCGGGTACGGCCCCGGTGCTCGGCGGCCGCGCAGATCACACCCCCCGCGTTGACGATCACGTCGGGCACGCTGAGCACACCTCGCCGGGCGAGGACAGCCTCCGCCTCCGGTGTGACCGGCAGGTTCGCGCCCTGCAGGATCGTCCTCGCCCGCACGTCGTTGACGTTGCCCATGTGCACGGCGTCGCCCTGGGCGGCGGGGATCAGGATGTCGCACTCGACGGTGAGCAGCTGGTCGCGCTCCATGGGTTTCACGTCGTGGCAGTCCGCGATCGGGCCGGTGCGCTGGAAGGCCGCGAGCGCCTCGATGTCCAGGCCGTCCTGGTCGTAGACGGCGCCGGTGATGTCGGACACCGCGACGACGCGAGCGCCGAGGCGGGCCAGCTCGAGGGCGGCGACTCGCCCGACGGCGCCGAAGCCCTGGACTGCCACCCGGGCGCCCGCCAGCTCGAGCCGGTTCGCGGTCTGCAGGGCCTCCGCGCACTTCGCCACGCCGTAGCCGGTGGCGCCGACCTCGTTGAGCGGGATGCCGCCCAGCGCGCTGGGCAGCCCGACCGAGCGGCCGATCTCGTCGCGGATCCACGCCATCGCCGTCTCGTCGGTCCCCACGTCGGGCCCGGGGATGTAGTCGACGACGTGACGGATCGCGCGCGCGAAGGAGCGGACCACGGACTGCCGCGCCGCGGGGTCGAGCGGCCCGTTGAACCGGATGCCCGACTTCCCTCCGCCGTGTGGCAGTCCGGCCACCGCGTTCTTGATCGTCATGGCGCGGGCGAGCCGGGCCACCTCGCCCACGGTGACCGTCGGGGTCATGCGCACTCCGCCGATGGCCGGGCCGAGCACAAGATTGTCGAGCACGACGATGCCCGTGGCACCAGCCGTCAACTCGAAGAAGTGCACGGCCGCGGGGCCGAGATCGTCGGCCGGCCACGCTGCGGTCTCCCGCATCACGGCCTCCCCGCCGTCCCGGTGGGAACCGTCTCGCCCGCGCCCGGTGGCGAATACCAGAATGACTCGCGCATGGATGTGACCTCCCGAATAGATGGGCATCCGTCGTGTCGAGTCTCACCGCGGCGTTGCGGCGTGCTCAACGGTGAAATTGCCGTCCGGCCACGAGCGTGACCGCTGATCGGAGTGCGGGTCCTGATGGCGACGGCGCTGCCGTCTCCGCAGATCGGACGGGCGGCTGCCGCCTCACCCGGCCACTGGCGTTCGCAGTGGCCGGGTGGGGCGAAGACCGGCCGGGGGTGTCAGCGAGCCCGGCGTGCCGATGGTGTCCCGAGGACCGACGCGGGGCCCAACGGGGACCTGGCGGCGCCGATTCCGGATGCCTGCGCGGTGGCCGCCGGGTCGGGTACCGGCTGCGGGAGCGGTGCGCAGGTCGCATCCGGGCCGTTGCCCCGCTGACGTGCGGGCAACGCGCCGGTCGCCAGGTAGGTGGCGACCACGCCGTTCACGCACTCGTTGCCGACGAAGAAGCCGCTGGCGTGGCTGGTGCCACCCGGTACGGCGAGCAGGCGGGAGTGCGGGAACCGCCTGCGCACCTCGAGACTCCCCCCGAACGGCGTCGCCGCGTCCAGCGTCTCGTTGACGAGCAGAACGCTCGCGACGCGCCGCCCGTCGATGTCCACCGCCCGGCCCGCCGGTGCGGGCCAGGACAGGCAGGGCGCGTTGTACCACCCGTTGAGCCAGGTGAGGAAGCGCGCCGCCCGGAAGGTGGATCTCAGGTCGCGCTGCCAGGTGGCCCAGTTCCGGGGCCATGGCGCGTCGGTGCACGACACCGCGTTGTAGGCGGCGTAGCCGTTGTCGTCACCCGGCCCGTCGACGATCTGGTACCAGCCGATCAGCGTGTCGGCGTCCTGGTCGTGCACCCAGCCGGCGAACACGCCGGCGAGCTGGGTCCAGAAGTACTGGTTGTATCCGGCGTGCACGAAGATGTCACTCCACTCGGCGCCGCCGACGACGCCGCCGGCCGGCTGCCGGTCGAGTTCGTGGAGTTTCTGGTAGAAGAGCTTCTCGACCGCCGCCGCCGTGCTGCCGAGGTGGTAGACGCTGTCGTACCGGGCGAGCCAGCCGAACCAGATCCTGATGTTTCGTTCGAAGGCGACGGACTGGTCCAGGTTGTTCCGGTACCAGACGGTGCGCGGGTCCACGGTGCTGTCCAGCACCATCCGCCGTACGCGCGCCGGGTAGACGCTGGCGTAGACCTGGCCGAGGTAGGTGCCGTACGAGTATCCGAGGTAGTTGATCTGGCGTGCGCCCAGTGCGATCCGCAGGCTCTCCAGGTCACGCGCGGAGTCCAGCGTCGTCATGTGCCGCAGTAGCGGCCCGTTCTCCTCGGCGCAGGCGCGGGCATATCCACGCGTGCGCGAGAGCCAGGCGCGCTCCACTGCCGGAGTACCGGGCACGTACGGCGGCCGCGGCGCCGCGAAGTAGTCCGGCCGGCAGGAGATCGCCGGCACGCTGGAGCCCACGCCGCGCGGGTCGAGGCCGATCCAGTCGTAGGCGTCGCCGGCGCCGTCCGGGACCGCCTGGCCCAGTGCCGCCAGGCCCAGCCCGGATCCGCCGGGGCCGCCGGGGTTGGTCAGCATCACGCCCTGGTACTGCGAATCCGGCGTGGTGTGCGGGATCCGCGACACCGCGAGCTGGATCGTGGCGCCGCGCGGACGGGCGTAGTCGAGCGGAACGGTGAGGAATCCGCACCGCGCACCGGCGGCGGCCAGATCCGGGTCCGCGCAGGCACCCCATGCGATCCGGGTCGTGGCGGCCGCGGACGCGGTCGCTCCGGCGCCGGTCATCAGAACGCCGACCATGGCGGCGGCAACGAAGTGCCTCGTCCGGCGGCCGATCGTCGTGCTCATCACGCGCCCTCCCTGGGTGTGAGTGCGGCAGCGTCAACATTTGTGATGCTTGTCGACGTCGCACACCAGGGGCAACGTTCCATTGTGCGCAGTGCGCCACCGACGCTCGCCGGAATCCGGCACCGGCCGGCTGATGACGCACTCGTGGAGAAGTTTCGTCGTCCCGCTCACGGCATGCTGAACGAGAGCGTGCGCCACAATCGCGCCGGCCGCAACGACGGGACCGGCCATGGTTCGGGGCAATTCTGAGGGGAAGATCGGGCTATGAATAAGGGCAGCCGGTTGAACGTTGCCATCCTCGGAGCGGGGCTCATTGGGCTCGATCTCTTGACAAAGATCAAGCGTTCCAAATTCCTTGACTGCCAATTGGTGGTGGCGCGCGACAGTCAGAATCGCGGATTGCGCACCGCAGCCGAACTTGGCTACCGGACGACCGGCGGCGGGGTCAGGTCGCTGGCGTCTGCCCCGGTGAAGTTCGACGTCGTGTTCGACGCCAGCAACGCCGCCTCCCACGCCGAGCACTGGGAGTACCTGGAGGGCCTCGGTGCGCTGGTCGTCGATCTGACGCCGAGCCGGATCGGCCACATGATCGCGCCGACGGTGAACGGGACGGACGCCCTTGTGCACCGCAACGTCAGTTTGATCAGCTGCGGCGGCCAGACGGCGATCCCGATCCTGCACGCGCTCACCCAGCGGTACTCACCCGACTACATCGAGGTGGTGACGACCGCGGCCAGCCAGAGTGTGGGGCGGGCGAGCCGGCTGAACCTCGACGAGTACGTCGAGACGACGCAGGCCGCCATCCGTGCCTTCACCGGAGTGCCCGATGTCAAGGTCCTGCTGAACCTCAGCCCCGCCGAGCCGCCTCCCACCTTCCGGGTGGCGATCTCCATGACCGGCGACGACTTCGATCTGGACGTGATCCGCAAGCACGTGACAGCGGCGGCGGAAGAGGTCCGGACCTTCGCCGCGGGCTTCGACATCGCCGCGTGCAGCGTCGTCGACGGCCGGGCGTTCATCGCGATCGAGGTGAGCGCCTCGGGAGATCTGATCCCGCACCACGCGGGGAACCTCGACATCATCAACTCCGCCGCCATCTACGTCGCCGAACAGTACGCAGCGGGCCGTCCGGTCGCCCAGAAGAGGACAGTGAGCTGAACATGGACCAGGGTACGCAGGAAGACGCCGTGACGATCCGGCCGGTGACCATCCATGACCCGACACTGCGCGACGGTCAGCACGCGATTCGTCACCAACTCGGTCGAGACCAGCTCCGGCGGTACGCCGCCGCGGCGGACGCGGCCCGCATCCCGGTCGTGGAGGTGGGCCACGGCAACGGCCTCGGCGCGTCGTCGCTGCAGGTGGGCCGGGCCGCGCTGACCGACGCCGAGATGCTCACCGTGGTCCGGGAACAGCTCTCGCACAGCAAGATGGCCGTGTTCATGCTGCCCGGCTGGGCCACCACGCACGACCTCAAGGAAGCGGTGAACCACGGAGTCGACGTGGTGCGGGTCGGCGCCCACTGCACCGAGGGCAACACCATGGAGCGCTATCTGGGGTTCCTGCGGGACGCCGGAGTGGAGGCGCAGAGCGTCCTGGTGATGAGCCACATGGCCGCACCCGGGCGGCTGGCCGAGGAGTGCCGCCGGCTCGTGGACTACGGCGCGTCAGCCGTGGGCATCATGGACTCCGCCGGGCACTACCTGCCCGAGGACGTCAGCGAGCGGATCACCGCCATAGCCGGTGCCGTCGACGTGCCCATCATCTTCCACGGGCACAACAACCTCGGGATGGCCGTGGCCAACTCCGTGGCCGCGGCGCGCGCCGGTGCCACGATCATCGACGCGTGCGCCAGAGGATTCGGGGCGGGCGCCGGCAACACCCAGCTCGAGGTGGTGGTGCCGGTCCTCGAACGGAGCGGCTTCTCGACGGGTGTCGACCTGTACGGCCTTCTCGACGCGGCGGACCTGGCCGAGCGGGAACTCATGCCCAAGCCGCCGACCATCGACTCGGTGGGCATCGTCAGCGGGCTCGCGGGCGTGTTCTCCGGCTTCAAGAACCCGGTGCTCGACGCGGCGAGGCGCGAGAACCTGGACCCGCGTGACATCTTCTTCGAGCTGGGCCGGCGCCAGGCGGTGGCCGGCCAGGAAGACCTGATCGTCGACGTCGCCGCGGCCCTGGGCAGAAGCAGGGTCGACATCCCGGACCCGACGTCCTAGAAGTCCCGCCGCACCGGGCACCGCCTGACGTTCCTTCGCTCGACTCCTGGGAGTTTCCGTGCGCATCCTGGTCCTGAACTGTCCGAGCAAGACCCACCTGTACGCGCTGACACCGCTCGCCTGGGCCCTGCGCACCGCCGGGCACGAGGTCCGGATGGCCACCCAGCCGGACCCGGTCGGGCTGACCCCCCAGGATGTCGCGCACACCGGCCTGACCGCGGTGTCCCTCGGCACCCCGATCGACCTGACCGCGATGGTGTCCGAGAAGGCCACCGAGGAGGAGGCGCTCCCCGTCCCGGACGCGGACGCCGGGCCCTACGAGAACGGGCGCAAGTCGGTGCAGGCCGACTACGCCGCCGACGACCCGCTGGGCGAGCTCACCGCCCTGGCCGACTGGCACTTCACGATCTTCAACCCGGATTCGGTAATCGACGACGCGGTGCGCTTCGCCCGGGCCTGGAAGCCGGACCTGGTGCTCTGGGACGGCATGACGATGGCCTACGCGGGCCCGGTCGCCGCCCGGGCCTGCGGCGCCGCGCACGCCCGCCTGGTGATGTGCACCGACGCGCTGATGCAGCTGCGGACTGCGGCGCGGGCTGTCGACCCGGCGCGCGATCCGATGCGGGTCCACCTGGAGCCGATCCTCGCCCGGTACGGCCTGGACTTCACCGAGGAATCGGTGACCGGCCAATGGTCGGTGAACGCGATGCCGCCCTGGACCTGGCAGCCGGAGGGCATCGACTACCAGATGGTGCGCGCGGTGCCGTTCAACGGCCCGTCGATCGTTCCGGAGTGGCTGTACGCCGAGCCGGACCGCCGGCGCGTGTGCCTCACGCTCGGCCTGTCGTTCCGCGAGCTGAATGCCGGCGCGTCCGTCAGCGACATGCTGGACGCGGTCGCAGACCTGGACGCGGAGGTCATTGTCACGCTCACCGATGAGCAGCGCGCGGCCCTGCCCGCCCTGCCGGGCAACGTCCGACCGGTTCCCTTCGTGCCGTTGAACGCGCTGCTGCCGACCTGCTCGGCCATCGTGCACCACGGCGGGTACGGCACGGTGGCCGCGGCCACCTACTACGGGGTGCCGCAACTGCTGGTGCCGGGCAAGTTCGGCGCCGACAAGTTCTGGGGCCCGCTGGCGGTCGTCACCGCTCTGGAGGAGCAGGGTGCCGGTGTCTACGTCAGCGACCCCGGCCGGCTCACCGCCGAGGCCCTGCACAACCAGCTGCGACGGGTGCTGGACAGCCCGTCCTACGGCCGCAACGCCGAACGCCTGCGCGCGCGGACAGCGGCGGTCCCGTCGCCCAACGACGTCGTGCCACAGATGGAGAAGCTCGCCACCGTGCACCGCGCCGGATAGCGGGCGGCCGGGGCCGGGCGTCGAGTTCATCCGGGCACCCCGGCCCGACGACCGGCAACGCCGTCTCCTCATTCGAGGAGACGGCGTTGTGCCGTGCGCCTGGCTCGGCGATATTCACCTGTGGCGCGGCGTGAGGCCGGTGGCGGGTGTGGGCCCGCCACCGGCCCCGGGCCTCAGAGGTAAACCGGCAGTTCGCGCCAGCCGTTCATGATGAACGTTCCCTGCCCGGCCAGTTCCTTTGGCTCCACCGCGAGCCGCAGCCCCGGCAGGCGTGTGAACAGCGCCTCCAGCGCGATGCGCGCCTCCATCCGGGCCAGGGCCGGGCCGATGCACCGGTGGACGCCGTGCCCGAACGCCACGTGCCGCTTGTCCGCCCGCTGGACATCGAACTCCCCCGCCGCGATGCCGTGCACCTCCGGGTCGCGGCCGGTCGTGAGGTAACCGATCAGCACCGGGTCACCGCGTTTGATGGTGACGCCGGCGATCGTGACGTCCTCCGTCGCGAACCGGAACGGCAGGTGTGCGACCGGGGCGTCGCTGCGCAGCGTCTCCTCCACCACGTCTTCCCAGCGCACCCGGCCACTCACCGCCAGGCCGCGCTCGACGGGCCGGGTGAGCAGTGCGGCCGCGGCATTCGTGATCAGGTTCCGGGCCGGCTCCGCGCCGGTGTTGAGCATCAACTGCGCCAGGCCGACCAGCTCGGCGTCGGACCCGGCACCCGTGCCGCTCACCGGGCAGGCGCCCGGCTGGGCCGCGATCAAGTCGCTGATCAGGTCCTCACCTGGCTCCCGCCGCTTCACCGCGACCAGGGCTTCGAGCTTGCGCCGGATCAGGGCGAAGACCTCGCCCGCCTTCTGCGGGGTCGACTCGACATACCCGGCGCGGTCCAGAATGCCGTCCGGGTCCCCGTCGGGCACGCCGAGCAGTTCGCCGATCACCCGCGCGGCGACCCGGTGGGCGTACCGCTCCTTGAGGTCGACCGGCTCACCCGGCCGCTCGGCCGCGTACTCGATCAGGTCGTCGAGCGCGCGCGTCACGACACGCTCGACCCGCGGCCGCAGGGCGGCGATGCGCTGCGGGCTGAACGCGCCGGCGACGAGCCGTCGCTGGCGGGCGTGGGGCTCACCGTCCGCGGTCGACATGTTGTCCATCCGCGCCCAGGCGATCAGCGGGAAGTCCGGGTCGAGGGCGCCGTCGACGTACGCCGGCCAGTGCTGCCG
The DNA here is from genome assembly GCF_040649715.1 of Micromonospora sp. NPDC048887. Taxonomy (NCBI): domain Bacteria; kingdom Bacillati; phylum Actinomycetota; class Actinomycetes; order Micromonosporales; family Micromonosporaceae; genus Micromonospora; species Micromonospora sp. NPDC048887. The sequence goes on along the minus strand of NZ_JBEZGA010000003.1, from coordinate 427,428 downwards.
GGCGTTCTTGCCGAACCGCTCGTCCGCCAGGACCTGCCGAACGGTGTGGTAGCCGGTCACTGACCAGGCCGTAACCCCGCCGGGCAGCAGCACCCGGGTGACCGGCCCCCGGGCCTGGAGCCGGTCCATCTCGGCGTGGATGCCGGCGCCGAGGGGATCAATGACGAACGGACGCTCATCTTCCACGTCTTCCTCCTATGAGACCCAATCGGTGGGTCTTTCCATCGTGGGCAGTGATCAACGCCGTGGTCGTCTTCGAGGGTGCGCCGCCGATCATCGTCCGGCGGCGCTCAGCCGCGGCGCGCCGACATGGAGCGGCGCGGATCCGGCGGTTCCCAGTTCCCAATCTGGCCGAGCACCAGCCGGGCCAGTTCCGGTGTGACGTCATCGGGCCGCTCACCGGAGGGCGGCGGCGTGATCCGGTACCGGTCCGGAGCGGTACCGGGAAACACGAAGTGGGGGTCGTCGGTCAACACCGTCACCTCGACCGACTCGGCGGGCGGCTCCGCGGGCCGGTCGTTGCGGCAGGCCAGCAGGAAGGCGAGCCAGGTCCGGTACGACACCAGCAGCTCGGAGAAGGCCAGCGGGGCGCTGTCGAGGCCGTGCCGCTTCGCCAGCTCCGTCATCTCCGCCCGCATCAGCTGTTCCATCTCCGCGACGCAGGCCCGGGGATCGCCGTCCAGGTCGGGACACGGCTGACCACCGGCGCCCAGCTTCGCCTGGAACTCCGCGAACCCCTGGACGACGTGCTCCGTGCCCGGCCAGGTCGGCTGCACCAGGACGGCGGTGACCTCCCGGACGGCGCTCAGGTGACCGGCGATCCGCAGAGACAGGGCGGCGGCGCTGCAGTGGCTCACCACGAACAGCCGCTGGTCCCCCGCCGCGGAGGATTCGGCGCGGAAGAGGGCGACCGCCTCGTCCGCCAGTTCCGCCAGGGAGGCGTAGAGCCGGCCACCGGACAGCGCGCCCCGCGGATCCACCTGGTAGATCCGCTGGTCGGTGGCGGCGTCACCGAGCAACTGGCTGAGCCGGGGCGCCCCGTTGAGCGCCTGAAAGTCGGTGACCAGCACCTCCGCCCCGTCGCCGGAGCTGAGCTGGCTGCAGAGTGGGCCGGTGCCGGCGACGGGGCGCATCGGCGTGTCCTTTCGTCAGGCGCTGTCGAAACGGCCGCTCGCGCGTCAGGACGGGTCGCCGTCCAGGGCCGCGACGGCGCGTTCCACCGCGATCCGCGTGTGATACAGGTCGTCGGGTTCCTGCGGCAGGTCGAAGACGAAGGTGCGGGCACCGCCCTTCAGATACGTCGCCACCGCCTGCGCCACCTCGTCGTAGCTCCCGACGAGGTACGGGCAGAACGTGTGGTGGTACCGGAAGGGAACGAGCCAGTACGCCCCGCCCTCCCCCTCGTCGGCGATCGGCACGGAGGCGAGCTGGGGCTGCCAGGACGACACCGCGGCCGAGAGGAGCAGTTTCATCCGCTCCGCGCCGTCCGGATCGGCCGGGAACCGCTTGTGCGCGATCCGCCACGCCTCGGACGAGTCGTCACGGGCGATGATGCCGATGCTGATGCCGGCACCGAACCTGTTCTTGCGGGTGTCCGGACTGGCGAACTCGGCGGGCAGCAACGGGAAGGAGAGCTGGCTGAGGCCCAGTGACTCCCCCGCCTGCAGGCTGGCCGCCGACGAGCCGGACACGTACGCCCTGGGCAGCAGGTCGGCGGGTACCGGCGTCGTGAGCCGCGCCCGCCGGAAGTTGTAGTACCGCCCCTCGTGACTGGTCAGGCCGCCGTCGAGCAGCGCTCTGACGATCGTCACGTACTCGACGAGCCGGTCGTACCTGGCGTCGTGCGGCAGCGCGTCACCCTGGACCCGCAGGTCACGGCTGAAGCCGCCGCTGACGTAGTTGAGGTCGACCTGCCGCCCGTACAGGTGAGCCAGGGACGAGATCGCCCGGGCCAGCGCGAACGGGCTCTTGTCCAGCGGCTGGACCGCGATGAGCGGCACGAAGCCGGCGGTGTTCGCGATGGCGGCCTGGGCCGACATCCAGGCGTCGATCGAGGTGTTGTCGCTGTACAGCAGGGCCCCCCGGTAGCCGGCCTCATCGGCCCACCGGGCGGTCTCCAGCAGCTTGCGCAGGTGGGAGTCCTGGCCGTAGCCGATGCTCGACCGACATGTCGAGTAGATGGTCACACCCCTGGCCGCCAGATCCATCGTTCCTCCTCCGGGGGTCGTCTCGTGCCGATCAGGACTGTCCGGCCGTCTGCGGTGCCGCGTGACCGGCGACCGCACCGACGGACGGGTTGGCGAGGAAGTTCTGCAGGCTGATCTTGATACCGAGCTGGTTCTCCAACCGGGCGACGAGCACGGCGCCGAGCAGCGAATGCCCGCCCAGGTCGAAGAAGTTGTCGTCGACGCCCACCCGGTCCACCCCGAGCACCTCGGCGAACAACTCGCACAGGGCCCGCTCGGCCGGGGTGGACGGTTCCCGGGCCGCTCCCGCGGCGTAGTCCGGGGCGGGCAGCGCCCGCCGGTCCAGCTTCCCGTTGACCAACCGGGGCAGCTCGTCGACGGCCACCACAGCGGACGGCACCATGTGTCCGGGCAGGGCCCGGCCCACCGCGGCCCGGACAGCGACCGGGTCCACCTCGTGCGCCCGGCCGGCCTCGGGCACCACGTACCCGACCAGGCGGCGGTCGCCCGGGCGGTCCTCCCGCAGCACCACCACGGCCCGGGCCACGCCGGGCTGCCCGGCCAGCACTGCCTCGATCTCGCCCAGCTCGATCCGGAAGCCCCGGAGCTTGACCTGCTCGTCGACCCGGCCCAGGAACTCCAGCTGGCCGTCGTTGCGCCAGCGCACCAGGTCACCGGTCCGGTACATCCGCTCACCGGATGCGAACGGGCAGGCCACGAACCGCTCCGCGGTCAGCCCGGGCCGGTTCAGGTAGCCCCGCGCCAGGTACGGCCCGGCCAGGTACAGCTCCCCGGGCACCCCCGCCGGCACCACACCCAGGCGCTCGTCGAGCACGTACGCCCGCACGTTCCACATCGGCGCCCCGATCGGCGGCACCTCCCCGCCGCCGGACAGCCGCCGGCTCATCGTCGTACCCACTGTCGCCTCGGTCGGGCCGTACCCGTTGTAGATCCGCCGGCCCGCCGACCACGCGGCGATCAGCTCGGCGGAGCTGGCCTCGCCCCCGACGATGAGGCACTCCAGGGCCGGCACCTTGGCGGGCGTCGCACCGGCCAGCGTGCTGGGCGCCACCATCGCGTGGGTGATGCCGAGCTCGTGGAACGCCTCGGCCAACGGCTCCCCGGCCAGCGGCCACTGCTCGGGGAGCACCAGCGCCGCTCCGGCGGTCAACGACAACAGCAGCTCCACCATTGACATGTCGAAGCTCAGCGAGAGCAGCTGCGCCACCCGTGACCCCGGCCTGGTCTCGAAGGTGTGCACCAGGAACGCCGCCAGGCTGGGCAGGCCCCGGTGGCTGACGACGACGCCCTTGGGCCGCCCGGTGGACCCGGACGTGTAGATCACGTACGCCGGGTGGCCGGGCAGCAGCGGCGCGATCCGCTCCCCGTCGGCGACCTCGCCGCCGGGCCGGCTCGCCACGTCGGCGGCCACCGCCGGATCGTCGAGGACGACCCGCACGCCAGCGGCGGGCAGGTCGGCGTCGAGCTGCCGGGTCGTGAGCATCGCGATCGGCGCCGCGTCGGCGAGCATGAACGCGATCCGGTCCGCCGGATACCCCGGATCCACAGGCAGATACGCCGCACCCGCCTTCACCACACCCAGCACCGCCGCCACCATCTCCAACGACCGCGGCAACGCGACAGCCACCACCCGCTCCGGCCCCGCACCCAACCCCACCAGATACCGCGCCAACCGGTTCGACCGCGCATCCAACTCCGCGTACGACCACGACACACCACCGAACTCCACCGCCACCGCGTCCGGCGTCCGCGCCGCCTGCGCCACGAACAACTCCGGCAGGACCACACCGGGCACGTCCCGTGCGGTGTCGTTCCACCGCGAGACGACCAGTTCGCGTTCCGCCGCCGACAGCAGCTCCACGCCGCTGACCCGCTGGCCCGGGTCGGCGGCGACCTGGCCCAGCAGCCGGACCAGCCGCTCCGCCAGAGCCTGCGCGGTGCTCGCGTCGAACAGGTCCGCCGCGTACTCCAGGGTGACGCCGATCCCGCCGGGGGCGCCGTCCGGCTCATGTCGCGACCGGTACGTCAGCGACAGGTCGAACTTGGCCGACTGCTCGGGCAGCGGCAGGTTCGTGGACTCCAGGCCGTGGACCCGCCAGTCCCTGCTGGTGTCGTCGTCGGAGGCCAGCGTCACCTGGAACAGGGGGTGATGAGTGGTAGACCGGACCGGGTTCAGCACCTCCACCAGCCGTTCGAACGGGACGTCCTGGTGCGCGTAGGCCGCCAGGTCCTGCTCCCTGACGCGGCGGAGCAACTCCCCGAAGTCCGGGTCGCCCGACAGGTCGGTCCGCAGCACCAGCGTGTTGACGAAGAACCCGACCAGGTTGTGCAGCCTCTCGTCACCGCCTCGACCGGCCACCGGCACGCCGATCGGGATGTCGGTACCGGCCCCGGAGCGGGACAGCACGACCGCGAGGCCGGCCTGGAGCACCATGAACAGCGTCACCTGGTGCCGGCGCGCCAGCTCCACCAGCCCGCGGTGCACAGCCGCGTCCACGTCCACGTCGACCTGCCCGCCCTGATAGGAGCGGTGGGCCGGGTGGGGCCGGTCGAACGGCAGCTCAAGCCGCTCGGGCAGACCGGCCAGCGCCGACTGCCAGTACTCCACCTGCCGGGCCAGCACGCTGCCGCCGTCCTGGCCGGCGCCCAGGAGGCCGCGCTGCCACAGCGTGTAGTCCGCGTACTGGACCGGCAGCTCGGTCCACTCCGGCGCGTGCCCGGCCAGCCGCGCCTCGTACGCCTGCCCCAGGTCCGCCAGCAGCACGCCCAGTGACCAGCCGTCGCTGGCGATGTGGTGCGTGAGCAACACCAGCACGCACTCGTCCGGCCCCAGCACGAACACCCAGGCGCGCACCGGCAGTTCACCGGCCAGGTCGAAGACGTGCTGCGCCGCCCGCCCGGTGAGCGCCGGCAGCTCGTCCTCCTGAGCCGGCACCACGGTTACCTCCGGCACCGCCAGCGCGGCCGGGACCACCCGCTGGTACGGCTGCCCGTCCACCGCCGGGAACACGGTCCGCAGCGTCTCGTGCCGCCGGACCACGTCACCCAGGGCGGCGGTCAGCGCGGCGGTGTCGACCCGCCCCCGCAGCCGCCACGCGAACGGCACGTTGTAGGTGGTGCTCGGCCCCTCCACCTGCGCCAGGAACCACAACCGCTGCTGCGCGAACGACAGCGGCAGGCGTGCCGGCCGGTCCCCCGGCTCCAGCGGTGGCCGGGCCGCCCCGACGCTGTCCAGCGACCGCGCCAGCGACTCCACCGTGGGATGGTCGAACACCGCCCGGATCTCCAGCTCCACCCCGAGCACCGACCGCACCCGGCTGATCAGCCGGGCCACCAGGAGCGAGTGTCCACCCAGGTCGAAGAAGTTGTCGTCCACCCCGACCCGGTCCACACCGAGGACCTGGGCGAACAGCTCGCACAGGATTTCCTCGGCGGGAGTGGACGGCGCCCGGCCGGTGCCGCCGACGAACGTCGGGGCCGGCAGCGCCCGCCGGTCCAGCTTCCCGTTCACCGTCAACGGCAGCGCGTCCAGGACCACCACGGCGGCGGGCACCATGTAGACGGGCAGCACCGCTGCCACGGCCGCCCGGATCCCGGCCGGGTCCAGCTCGCTCCCGGCAGCCGGCACGACATAGCCCACCAGGCGCTGGTCGCCGGGGCGGTCCTCCCGCATGATCACCACGGCTCGGGCCACCCCGGGCTGCCCGGCCAGCACGGCCTCGATCTCGCCCGGCTCGACCCGGAATCCGCGGACCTGGACCTGCTCGTCGACGCGGCCCAGGTATTCCAGCTCACCGTCGTCGCGCCAGCGCACCAGGTCGCCGGTCCGGTACATCCGCTCACCGGACGCGAACGGGCAGGCCACGAATCGGCCGGCGGTGAGACCGGGCTGGCCCAGGTAACCCCGCGCCAGGCTCGGCCCGGCCAGGTACAGCTCCCCCGCCACACCGGGCGGCACCGGCCTCAGCCGATCGTCGAGCACGTACGCCCGCGCGTTCCAGATAGGCCTCCCGATCGGCGGGGCGTCCCCTCCCGACAGCGGCCCACTCATCGTCGTGGCCACCGTCGCCTCGGTCGGGCCGTAGGCGTTGAACATCCGCCGGCCCTTCGACCACTCGGCGGCGATCTCGCCCGGGCACGCCTCACCGCCGACCATCAGGCACTCCAGGCCGGGCATCTGGTCCGTCGTCGCCCCGGCCAGGGAGGCCGGCCCGACCAGGGCATGGGTGGCCCGCAGGTCGCGCAGCGTGTCAGCGAGCGCCTCCCCGGCCAGTTGCCCCTGCTCGGGAAGGACCAGGGCCGCCCCGGCGGGCAGCGACATCATCAGTTCCATGACCGCCGCGTCGAAACTCAGCGAGGCCACCTGTCCCACCCGTGACGCGGGCCCGATCTCGAAGGTCCGGATGAGGAAACCGGACAGGCTCGCCAGGCCGCGGTGGCTGACCACCACGCCCTTGGGCCGCCCGGTGGACCCGGACGTGTAGATCACGTAGGCCGGGTGGGCGGTACGCAGCGGCGCGAGCCGGTCCGCGTCCCCCACACCGCTGCCGTCCTGCCGGGCGACCGGCTCGGCCACCCGGGGGTCATCGATGATCACCAGCTCGACGCCGGGCACGTCCGGCAGCCGCAGCGCCGTGGCCCGGTCACTGATGAGCAGGCGCGGGGCGGCGTCGGCGAGCATGAACCCGATCCGGTCCGCCGGATACCCCGGATCCACAGGCAGATACGCCGCACCCGCCTTCACCACACCCAGCACCGCCGCCACCATCTCCAACGACCGCGGCAACGCGACAGCCACCACCCGCTCCGGCCCCGCACCCAACCCCACCAGATACCGCGCCAACCGGTTCGACCGCGCATCCAACTCCGCGTACGACCACGACACACCACCGAACTCCACCGCCACCGCGTCCGGCGTCCGCGCCACCTGCGCCACGAACAACTCCGGCAACACCGTTTCCGGCACGTCCCGCGCCGTGTCGTTCCACCGCGAGACGACCAGTTCCCGTTGGGCCTCCGTCAGCGTTTCCACGACACTCACGCCCGTTCCGCCCGGACCAGGCTCTGCGGACGCATGTCGGTCCAGTGTTCTTCGACGTACCGAAGGCAATTCGATCGGGAATCCGTGTCGTGCGCGGTGACCCAACCATCTGGGACGGCGATGCCGGACGGCCACAAACTGTGCTGCCCCTCGTCATTGACAAGGACCAGATACAGGGCGTCGGCGTCCTCGAACGGATTAGTCATGGCAACCTCATTCCGATTGGCAGACCCGGCCGGCCGCTTGACTCTCATCGTTTCCGCACGACGACGGGCGGTTCGCTGACCACCCTGCCCGGCCCATTTATCCCGGCGCATCTCCACAGTTGCCCATGCGATTCGCCCGCCGACGGGGGGCGGTTCGCCCGAGCCGGAGCCCGGGCCGCGAGGCGGGGTTCAGAAATCGCGCCGGGGCTCGGTCCGGTTCCCGGATCCGGGAACCGGACCGAGCCCCGGGCCGTCGCTGACGGCGGCTCGCGATGTCGGGAGTCCTGCCGGTGTGAACCGGCCGCCCGGCGTCTCGGTGCCTACCTGAGCGGCATGAGGTCCAGAAGCCGGTCGAACTCCGCCACGGTCGGCGCGTCGAACAGGTCATCCATCGAGATGTCCCGGCCGAGTACCGCGCTGGCGCGGCTGGCTATCAGCATGGCGTCGATCGACTCGCCGCCGAGGGTGAAGAAGTTGTCGTCCATACCGCACCGGGGCCGGGCGAGCACCTCGGCGAAGATCGTGCAGAGCGCTTCCTGGCGGGGAGTGTCCGGCGGCCGGTAGGGCATCAGGCCCCGCAGGTCGGGTTGGGGCAACGCGCGCGGGTCGGCCGTCCCCCCAGAGTCGACCGGAATGGCGTCGACGACGGTGACGGCGGCCGGCACCATGCTGCCCGGCAGCCGCTTCCTGAGGTGCTTGTACAGCTCAGTGAGGTTGAGGCCGACGCTACGCAGCACGATGTAGGCCACCAGGACATGGCCGAGGGCTTCGTGCTCGTGGGCCAGGACCGCGACCTCCGTGAGCCCGGGGTAGTCGGTCAGGACATCTCGCACGTTTTGGATCACGGCAGTAGCCATCAGCCGCTCACCTTCCAATCGAGGCTCCAAGGCTTCCGGGCTACCTTCGCACGCGAGTGCATGGGAGCTGTCTCCCAGATTGCGCGGATACCGAGCCTGCTCAGAGGCAACGCGGGCGGACCGTTTCGACGAGCTTCGCGGGGTGACATGCGAGCGGACCGGGCCGATTTGGATCAGTTGCGACCCAGCGGGGCGCCGACGTCGGCGCCCCGCTGGTGAGGGAGGGCTGGAACTGGATGGGCGCGGCGGCGCCGCGGCCGGGTCAGCGTGTGGTCGGGAGCTGCCGCGCCACGACCGGCACGACGATCGCCGCGGCGACGATGTGCAGAGCGACCAGGGTTGCCGCGGCACCGGCGTCGAAGCCGAACGTGACGCTCGGGATGAAGGACAACACGAGCAGCGCCACCGCCGTCCGCACGAAGGTGGACCGCGGTCGACGGGCCTTGCGCGCCATGACGGCGGCGATGGCGACACCGACGAGCGAGAGGACCAGCGTCAGCACCGTGAACATGGGGAGCGGGATGGTCTCGCCGCTGTTCCCGAGCGTCACACCGGCGGCCGACGCGATCGCCGCGAGGACGGTGGTGACGATCGCGGCGACGACGGCCGCGACGACCCCGTGCTTCCAGACCGACTGTCGCTCGGTGGCCGGGACCGGCGAACTGGTGGACGGGGCTGTCCGGGCGTGCGTGTCATCCATCATCGTGAGTTCCTTCGCAGTGCGGCTAGACGGGCGACAGCACCGGCGGACACGGAACGCTACCGCTCGGTTCCATCGGCAAGGTCACGAACCGGAAGGTATCGGTCGGCGAAGACCAGCGCATCTTCCATCGTGCGCACTTCGGCGGCGGCCCCGCTGTTCACCCGGCGGCGGGCGGCACGGCGACCGACGCGGTCACCTTCATGCCCTGCCTGAGGGTCGCGGCCACCAGGCAACCGCGTTCGGCGATCACGACGAGGTGTTCGAGGTCCGCGGCCGGGCACGAGTCGCACGACACCTCGATGTGGATCGCACCGAACCGCCGGGGGTTCGGCTCGAACACGCCGGTGACGCGACAGGTCGCGCCCTCGACCCGGGTGGACCGGGCCTCGGCGGCGGCGTAGAGAGTGCTCATGAAGCAGCCACCGACCGAGGCGAGCAGCGTCTCACCACCCATCGGGCCCGCGTCCGATCCGCCGTTGGAGGACGGACGATCCATCACGATGGTGTAATCGCGAACGCTGGCGATGGTCGCCGTATGGCCGCTCTGCGCGAGAGCCACCGTCATCTGTTCCATGGATGCGTTCCCCTTTCGCGAGGGTCATGATCGGCTTCTCGAACAGGCCACCACATCGACCGCCCATCGTGCCGCGCCTGTCGGCGTTCCGACAACCCGCCCTCGTCCCGACGATAGGGGTGTGGCGTGGGGCGCCGCCGGTTTCAGCACTGGTGAAGTGGCGCCGTTCCGCGCCCGGCCGCCAACATCGAACGGATCCCCGGGAATGACGAACGGGCGTCGCTCAGGAGGAGGAAATTGATCGACAGGCGTCGGGCGATGCATGCTGCCGGTATCCAAAAAGGAGGCAGGAATGCATCGTCCTCGGGTCCTCATCGTCGGTGCCGGGCTGGCCGGCACGGCGACAGCCATCCGGCTCCTGCAGTTCGCCCGCGAACCCCTCGAGATCGTCTTGCTTGAGCGTCGCCGGGACTACCGCTACGCGGGGGTGGCGTACCACCGAGACGGCAACCCCTGGGATCACGTGTTCAACATCCAGGCCGGCCGCATGTCCGCGTTCCGCGAGGACGTCCACGACTTCGTCCGCTGGGCCAATCACGAGGCCGATCGCAGCGGATGGACCGCGCCCTGGGGGGACTTCACATTCGTCGGACACGGCCCCGCCCCACGCCGGATCTACCACGACTACCTGACCGATCGCGTCGCCGCGGCCCGCGCCGAGGCGTACCCCGGTGTGGAACTCATCGAGACCGAGGGTGAGGCGGTCGACCTCGACATCCACGCGGACCACGTCGTGGCCTCCATCCGGCTGGGCTCCGGCGACGACGCCGGGCACACGAAGACCCTGACGGCCGATCACGTGATCCTCGCGACCGGCATGGAGCTCCGGGAACCGGCGTTCGCCGGCCAGGTGCTGGGGCATGACGCGTTCATCCGGCACCCGTACTCGGAGGAGGGCGTACGGCGGCTGCTGGATACACCGCCCGACGCGAGCGTCGTGGTCGTCGGATCGGTGCTGAGCGCGTACGACTCCGTGGCCCTGCTCCTGCGCCAGGGTCACACCGGCACCATCCGCCTGGTCTCCAAGTCGGGCACGATGCCACGCGCGTACCCCGAGCACCACGAGCACGGCGTGGTCCAGCTCCCCGCCCCCGGACGGCTGTTCGAACCGTACCGGGACCGCTCGGACTTCCTGGCACGCCTCCACGCCGAGTGGGAGGCCGCCTGCGCCGCGATCACCGCGGAGCACCCCGACATCCACCAGCGGATCATCACCGAACGGGTGGCGAAGGCATGGGAGCCCTACCTCCCGCGGGTCATCGCGCAGATCCCGACCGACGAGCTGCGGCAGCTGCTCAAGGAGTTCAGCACGCAGATCGCCTCGCTACGAGTCGGCGCGGTGCCCTACACGACTGCCATCGTGGAGCAGGCCATGTCCCCCGACCACGGCTCGGTCGAGCTTGTCGTCGGCCGGATCGAGGAGGTCGGCCCGGCGGCGTCGGGGCGACTCGACGTCGTCGTGGCGACGGGGGCCGGCACCCGCGTCCTCCCGGCCGACCTGGTGGTGTGCAACTTCGGCCGGGAGTTCGACTACACGCACGTCGAGTCCCCGTTGTGGACGAACCTCCTGGCCGGCGACGTCGTCACTCCCCATCACCGCACCGGCCGCGGCATCGAGGTCGACACCCGGGGTACGCCGCTACGACCCGACGGCGAGCCGGTTGAGGTGCTCTCGGCCATCGGGGTGATGCGCGAGGGCGACGAGATCGTCCGCAACGGTCGCACCGGCGCCTTCGCGTTCAACCTCGCCGCGATCAAGAACCACTCCGTCATGGTCGCCGCGCACGTTCTCGAACGGCTCGAGCTGCGCTGCGACGGGGCCGCACGACGGGCCGCGACGGAACTGCGCCACACGCTCACCGAGACGACCCGCGACGGGTTCGCGCAGGCCGTCACCGTGGAGGTCAGGCGGCTCGCCGCGCGGTCCCGGGCGGAGCGGGAGCGACTCGACGCGCGGCTGGCCGGCCACCTGTGCTCCGATCACTTCCACGGTGTGCGGGCCGAGACGGGTGACCGGTTGCTGCGTGCCGCGGTCAACCAGGCGGCGCTCGAGAAGCTCACGGACATTTCGGTGACGCCACGCGAGCTGCGGCGGCAGCTGGGCATCACGAACGAGGGAGAGGCGGACGACCAGTGACCGAACGACAGATCCGTGGCGTGCTGCTCATCGGCGGAGCCACATCCGTGGTGGACGGGCCGTGCAACCGCACCGAACGACCGGTGGCGGGCTCGGTCGTCATCGCGCAGACACTCACGCCGAGGCTGTACGACGCGCTCACGACGGCCCGCGCCGTCGTCTGCGGCTCCGGCGGGCGTACCGGCCACATGCAGTCCGTCTGCCGCGCCAAGGGCATCCCCGTCCTGCGCGTCGACCCCGGCGACCTCGACAAGCTCGTCGGCGTGGTGACGCTCGACCTGGAGCGGGCGACTGTCGTCGTGGGCGCCGGCGGCGGCGCCGGCGCGGCGGCCGTCGGCCGGGCCGGTCCGCCGCCGGACGTTCTCGGCTCGGCCTGCGCCGTGATCGCCGACCTTCGCGACATCCGCGGCCTCAACGCCACAGCCGGGGGTACGACTGCCGTCGAGTCGTTCTTCGTCCGGGAGGAGTTCCTGTGCTTCTCCGCAGGCCTCAGCCCGATCGACGCCCTGCGCGGCGGGGCTGCCGTGCACGCCTACGGACGCGCGATCGCCGACCAGCTGCGGGCATGCGTGGAAGCGCTCCGGCCGGGCCAGCGGCTGATCCTGCGTATGCTCGACCTGCGCTCCAACGACGCCGCCCACATCACCGGTGAGGCCACGGTGCCGAGCGAGCCCAACCCCGACATGGGCCTGCACGGCACCCGGTGGCTGCTCCGGTCGGCCGCCTATCCCCAGGCGCTGCACGTCATGCTGGACACCCTGCGCGGTCAGCTCGGCGCTCAGGCCGACCTGGTGCATCTCTCGGCGCCGTTCCTCACCGACGCCGAGGAGTTCGCGAAGTTGCGACCACATCTCGGCCTGCCGGCCGAGACGCCCCTGTCCGCGTTCATCGAGACGCCGGCCGCGGTCCACGCCACGTCGGACATCTGCGCCGCCGGTGCCGCCGAACTGTTCGTCGGCACCAAGGACCTGGTGCAGTTCTACCTCGCCGCCGACCGCAGCAACCACCTTGTCGCCGACTCCTACCGCACCCGGCACCCGGCCGTCCTCGACGGGCTGCGACGGGTGATCGAGGACGCGCGCGGCACCGGCACCCCGACCCGGGTGTTCGCGCTCGGCGCCGACCTGCGCTACTACCTCGACCGGCTGCCGACACCGACCGGCTACATGATGTGCGTCTCGGAACTCCGGCACGTTCTCCGGCCCTCGGATCGCGCTGCCTGACCCGCTGCGGCCGGCGGGCGGAGCGGGCCACTGTCGATGCGGCAACTGCGCACGCAGGAAGTTGTCCCCCCGATCGGCGCGTGCCACGGTACGGCATGGCTTACATCGATCTGGGCGTGGACGAGCATGAGTTTCCGGGCATCACGGGCCCGATGCGGTTCCGCCCGGAGACCGCGGAGCCGCTCAACATGCTCGCCGAAGTGCTGCTGCGCGCACCGCACTCCATGCCGCCCGGCGAGCGGGAGCTGATCGCGGCCTACGTGTCCGGTCTCAACGAATGCACCTTCTGTTGCTCCTCTCACTCGGCGTTCGCCGCCGTCCAGCTCGACGCTGGCATGGCCGTGGTGGACAAGGTGCGCGCGGACCTGGACTCGGCGCCGGTGTCACCGAAGCTGCGAGCGTTGCTGCGCATCGCCGGCGCGGTCCAGCAGAGCGGCCGGGCGGTGACCGCCGAACTCGTCGACGCCGCCCGGGCGGAGGGCGCCGACGACGTCGAGATCCACGACACCGTGCTCATCGCCGCGGCGTTCTGCATGTACAACCGCTACGTCGACGGGCTGGGTACCTTCGCGCCGCAGCGGCCGGAGGACTACCTGCCGATGGCCACGCGCATCGTGGAAGAGGGTTACGGCACCTGACCGTCGGACAGTCGAGCAAGAACCAATATGACATCGAACAACTCCGGTCAATACTGTCCGGGTCATGGCTGGTGACGCGACAGCGGTGGTGATCGGTGCGAGCATGGGCGGCCTGCTTACCGCCCGGGCGCTCAGCGAGCATTTCGCGCGGGTGGTCGTGATCGACCGGGACCTGCTGCCCGACACACCGGCGAGCCGCCGCCACGTGCCGCAGGACCGGCAGCTGCACGTGCTGCTGGCCCGCGGCAGGTCGGTGCTCGAGGAACTGTTCCCGGGGCTGTCCGCACAACTGCGCGACGCCGGCGCGCCCATCGTCGACCTGCACGAGCAGGTCCACTGGTACAACGACGGATACCGCATGCGGCGGGCACCGTCGGACCTCATCGGCGTCGGGGTGAGCCGCCCCCTGCTGGAGCACGTGATCCGCACCCGGGTCGCCGAGCTGCCCGGTGTGGAGCTGGTGCCGCGGACCGACGTCACCGGCCTGCTCACCGACACCGGCGGTATGACCGTCACGGGCGTCCAGGTGGCCTCGCACAGCCAGACCGCGACGCCGTACACCATCACGGCGGACCTCGTCGTCGACGCCGGGGGCCGCGCCTCCCGCAGCCCTCGGTGGCTGGCCGAGCTCGGCTACCGGCCGCCGCCGGAGGATCGGGTCCGCGTCGACGTCACGTACGTCACCCGCCTCTACCAGCGCTGCCCGGAGCACCTTGACGGCCTGCTCGGCGCGCTGACGAACGCCGTACCGGGGGCGCCCCGCGCCGGGATCGCCGCAGCTCTGGAAGGCGACCGGGTGGCGATCGCGCTGAACGGCATGCTCGGCGAGCAGCCGCCGACGGATGACGCGGGCATGGCGGCATTCGCCGAGAGACTGGCGGCACCGCACATCGCGACGATCGTCCGGTCCGCCCCACCGGCCGGTGAGCCGGTGACGATGCGGTTTCCGGCCAGCATCCGCCGGCGGTACGAGCGGCTGCGCCGGTTCCCGTCCGGATACCTGGTCGTCGCCGACGCCCTGTGCAGCTTCAATCCCATCTACGGGCAGGGCATGACGGTCGCGGCGCTGGAGGCGCTGTTGCTGCGCCGCCTGCTCACCGAGCACGGCACCGCGATCGCGCCTCGCTTCTTCCGTGGCGCGGCCCGGATCATCGACGGCCCGTGGGCGATCGCGGTCGGCACCGACCTGCGGTTCCCTGAGGTGCCGGGCCGGCGCGGGGCCCGGGTGCGGCTCACCAACAGGTTCGTGCACCGGCTGCATGTCGCGGCCAGCCACGACGCGGTGCTCGGCGCGGCGTTCCTGCGGGTGCTCAACCTCGTGCAGCCTCCGGCGTCACTGCTCAGGCCGGGCATCGTCCTACGGGTCCTGCGCGGGTCCCTGAGGGCGAGGACACCGTAGCGCTCCACTGTCGACACGGCGGAGTCGTGCCGGACATGGGCGCTTCCTCATCCGTGGCGGCCAGTCGGCGGGCCATGCCGCGGGCCGGGTGCGGCGGCGCCGCTGCCGGCGCGTTCCCGCCGAACCCGGCCGGGTGGGGGGCGTCGCCCGCTGTCAGGCGGGCGACCGGGAGCCGGCGAACTGACCGGCCGCGCGTCCCCTGCCGGCCGGGCCACGGTAGGCCTGCGCCAACCCGATCCACGTGCGCGCGTCCGCGCCGGTGGCGACGAGGCCCAGGTCGCTGTGATGGCGGCGGCGGGTCGCGAGCAGGCACAGGTCGACAGCGGAGCCGGTGACCGACTGGGCCGCGTCGGCCGGGCCGAACGTCCACTGCTCGCCCGAAGGCGCCGTGACCTGGAAGCGGAACTGCTCAGCCGGCGGGGTCAGGTCATTGGCCTGGTAGCCGAACTCCCAGGTGTGCACGACGAACTCCACGATCCGCCTGATGCGGTCGGTGTGTCGCCGTTGAACGCCGAGCGCGTCGGCGATGTCCTGGCCGTGGGCGAAGAGCTCCGTCATGCCGGCCGCGCACAGTACGGGCGCCGGGATCGGCCGGACGAGCCACGGTACGAGCGTCCCGTCCGGAACGGCCGCGAGTGCCGCGACGCCGGCGTCACGCTCGGCCCGCCACCGGGCGAGGAGCGCTTGCCGCGGCAGCACGAGGTATTCCGCCAGTGCGGCGTTGACAGCCCGGTCGAAGGCGCCGAAGCCGGTGCCGATGCGCTGGGTCAGGGCGATGAACGCCTCGGGGTCGGCGGCGGCGAGGCCGGCGATGCGAAAGACGAAGGCCAGATGACCGACCTGATGGGCGACGGTCCAGCCCTCGGCAGGCGTGGGCAGTGTCCATTGCTCGTCGGTGAGACCGGCGACCATGCGGTCGACGTCCTCGGCACCGGCGGTCAGATCGGCGATCACGTCGTGTGCTGTCACGTTTGGAGCCTCCGGTCGAGGGGGGATCGGTGTATGCCTCAAGCCTGCGGCCGTTCGCTCGCCGTGTCGTCTCCGCCCGTGCCCGTGGACGGCGTCTGCCGCGGCCCGGCCCTGTCCGTCTCGGTCTGAAGGCGGACCGATGGGCTCACCGTTCAGGCACGGGCGTTGTTGGGCATGTGCACGACCCGCAGGAAGGCCCGTAACCGCCACGGGCGGGGGCCGCCGACGATCACGTCCCGGGCGGCCGCGGCGCGCAGCGCGCCGACGCGGCCGAAGAGCATCAGGTTGAAGCGGGCCGGGCGGAAGGTCAGGCTGACGTCGTACGGGTCGTCGGGCGGCGCGACCACGACCCGGCCCCGGTCCAGCGCCAATGTCGCCGTCGTGGTGTGCGCGGAGCGGAACTGGACCGCGATGCGACGGCGGGGCATGCGGACCGAGGGGTTGAGCAGCGCGCCGTAGTCGTTACGGATCATGTCGACGAGGAACAGGTCGAAGAACAGCCCCGCGTCGGCGTCCGGCATCCGCCACGGCAGGCGGGCCGCCCGCGCGATGTCCCAGCCGTGCACGAGCATCTCGTTGACGAGGTGTGCGAGCACCCCGGCCACTGTCACCTGGGCGTTGCCCAGCCAGGTGACGGTGGAGGCCGGGTCGGCGGTACGGGTGACGAGCAGGATGCGCTCGATCGACGTCCGCAGCTCGTGCAGGACGACCCGCGGGTCGCGCTCGGTGAGGTGCCGCATGACGTGGGAGTTCGCGTCGGCGACGGTGTCGACGTTGGTGTCCGACAGCAGTTCACGCAGGCCCGGCACCGGCAGCGGTGGCGCGTCGGGGTCGAGCAACAGCAGACACAGTGAGCCGATGGACAGCACATGGGCGGCGGAGTCGGCGATGGACCACTCCGCGGTCGCCATCGCCGCGGGATCGGGTACGGATCTGACGAGCGCGTCGAAGCGTCGGCCGGTGTCGAGCACAGCGGCCCGGGCCCGCGTCCAGTCATCCCGCGTCACGGCTGTCATCGGCACCATCCAGGAGACGTGTTGCGGCCGCACTCGGGCATCCGGCCGGGTCCACCCACTGCCGGCAGGGTTCAGCGGCGGTTGTACAGGCGCATGGTCAGGGCACCGAAGATCAGCGTGAGGGCCGCTGCCGCGGCCAGCGTCCAGGTGATCTCGGCCATGTCCCAGTCGCCGGCCATCATCGAACGGACGCCGGTCACCAGGTGGCTGATCGGGTTCACCTCGACGAATGCCTGCAGCCAGCCCGGCATCGTGCGCGGGTCGACGTAGACGTTGCTCAGGAAGGTCAGGGGCATCAGGACCAGGAAGCTGAAGCCCATCACCGACTTGTCCGAGCGCAGGAGCAGACCGACCATGGTCCACACCCAGGAGAAGCCGAAGGAGAAGACCACGAGCAGGCCGATCGCCGCGGCCACGCCCGCTGGGCCGCCCTCGGGGCGGAAGCCGAGAACCAGGCCGACGCACATGATGACCACGGCTGCCAGGATGTAGCGCACGACGTCGCCGAAGATCATGCCGACCAGGGGTGCGGGGCGCCAGACCGACAGGGTGCGGAAGCGGTCGAAGATGCCCTTCTCGATGTCGATATTGAGGCCCACACCGGTGTACATGGTGATCATCACGACGCTGGTGACCATGACGCCGGGCAGGAAGAACTGCAGATACTCACCCGTGGAGCCGGCCAGCGCCCCGCCGAAGAGGTAAGTGAACATCAGCGTCATGATGAGCGGAAAGGCCGTCACGTCGAAAAGCTGTTCGGGAACATGCTTGATCTTCAGCATGGCCCGCCAGCCGAAGGTCAGTGACGCCGACAGCGAGCTCGGGCGCGGTGGGCGTTCGTCGCGGGCCAGCACCGCGGCAAGGGTCTCCGCCGACGGGATGTAGACCGTGGGCGCATCGGGGGCGCTCGTCGCGGTGCTCATGCGCTGACCTCCTCATGTGCCGGCCGGTCGGTGAGAGCCAGGAAGACCTCGTCCAGGCTGGGCTGGCCGAGGGCGAAGTCGTCGACGACGATCCCGGCGCCGGCCAGCGCCGCCAGGGCGCGGGAGGCCTGCTCGGTGGCGCCCTGCTCGGAGCCCGCGGTACGCGCCGACAACGCCACCGGGTCGGCGTCCAGGTCGATCGTCGTCTCCAGGGCGGTGGCCAGGATGCGTTCGGCGGCCAGCCGCTGCGCGGCGTCGCGAATCCGGACGTGGATCGTGCCCGCGCCCACCGAGGACTTCAGCTCCCCGGGCGTGCCCTCGGCGATCACCCGACCGTGGTCGATCACCGCGATGCGTCCGGCCAGCCGGTCGGCCTCGTCCAGGTACTGCGTGGTCAGTAATACCGTTGTGCCGTTCGCCACCACCAGCCGGATGATGTCCCAGACCTGGTTGCGGCTACGCGGGTCGAGGCCGGTCGTCGGCTCGTCCAGGAACAGCAGGTCCGGAGTGTTCAGGATGCTGGCGCCGATGTCCAGGCGCCGGCGCATGCCCCCGGAGTACTTCTTCACCTGCCGGTCGGCCGCGTCGGTCAGTCCGAACGCCTCCAGAATCCGCTCGGCGCGGGTACGGGCACCAGACCGGGAGTGACCGAGCAGGCGTGCCAGCAGAGTCAGGTTCTCCGCGCCGGTCAGGTCCTCGTCGACGGAGGCGTACTGGCCGGTGAGGCTGATGTGGCGGCGTACCGCGTCGGGATCGGCCGCCACGTCCTTGCCGAAGACATGGGCGCTGCCGCCGTCGGGCCGCAGCAGCGTGGCGAGCATGCGCACCACGGTGGTCTTGCCGGCCCCGTTCGGGCCGAGCAGGCCGTAGACGGTGCCGGCGGGTACCGTAAGGTCGACGCCGTCGACCGCGCGGTTGGCGCCGAAGGACTTGGCCAGGCCCGCGGTCTCGATCGCCGGCGCGCTCATCGGGAGAACCCCGGACCGGGGCCGGTGCCGTCTCCGTGCTCTGTTCCGGGTGTCCCGAGCAGGTCCAGCTCTGTCGCGCCGGGTGGCATCGCGGCCCCTTCCATCGTGGAACGCCGAGAGTTCATTGTTCCGGGCGCGGTGCCAGGCAGACATCTTCCGCATTGCGGCCGTGCCCCGCACGTCGGAGAAACGACACCGCTCTGGTGACCGACCGGACGAAGGAGTGGGTGTCAGCCGCCGAACCGCACGGCCACCGCGTTTCGGCGGACCGTCCGCAGCATCACCGACATCAACACGTCGAACAACACACTGCGCACCATGGCCTCAGCCTTGGCGTCACGGTCGGACCCCTGGACCAGACCCATCTCCGCATCCACCACGCTGCCCGCCGCCTGCGCGAACGTCAGGAAGTACCGACCATGAGCATCACAGCCGAGAGCGCGCAACGTGGTAAGCACCTGAACCAACGACTCACGCCCCGACCGCGTGGCCTCCTCGTCCCACCCCAACCTGTCAGCCAGCGCATCGATGTCCGCCCGCGCCGCCTCCACACCGTCGAAATCAGCCGGATACGGTGAAGCGGTGAACCCCACCCGGTCCAGCCCCGTATAAACCCCCGCCAACGTCACACCCGGATCCTCAAGCACCGTCAACAGACCCCGCACCGCGCCGATCTCCAACCCACCCACCGTGGTGAGCGCCCGGATCAGGCGCAGCCGCTCCAGATGACACTCCTCGTACCGCGCCTGGTTACGCGCGGTCGGCGTCCCCGGCGGCAACAGACCTTCACGGAGGTAGAACTTCACCGTGGGGATCGGCATGCCGGCCCGCCGGGCCAGTTCCGAGATGCGCAAACCCACCCCCGTCGCCGAGTGACCTTGCCGCGAGTCTGCCACGATCGTCACGACAGAGCTACCGCAGAAATCCTGCACGCTGGGAATGTCGACTGTAGTAATTGAACAGTCGCGGCGACTGGGCCTGTTCTCAGTGGTCGAACTGGCCTGGACGGCGGCCCTCTCCGGCCGGGCCGCGGTACGCCTGGGCGATGTCGAGCCACCGGTCCGCCTCCGCGCCGGTTCCGGTCAGGGCCAGGTCATCGCGGTGCCGACGGCGGGTGGCGAGCAGGCACAGGTCCACGGCAGGCCCACTGATCACGTCGGTCGCGTCGTCCGCGCCGTACGTCCAGAGGGCGCCGGACGGCGCGGTCACCTCGAACCGCAGCCGAGCGTCGGGCGTCTCCAGAGCGCGGGACTGGTATCCGAAATCCCAGGTGCGGGAGATGAAGTCGACGAGGTGCCGCAGCCCGTCGTCATGGGTGCGACGCACGCCCAGCGCGTCGGCGATGTCCTGCCCGTGGGCGAACAACTCCATCATGCCCGCCGCCGCCAGCACCGCGGCCGGCAACGGGCGCACCAGCCACGGCACGATCTGCATGGGCGGGGTCTTGGCCAGCGCCTCGTCGACCGCCACCCGCCCGGCCCGCCACTTCTTGAGCAGCACGTCGCGCGGCTCGCCGAGGTAGACGCCGAGGGCGCGCCGCACGTTGGCGTCGAAGTCGCCCCCGAGGGACGCCGTGAACGCGCGGAAGTCGTCGGGCGCGGAGACCGCGGTCTCCGCCATCCGGAACGTGGCGGTCAGGTGGGCGATCTGGTGCGCGACGGTCCAGCCCGGAGCCGGCGTCGGCCGGTCCCAGCCCGCGGCGTCGAGGTCCGCGACCAGCCGGTCGACCTCCTCGCCCTGGGCGGCGAGCTGTACGTAGACGTCAGGCAGTGCGGTCATCGGGGTTCCTTTCGCTCGAGGGGAGGCGCCAGGCGACGGGGGCGGCGCCGGGCCGGCGGACGACCAGGAGGAAGACCACGGCGAGGACGACCAGGCCGTCGATGACCAGCAGCGTGGCGCTGACCGGGTCGACGTCGTGCCCGCCGTGCCCGGCGTGGGCGCCGCTGTCGTCGGCGGCCGGATCGGTGAGGACACGGAAACGGCGGGTGCCCTGCTCCTGCCCGCCGTCGGCGAACGTCACGGAGTAGACGATGGTGAAGTCACCGGCTCGCGCGATGCCCACCGGCTGCGTCAGGCTGAGCCCGGCGCGGACCGGCCCGCCCGGCCCGTCGACCGGGCGGCCGTCGCCGGACACCACCCTGACCCGCGACGTCTCGGCGACCGGGGCGCGGGTGAAGGTCAGCGTGACCTGCCGCGGCGCGGCGGCGAGGGCCGCGCCGTCGGCCGGGTCGCTGACCGTCGCCGCCACCGCGGCGGCCGGTGCGAGCAGGAGCACCGACGCCGCGAGCAGCGGCAGCACCGCGTTCCGGAGAAGCCGTGGCATGTCAGGCCGTCGTCGGACGGGGAATGCCCGGCGAGAAGCTGGCCTGCGGTGCCGCGCAGTCGCAGGTGACCCTCGCCCGCTCGGTCGGGGTCGGGCGCAGGTGCAGGTACATGCCGATCAGCATCGGGATGAAGACGACGGAGTTGTAGAACAGGTGCAGCTCCACCCGGGGCATCACCAGCTGGGCGATGCTCGTGGGCACCGTGCCGCCGAAGAAGAAGGTGCCGGTCTGCGCCTGGATCAGCAGCAGCAGGTGCTCGATGTGGTGCCAGAACTGCAGCCCGAGCGCGATCCCCCACCACACCTTCGAGCGCCCGGAGAAGCCGGGGAACAGCAGGAACAGGAATACCAGCATCACGATGGCATAGCCGTAGTGCAGCCACTCGGAGCTGACCAGCCAGGGCCAGAACTGTCCCAGCACCCCGCGAGCCTGGGGGCGCGGCTTGTTGAGCACCCAGATCTGGTAGGCCTGCACGAGATGCTCGGCCCAGTGCGCGACCACAACGATGAGAAAGAGTCGCAGCGTGACCCGATGATAGCGCCCGTTCACGAGGGCGAGAACCCCGGATTTCTGTCCCATCATTCGTCTCCTCCAATGTGACGACGTCGACGAGTCACCTTATCGGCGCACTGAAGACCATCATTCTTCTGCCGTGCGGTATTCAGACTCCGATAGATTTGCGGGTGGCCGCCCGGCCGGCCTGGGCCGCGCTCAGGTGACCCGCTTCGCGCAGCCAGTGAACGGTGTCGGCCAGGGTGTCGACGAGCGGCCGCGGGGCCGGCGCGTCGTCGAGCGGGCGGGCCACCCCGCAGACGTAGATGGCGCCGTGCTCGACCGGGACGTGCACGGGCAGCACCCGCTGGGCGAGCCCGGCGAGCCGGCCCACCGGCAGCAACGCGGCGGCCGGCAGGTGCACGGCCGGCAGCCGGCGGCCCGTGACGTCACGCAGCGCCCGCAGCAGCTCCCGGGTGCGCACGAACCGGCCCGGCGCGGCGAGCTGGGCGGGCCCGCCGCGGATCAGCACGTCGGCGTGCCAGGCGGCGGCGTCGCGGACGTCCCCGATCGGGAAGCCCCCGTCCGGCCAGATCGGCATGAGGCCACGCAGCACGTCGCGCACCCGCCGGGTCTGGTCACCCAGACGCGGGTCGTGCGGCCCGAGCAGGGCCGGCGGGTAGGTGACGAGCACCGGCAGCCCGTCCCGCCGGTACTGCCGGGCCACCCGGTCGGCCTCCGCCTTGCTGGCCAGGTAGGGCTCCCGCGGGGCGCCGACCGGCGCATCCGAGGTGATCGGCCCGGTCGCGGGCAGCAGCGCGCCGAACGTCGAGACGTGCACGACCCGGTCCACACCGGCGTCACGGGCGGCGGCCAGCACGACCTCGGTGCCGCGGCGGTTGACCGCGCGCATCTCGGCGTGCCGGCGCGGATCGAAGCTGTAGACCGACGCCGCGTGCAGCACCCCGGCGCAGCCGCGCAGCGCCGCCACCACGGCCGCCGGATCGGTGACGTCCCCGAGCGCCATCGGCACACCGGCGGCACCGGCGGCGAGCGGCTCCAGCGCCTTCCGGGCCCGCTGCGGATCCCGTACGAGCAGCCGCACCGGAACCTCACGGCGGACCAGCTCGGCCGCGATGTGCGAACCGAGAAAGCCGGAGCCGCCGGTGATCAGAAATGTCATGGCGTACCTCTACGCATTCTGGGAGTTGGCCCGGGGTGCAGGCCGGCGAAAAGAATTGAAGAATCCCTCTTTGCACCTGAATGGAGTGACCGAATGGTGTCCATGGTGAACCCCGCGGAAGGCGCGGCTACTTTCGCGCGACAGGTCAAGAAGGCCTCGGACGCCGAATTGCGCGAGCTGGTCGCCGGGGACCGGCGCAAGACGGTTCTCGGCGACCTGATCGACGGCATGCCGGACGTGTTCCGGGCGGACCGCGCCGGTGCCCTCCAGGCCGTGGTGCACTGGCACGTGACCGGCCCCGCCGATGGCGAGGAGGACGTCTTCGAGCTGGAGATCGCCGGCGGCCGGTGCACGGTGTCCCCGCGACCGGCGCGCACGCCGCGGCTGGTGCTGCACCTCGACGCGGTCAACTTCGTCAAGATGACCACCGGCAACGCCAACGCCCGCATGCTCTTCCTGCGCGGCAGGCTGAAGGCCCGCGGTGACCTCGGTCTGATCAACAAGTTCCCCGCACTCTTCGACGTGCCCCGGCCCTGAGCGGCCGGGGCACGTCCCGGCAAGCGGCCGGGTCCGTCGAGGCGGACCCGGCCGTTTCACGCCTGGGCGAGGAGAGGACGGCGGCTGCTGGTGCGCGCCTCCGGCGGCTCGGCCACGTACCGCACCCCGACGCCGCGCCGGGCGACCGCCTCGACGATCCGGGGCACCGCCCGCTCGGCCAGCGCCGCGATGGTGAAGGCCGGGTTGACGGTCAACGCACCGGGCACCGACGAGCCGTCGGTGACGAAGATGCCGGGGTGGTTGCGCAACTCGTGCGTGTCGTCCAGGGCGGAGGTCTGCGGGTCGTCGCCGATCCGGCAGGACGACAACGGGTGCACCGTGTAGGCCCCGATCACCTCGTTGCTCCACGGCATCACCTTGGCCAGGCCGTCACGCTCCAGGATGTCGCGCACGTCCGCGTCGGCCCGCGCCCAGGCGGCCCGGGTGTTCGCCGTCGGGTCGTAACGCAGGGGGCCGCGGCTGAGCATCTGCTGCGAGACCCGGTCGGCGTTGCCGGTCTCCGGCGGCGGGCCGAAGACACCCTCGTTGTCGTCCTCGGACATGATGAAGATGGTCAGCCACGACTGCCAGCGGCGCAGCATCTCCTTCTTCTCGACGCCGAACCACGTGGGCCCGGTGGCGTCACGCACCTGAGCGAGGATCGTGCCGAAGCCGGGCGGGAAGTACAGCTGCTCCAGCGAGTAGCGGTGGAACTCCGGCAGGTTCCCGTCGAGCCGGTCCCAACTGGCGCAGACCGGGCCCTTGCCGATCTGGTACCCCTCGTAGGCCCGCCCGTCGGGGCGGGAGAGACCGAGCACCTCGCGCACCCGGTTCTCGTCGACGACCGCCGTGTTGAGCCGCTCGCCGTTGCCCGAGAAGTACCGGCCCACGGCGGCCGGCATCTCGCCGAGGTCGGCCTCGGAGCGTTGCAGGATCGCCGGGGTCGCCGCCGCGCCGGCCGCGACGATCACGACCTTGCAGTCGATCGCGCCGCTGCCTGTGACGTTGCGGTAGTCCACCTCGTCCACCGTGTTGAAGTGCACCCGGTAGCCGTCGTCGGTGCGCGAGATGCGCTGCACCTCGTGCAGGGGCCGGATCCGGGCGCCGTGCGCCAGCGCCCCGGGCAGGTAGTTGAGCAGCAGTGAGCGCTTCGCGTCGAACCGGCAGCCGGACATCATCCAGTTGCAGTTCGTGCACTTGTCCCGGTCGATGGCGGCGGGCACCGGGTTGGCCGTACGGTCCGCGTGCGCGCACGCCGCCCCGAACAGGCCCCCGGAGTACGTGACGTCGTTCCAGTCCTGACGGGTGATCGGCAGCGACTCGGCGACCATGTCGTACCAGGGATCGAGCTCGGCACGGTTGATGCTGCTCGGCCACAACCGCCGTCCCGCGCCGCCGAGCCGCTCGAAGGCGTACCGGGGCGCCCGTGGCATGGCCGCGAAATAGACGACGCTGCCGCCGCCGACGCAGTTGCCACCGAGGATGTTCATGCCGTCGCCCATGGTGAACTCGAAGGCCCGGGTGCTCGAGCTGCCGAACTTGAAGTCGTGCTCGAACTCCTCGCCGGTGAGCCACGGACCGCGTTCGAGCACGACGACGCGGGCGCCGCCGGCAGCGAGCCGGTAGGCCGGGATCGCGCCACCGAAGCCGCTGCCGATCACCAGGACGTCGGTGGTCTCAATACCTGTCATGCGGGATCTCCCGAGGGTGTGGTGTGCGGGTGCGGGGAGGCGAGCACCCGGCGGTAGGAGAAGTCCGGGAAGCGCCACAGGCCGTCGGCGTCGGGCCCGTTGAAGCCCATCGTGGTCAGGCCCGGGTGGCCGGCGGCCAGGGCCTCGGTGGTGTGCACGGAGGCACCGGTGTCCCAGGCCATCACGCTGAACATGGCGAGCGGGACCCACAGGTCCTGCTCGTCGGTGCGTGGCGCCATCAGCTCGGCGGCCAACGCGGTCCGGTCGTCGAAGTCCAGGGCGACGAAGGCGGGAACGCTGTCGTCGAGGGTCAGGCCGTGCTTGTCGGCGTACGCTTGCGCGTGGTCGTTGAGCCCGATCACGAGCGTCGGCAGCAGCCCGCCGAGGCCGCCCTCCTCGGACGCCATCAGATCGACGGCGCCGGACGCGACAGCGCCCCCGCCGTCGGCCGCGCCGGCGACGGCTCGGTCGGTGGCGTGCCGCCGCTCTCCGGGGATGATGGTGTCCGCGAAGGCCTCGAGCGTCATCACCTCGGAATCGGTCAACCGCGTGGATTCCGGTGGCATCCCTGCACCGCCTTTCTGCGAACGTCGAATCGAATTCTCATGTTCATTCGCTGCGCCGTTCGGGGTCATCTCTGGGCTTGCGGCACGATGCTGCGCACGCGTGAAGGCGCTACGCGGGCACGGATGTGGACACGATGGGGACGGCCGTTCCGCCGTCTCGTCGAGAAAGAGAGAGCCGATGACTTCGACTACCGCATCCACCGAACAGGCCGCCATCGCCGCCGTCCCGGCGCGCATGGTCAACGCGTGGCGTGAGCACGACGCCGACGCCTTCGCCCGGTTGTTCGCCGAGGACGGGACGCTGATCCTGCCCGGCGTCCTCGTTCAGGGACGCGAGGCCATCAGGCAGTTCATGACGAACGCGTACGCCGGTCCCTACCGCGGTACGACGGTCACCGGGACGCCGATCGCGATCCGGCCGCTCGGTCCCGGCGCCGTGGCGCTGCTGACCGAGGGCGGGGTGATCGAGGCCGGCGCCGAGGAACTGGCGCCCGAGAACGCGATCCGGGCGTCGTGGATCCTCGTCAAGGAGAACGACGACTGGGTGCTCGCGGTCTATCAGAACTGCCCGCGCGACCGTTCCTGACGTCCCTTTCGACCAGACCGAACACGCCGCCGGTGAATACACACCGGCGGCGTGTTCGTCTCACCGCTGCCCGGTGGGACTCAGTTCGGCGGAAGCCGCCGGGGACTGCGTGTAACGCCGGCTCAGCTGTCGGTACGAACGGCTCAGCATCGCCAGGACGGTGACGATCAGGCCGACGACGCCGCTCAGCATGAACATGAGCGCGAGGCCGCGGTCGGTGCCGGTGCCGTACCAGCCGCCGATCGCCCGGGCACCGGCGCCGTCGGTCATGAACGGGACGACCAGGAACTGGGCGATCGGCGCGACCAGGAACGCGGCCAGCGGTGAGGCGGCCTGCTCGACGCTCTGCGCGAAGCCGAAGACGCGCCCCTGCCGCTCGTAGGGCACCACCTTCTGCAGGATCGTCTGCTCGGAGGCCTCCGCGTACGGCTGGAGCAGGGTGTAGATGAACATGCCCACGGACAGCAGGATGATCGAGGACCGCACCGGGAACAGCAGGGTGACCGCCCACAGGCAGAGGTTCACGATGAGCAGCAACCGCACCGGGTTCCTGCTCAGGCCGGTCCGGGCGATGATCAGCCCGCCGACGATGAAGCCCGTGGACAGCACACCCCAGAGCAACCCCCACGCCTGGACCGACATCAGCGTCAGTCCATAGGGGGTGATCAGCGCCAGGAACACGCCGCTGAGAACGTTGTTGAACGCCGAGAAGACGATCAGGCCACCCAGCCCGGACGCCTGGCCGATCACCCGAATGGTGCCCCGCAGATCCACCATGCCGCCCGGCACGGCCACGTCGGGCGCCGGCCCGTGGGAGGCCGGCTCACCCGGACGGGTGTCGGTGGCCGCGCGCTCGGGAACGGGCACGAGGCGCAGGTGCGCCACGGAGGCGGCGAGCACCACCAGGGCCAGGACCAGCACCCAGAACATGCCGTCGACCGCCACGAGCACGCCACTGATCACGTTCGTGACGACGCCGACCACCCCGATGGTGGCACCGATCAGGCCGTTGGCGCGGTCCCTGGACTCCTCGGGGATCAGGACCGTCACCAGCGTCGGCAGTGCGATCAGGCGGATGTTGCCCGTGACGACGCCGAACATCAGCACCACCACCAGCGTCCACAGGACCACGCTGGTCGGGTCGGTGAACGACTCCGGCGACGCGGTCTCGTAGATCACGAAGGCCACGAGGTACAGCACCAGCGACACCACCGACGACACCTGCATCATCGTCTTCTTCGGATGGCGGTCGACCAGGCTGCCGAACCAGATGCCGGTCAGCGCGGACATCGCCAGGAAGAGCCCGGAGATCACTCCCGTGGCGAACACCGAGCGCGTCTGCACGTACACATAGAAGGTGACCCCGAACCAGACGGTGACGTTGATGATCGAGACCAGCACGGTGCTGACCAGAAGATGGTGGAAGGCCTTGCGCCTCACGTCGACGATGCTCATAAACGCCTCCCGCTTGAACGCCAGGTGAGTTCGGGCTCCGGGGCATCCGCGATCGCCCGGCGGCTTGGCGGTGCCGGGCGGCCGGGTGTCACCCGGACGACGCGACCGGGCCCAGTCTGGCCTCACGCCCGAACCCGGGGCATCTCCTGAAAAGCGCCCTCAGCGTCCGGCCGGGGCCGGGCTCGGGCGCGACGGCGTGGGCGCCGCCGCCGTCACGGGTACGGCGGCGACGCCCACACTGGTCGGCGTGGCGGCGTGCCTAGGCCAGGGCCGGGGCCAGCTGCGGCCGGCGGCTCTCCCGGTACGAACGCACCCACCAGTACAGGCCGCGGATGACACACACGATGGTGACCGCGAAGAACAGCGTGTAGACCACGTTGAAGACCATCAGGATGCCGTAGACGGTGGCCACCGAGGCGCCGAACATGAACATCGCGCGGCCGGTCGAGGGCGTCGTGCCCGGGTCCGTGATCATGTAGTTGGTGAACAGGACGAAGGCCACACCGGTCATCGGCACCAGCGCGCCCCACAGCGAGACGTCCCAGATCCAGTGCCGTACCAGTGCCTGGATGACGAAGCCGCCCGCCCAGCCCATGATCAGCAGGACCTTCCTGGTGAGCATGGCGTTCAGCACGGTGCCCGCCGTGAGGATGACGAACGGGACGATGAACGAGATCGCGTCCGGCACCGACTCGGTGAAGTGGTACGGCGGCGCGATGTTCACCCACGAGAAGGCGAGCAGGGTGATCGTGATGCCGAAGTTCGACGGGTTCAGGAAGTGGCGCATCCGTCCCTTGATCGGGGCACGGAAGACGTACTTCTGCCCGATCGCCACCACGACGGCGAACGCGATGGGCCAGAAGTGCACGTTGGCGTAGAGCAGCATGTTGCAGGCCAGCGCCGTGATGTGGGTGGGCAGCAGGAAGGTGTACATGCCCCACGCGCCGTTGCCGGCGTACTCCGGCCGGCGGCCGTTGGCCCACGCCGCCACCGACTCGATGGCGATCTCGGCGGTGTAGCCGACGGCCAGGGCCAGCAGCGGCCAGAGCCACGGCTGCTCGAAGCCGAGCACTGTGTAGCCGAGGATGTTGAAGACGCTCATCGAGATGGCGAAGTTGCGCAGCGCCTTGTAGCGGGGGTCGGCGGAGTCGACGCGGGCGGGCTCACGCGCCGCCTCTCCGGAGGCCGCGGCTGGTGAGACCAGCGGCTCTGCCGGCCGGGTCCTCGTCGCGGTCCGAACCTCGGTGTCGGTCATCGTCCTGGTACCTCCGTTGCCTGCTCGGTGAGCATTACGTCGTGCCACCCGTTGGTGAGGTCGAGCGTCTGGCTGCGGGCGACCCCGTTGGCGTCACGCCACTTGACGGTGGCCTCGACGGGCTGCGAGCCGGCGTCGCCGAGCCCGAAGAAGACGTCGAAACTGCGGCGGCCGCTGTGCCCGCCGCCACCGTCGAGCTGCGAGATCTGCATCCGGCCGTCGGCCCTCTTGATGCAGACCTGCGCGCCGTACGCGGGCGTACGGGCCCGGTCGTCGCCGAGCGCCGGGCGGAAGAGCCGCAGCCCGAGGAAGTTCCCCTTGCCGGCCTTGGCGTTGCGGTAGTAGACGGGCGCGTCCCACTGGCGGGCCACCGCGAAGTCCTGGCCACCGTCGTTGTCCGCGTCACCGACGGCGATCCCGCGCGTCGGCACCGGCACCGCGAGGCCGAGGTCCTCGCTGACGTTGAGGAACTTGCCGTCCTTGCCCGGCGCCCAGAACGCCAGCTTCTGGTGTCCGGCGATGTCGTCACCGGGCTCGGCCTTCGGCCACATGTGCGGGTTCTGCAACATGAGGTCGTTGCTCATGGCCAGTTCCTGCAGCCAGGGCCAGCGGTTGATGGTGCCCTTGACGAAGCCGTCCGCCTGCACCACCGCCAGGCGCCCGCTGTTGTCGAAGTCGGCCATCTTGGCATCCCAGCCCCAGCCGGTGAAGGCCATCTGGTGCTCGGCGGCCTTCTGGTCGTACGGGGCGATGCCCTTGCGGAGCTTCCGGCCCGCCTCCTGCTCGTTCGCGGCGTTGTTGCGCCAGACGAAGTTGCTCTCCTCGATGCCCCACGGGGTCGTGATGTTGCTGACGAACATGTCGAACCGGCCGGTGCCCATCAGGTCGCCGAAGTCGATCGACATGCCCTTGAACGAGTCGTGGCCGAGCACCATCGACTTCGGCGTCATGGCGCCGCGGCGTCCCTCCGTACCGGCGAACTTGATCTTTCCGGGGGTGGACACGTTGTGCAGGAGGTGGTCGTTGCCGAAGTCGTTCGCCAGGTACAGCTCGGGCAGCAGGTCGCCGTCCAGGTCCGCGGAGCCGGCTCCCAGCGTCCAACCGGACGCCAGCTTCGGCGGCACGGCGCCGGGCTGCTCCTGGTAGTTCACCGAGGGCCGGTCGCCGCCGGTGGCGCCGGTCCAGCGCAGCACGTGCGCGCCACCGCCGTTCTTCGCCCGGGACATGGAGTGGTTCATCTCGACGTTGCGCGGGGAGTCCGGGTCGAGTACCCCGCTGTCCGGGAAGTAGTTGAACACCCCGATGTCAGGGTGCGAGTCACCGTCGAAGTCGGCGACCGCCACCGCGTTGGTGTTCCACAGCGGGCCGTGGTAGCTGCCGTCCGCGGAGGGCGACTGGGGCACCAGCTCGGTCGGTTGGTAGGTCGCCTTGCTGAGCGACGTCGAGGCGCCGGCCTGCTTGTTGAGGAAGACGATCGGCGTGCGACCCCAGTAGTAGGTCAGCAGGTCCATCCGACCGTCCTGGTTGAAGTCACCGGGCGTGCAACCCATCGGCGCGACCCCCGGGCCGCTGGGCAGCGGCGCGGGATCCAGCACGAACGGCGCATACCGGGTCCCGGTTCCGGGTACGGGGGTGACGATGACGGAGTCGCTGCGGGTGTCCACCAGGCAGAGGTCCTGGGGGACGCCCGCCCCGGTGAGATCGTTGACGGCGATGCTCGCGCCGACCGACGAGATCCAGGAGCGGATGTGCTGGTAGTCCTGGTTCACCCGGCGGACGTTGTTGTTCGGCAGACCCGGCGGGAGGGCGATCGGGAGTTCGGTGAACTGGTAGCGGGACGAGATCTCGGCCCGCTCCGAGGCTGATGCGGACGGTGCGCGGGCGATGGCGTAGAGGCCGGCGACCAGCAGGATCGCGAACAGGGCCGGCAACATCCGCCGTGGCCGTCCGATCGTGGGCGTTGACAAGAGGCTCTCCATTCAGGGGTCAGGCGGCCTGCACCGTTACCGGCAGTCCACCGCGGATGCGCAGCGACAGCATCGGTTCGGCGACGACCGGTCGGCCGGGAAGCCCGGTCAGCCGCAGGTCGCGGCAGAGCAGGGCGAGCACAAGAACCGCCTCGAGCAGACCGAGGTGGTTACCCACGCAGAAGCGGGGGCCGGCTCCGAAGGGGATGTAGGCGAACCGCGGCCGGTCCGTCCCGGCGTCGCCGAGGAAGCGCTCCGGGTCGAACCGGTCCGGTTCCGGCCAGAAGGCCGGATGGCGGTGCAGGGTGTACGGCGAGACGAGCACGTCCGCTCCGGCGGGCACCCGGTAGCCGCCCACCACGTCGTCCTCGATCGCGATCCGGGGAAGCAGCCAGACGGGCGGGAACAACCGCATGGCCTCGGAGATGACGGCCGAGGTGTAGGTCAGCCGCCGCAGGTCGTCGTACTCGGGAGCCCGGCCGCCGAACACCTCGACCGCCTCGTCGTGCACCCGCTGCCAGACCTGCGGGTGCCGGTCCAGCAGGTGCAGGCTCCAGCTCAGCGTGCTGGCCGTGGTCTCGTGCCCGGCCAGCAGCAGCGTCACCAATTCGTCGCGCAGGCGCATCCGCCCCGTGCGGGGGTCGGCCTCGCGGTCGGCCGACACGATGAGCCGGGACAACACGTCGTCGGCGTCGGTCCTGCGCGCGCGTCGCTCGGCCACCAGGCGTTCGACGACGACCTCCAGGCGCTGCCGCGCCTTTCGGAACCGCATCTGGTGCGGCAGCGGGATCCACATCGGCACCATGCTGAGCGTCTCCAGCTCGAACATGGCCTGGTCCTGCACCCGGGCGAAGTCGGTGCCGATCCCGTCGAACTCGTGCAGGTCGGCGTCGAGCAGCGTGCGGCCGAGCACGCCCAGGGTCAGGCCGGTGAGTTCGTCGACCAGCTGCACCGGGCCGGCGCCGATCCGGCTCCGCAACCGGTCGACCAGCCGGGCTCCCTCGGCCGCGACGGCCCCGGCCTGTTCGGCGATCCGCCGGCTCTGGAAGGCCGGCTGGATCACCTTGCGCTGTTCCTTCCAGAGCTCGCCCTCGCTGGTGAGCAGGCCGTCGCCGAGCGCCCGCCGGGCGTGCACCAGGCCGATGCCCTTGCGGTAGTTGGCGGCGTTGCCGGCCAGCACGTGCTTGGCAGTCTCGGGATGGTTGAAGAAGTAGAGCGCCTTGTGCCCGACCGGCAGCCGGGCGGCGTCGCCGTACTCCCGTGCGGCGCCGGTCATCATGGCCAGCCGGTCGCGGTTCATCTGGGCGAGCAGCCGCAGCGCCGACCGCCGGGACGGCCCCGGCAGGGCGCGCCCCCGCGACGGGGTGTCGGTGGGCGTGAAGGCGGCGGTCATGCCGCCCTCCGGTCGGCCGCGTCGCACTCGATCCGCCCGAACCGGCCGCGCAGGAAGACCAGTACGTCCTCGTCACTGCTGCCCGCCATGCTGAGCAGCCGGCCGACGAAGATGCTGTGGTCGCCGCCGTCGTACGTGCGCCACAGCTCGCACTCGAAGTGCGCGGCCGCGCCGGCGATCAGTGGGGCGTCGCACCAGGCGCCCCGCAGGCAGTCGGTGTCGGCGAACTCCGCGACGCCGATCGGCCGGCGCCCGGCGAAGTGCCGGGCCACCTTCTCCTGACCGGCGCTGAGCACCGACACCCCGAAGGTGCCCGCCCGCACCATGGCGCTGTGCATGTTGGCGTTGCGGTCGACGCAGACCAGCACCAACGGCGGCTCCAGCGACACCGCGGTGAAGCTGTTCGCCGTCATGCCGTGCGGCTCGTCGCCGCCGGTCGTCACCACCGTCACCCCGGTCGCGAAGGAGCCGAAGGTGCGCCGCAGCAGGGCCGTGTCCTGCACCTGCGGCACCGGTTCGCGTTCGGTCTGCAGCTCGGTCATCAGCGGGCCCTCGCCAACTGATGGGTGTACGGCTCCAACGCGCGCACCAGCGCCTCCGGTACCCGCGACGGCACGGTCCGGTTGTTCGGGCCGCGCATGCACGCCACCCGCTGCATCCCCCGGGCGACGAGCGTCTCGCCGCCCTCCGGGTTGAGCCGCACGTAGTCGAAGCCGAACTGCAGCTGGGTCTGACCAAGCTCGACCAGGCGCATCCGGATGGAGACCTCGTCGAACGCGGTGATCTCGGCGTAGAACTCGCAGTCCACCTTGAGCGTGAACAGCTTCAGGTCGTCCTGCAGATCGGCGAGCACCTCGGCGGCACGCTCCTTGAGGAACAGCTCGCGCGCCCGGCCCTGCCACCGCAGGTAGTTGACGTAGTAGACGTTGCCCACCAGGTTGGTCTCTTCGAAGCCCACGGTGTGGCGATACTCGAAGTACTTCACTGGCCCTCCTTTGCGAGTACGGCGAAGACCACTGGCTCGACGGCGCCGCCGCGTACCGTCGCCGCCAGGGCGCCGATGCGGATGTCGCCGGAGGCGAGGGTGACCCAGCCAGCGCGTTCGGTTCCGGCGAGCGTGAGCGGGGCCTCGGCCGAGGAGCCCGCCTTGCGCAGGCACTCGATCGCCGACCAGACCCGGGTGGCCGCCACGTCCAGCGGCTCGGCACACGTCTCGGCGATCAGGCGGGCCAGGTCGAGGTGCCGGCCGAGCAGCCCCTTCCAGTCGTCCTCCGTCCGGGCGGTGACCGGCTCGACGTCGCAGCCGAGCTGCCCCTCCCCCACCGCGCACAGGGTGAGACCGGCGCCGTGCGACGCGGTCAGCGTCAGGTTCCCGTCGATCTCGGGCCGCCCGTCCGGGCGGTACCGGACGTTCACCGGGCGGTTGACGGCCCGCCAGGCCGCGCGGGCGGTGCGTACCCGCCGCGTGCCGACGTGGTCGCCGGTGTCGTCGCCCGGGTCGTCCGGCTCGACCACCACCGCCGCCCGGATGCCGGCCAGGTCGCCGATCGTGCGCTCCAGGTACGGCCCGAGCAGCGCCGGCACCCACGGGCCGCGCCCGTCGCGCTTGCGTACCGCCCGCAGGTGCAGTCCGGTCCAGCGCTCGATGACCGAGCCGTCCGCGTCGCGCAGGGCGATGTCGTAGACGTACGTGTCGCCGTCCCGGCTGCGCTCGGTGGCGCAGTAGCGCAGCTCACCGGCCCGGTCGAGCCGGTCACCGGCGGGGTGCAGCTCGTCCACCCGCACCGGCAGCAGCGTCGCGTCCGGCACGCAGACCTGGTTGCCGTGCATGAGGGTGTCCCGCACGCCCGGGTCGCCGAGCACGAGCGCGCCGGGCAGGAAGGCGGCGAACCAGTCGGTCTGCGGCAGCGCCTCGACCACGACGTCCACGTCCCGGGCCTGCGCCCGCCGGTAGCCGCGCAGCCGCTGGAACCGGCCGCCCTGGAAGAGCACGTCGCCGTAGAGGTCCACGGCCGGGTCGAGGGCCACCGGCGGCATCCCCTCGCCGACCTGGTCGGGGGCGCCGCCGGCCGGGCCGGTGTCGCGCCGGAGCAGCCGGGCGCGGAAGTGGTCGGCCGCGAACGCGGTCTCCTCGCTCTGGATCACCACGTCGACCGCGTCGTCGTCGGTGCGCACCGCGGCGATCCGGATCGTCGTGCTGCCGCCCGGCGGCACCACGATCGGCCGCTCGAACCGGGCGTCGGTGATCGCCGGCGCTCCGGTCCAGCCGGTCAGGGCCCGGGTCACCTGCGCCATCGCCTCCATGCCCAGCACCGCCGGGAACAGCAGGTTGCCGTCGAGCAGGTGGTCGGCGAGGTACGGGTCGGTGCCGGCGTTCAGCTCCGTCTCCACCACCAGCTCGACGCCGTGGTAGCGCACCAGCGGCCGGTCCACGAAGCGCAGCAGCGGCAGCGGCGGGTTCTCCCGCTCGACCGTGTGGATGCCCTCGGTCCGGCCGCTGATCACCACGGTGGACGGCACCGACGGGTCGGCGAGCAGCCGGCGCAGCATCGCCAGGCCCTGGTCCGGGGTGATGGCGGTGACGCCCTCGCGGGCCAGCGTCTCGACCACTGACAACCGCTCGCCCATGCCCACGCCCGACCAGACCGACCACTCCAGCACCAGGGCGCGGCAGTCCGGGTGGTCCGCGCCGTAGCGGGTGACCAGGTCGTCGAGCCACTCGTTGGCGATCGAGTAGTGCGCCTCGCCGCGCAGCCCCGCCCGGCCGATGATGCTGCCGAGCGCGACCAGCAGCTTGAGCCCACCGCCGCCGACGGCGTCGAGGACGTTGCGCAGGCCGTCCACCTTGGGTGCCAGCGTGCGACGGACCAGGTCCTCGTTCACGCCGGTGAGGGCGGTCGGCTCGTTGCGCCCGGCACCGTGCAGCACCGCGGTCACCGGACCGCCGAGTTCCGCGGTGAGCGACTCGACCGCCGCGCGCACCTGGGCCGGGTCGGTGACGTCGGCCCGCGCGTACCGGACGGTGACGCCCTGCTCGGCGATGCGGGCCAGGTTCGCCGAGATCTCCGGGTCGGTGGCCGCGTCGGAGCGGCCGAGCAGGGCCAGCCGGGCACCGCTGTCCTTGGCCATGGCCAGGGCGCACTCGGCGGTGATGCCCTTGGCGCCGCCGGTCACCAGCAGCACGTCGGACTCGTCGAGCGCCGCCTCGG
Organism: Micromonospora sp. NPDC048887; assembly: GCF_040649715.1. NCBI lineage: Bacteria > Bacillati > Actinomycetota > Actinomycetes > Micromonosporales > Micromonosporaceae > Micromonospora > Micromonospora sp. NPDC048887. The sequence goes on along the minus strand of NZ_JBEZGA010000003.1, from coordinate 391,909 downwards.
TGCGCTCCGCGCTCACCGGCAACGGGCGCAGCACCGGCACGCGGCGGGTGCCGTCGGCCTCGTACCACGCCTCGGTGAAGCTCGTGGTGCCGGCGACCTCGGCGACGATCCGGTCCACCGCGTCGGGTTCCGGCGCGATGTGTACGACAGTGGTGCGGATGTGCGGCGCCTCCAGGTGCAGGGTCTTGGCCAGACCTGCCGCGCCCCGCCCGTGCTGCACCAGGACGAACCGGCCACCGGAGGCGCCCGTCACCGCGGCCCGGGCCCCGGCGAGCGCCTCGGCCAGATCCGCCTCCTCGCAGTCGGTCGGCAGCAGGACCAGAACGCCGCCGCCGACGTCGCCGCGCTCGAGCGCGGCCCGCAGCGGCTCGGCCAGCGGGTGCTCCGCCGGGGCGTGCACCTGCCAGCTGCCGCGCTGCTCGACGCCGGCCGCCGCCGGCACGTCGCGCTCGTCGAGGTCGACCCGCCAGGACCGCACCCAGTCGGCGGCGCCGGTGACGATCGGCGCGGCCTCGGTGACGCCCTCGACCGTCTCCGACCCGCGCAGTCCTTCGAGGGCCTCGGCCAGCTCGGCGAGGGTGGCGGTGGCGAAGTTGGCGGGCGTACGGCTCGGCGGGATGCCGATGCTCTGCGCCACCCGGTTCACCATCTGGCCCACGGTGATCGAGCTGAAGTGCAGGTCGTCGAGCAGCCGGCTGTTCATGTCGACCAGCTCGGGCGGCAGTTCCGCCCGTTCCGCCGTCATCCGGCGCAGCAGGTCGGCGACCGACTCACCGGCCGGGCCGGACACGGGTTGCGCCTCCGGCGTGCTGGACGGCGCCGCCGGAATCCCGCCGCGGTTGCGGGCCGGCACCTGCGGCGCGGCCTCGCACGGGCTCTCGAAGAAGCTGAACTCCGTGCCCACCGCCAGCGGGCGCACCAGCCGCCCGTGGAACAGCGCGGGGTCGACGTCGGTGGCCCCCACCACGAAGGCCGCTCCGAGCACCCGCAGCAGGCCGACCGACGACTCGTCGTCGGTGTCCAGCGCGACCGCCGGCACGTCCACCACGCCGCTCGCCAGGCCGCTGAGCACCCGGCCGGGGCCGACCTCGATGAGCAGGTCGACGTTCTTGGCGGCCACGGCGACCGCCTGGGCGAACAGCACCGGCTCGGTGATCTGCCGGGTGAGCAGGTCGGCCAGGTCGGTATCGGTGGGCAGTTCCTCACCGGTCACCGTCGAGACCACGCGCCGGTCGGGTGTGCCGAAGGACTCCCGGCGCAACAGGCCGCCGAAGGCGCCCGCGGCCTCGGCGACCAGCGACGAGTGGAACGCGTGGGAGACGGCGAGCCGGGTCGCCGCGACGCCTGCCTCCTCGGCCCGCCGGCAGGCCTGCTCGACGGCCTCGACGCTGCCGCTGATCACGGTCTGTCCGGGTCCGTTGTGCCCGCCGACGACCGCCGACAGTCCGGCGATCAGCCGTTCGGCCTGCTCGGGCCCGCAGGACAGACCGGCCATCGTGCCGGAGGAGCTGTGCTCGGCCATGGTGCGGCCGCGCAGGGCGGCCAGGCGCAGCACGGTCTCGTCGTCCATCGCCCCGGCCCACTGGAGGGCGGTCAGCTCGCCGAGGCTGTGCCCGACCGCCACGACCGCCTCCAGGCCGAGGGTCCGCAGCACGCGCTGGCCGGCGATCGAGCCGGTGACGATGCGCGGCTGGGCCACCTCGGTGGCGACCATGTCGCCGCTGCGGGGCAGCGCGGCGGCGCGGTAGACCTCGTCGGCCTCGGCGAAGCGCCGGCGCAGCGCGCCACCGCTGGTGCCCTTGCCGGAGCCCTGCCCGGGGAACAGGAAGCCGATCTCCCCGTCGCCGATCTGTCCGAAGCAGGTACGACCCCCGTCGGCGAACAACTGCGGCTCGCCGGCGTCCAGGGCGTCGACCACCGCCTTCAACCGGTTCGTCGCGTCCGACGGGGAGTGCGCCACGACCGCCGCCCGCCAGGGCAGCTCCCGCAGCTCGCCGTGCAGGGTCGCGGCCAGGTCACTGAGCTGCGCGTAGCTGATCGACGGCACGAAGTCGGCCACCCGCTTCAGCCGTTCGCGCAGCTCGGCCGGGGTCAGCGCGTCGAACACCAGCAGCTCGGCGTCCTGGGCGCCGGCCGCGATGGCCCGGGTACGGCTCCCGTAGCGCACCTTGCGCACCGGCTCGCCGCGGTCCAGGACGAGGTGCGTGTTGATGCCGCCGAAGCCCATCGCGGTCACGCCGGCGCGCACCGGGCGGTCGTCCGGCCACGGTTCGGCCCGACGCGCGACGCGCAGCGCGGCGTTCGGCGACTCGAAGACCTCGTGCGGGTCGACACAGCCGACGGTCGGCGGGATGACCTCGTTGTGCATCGCCATCGACGCCTTGATCAGCCCGGCCACACCGGCCGCGGCCTTGGTGTGCCCGATCATCGCCTTGACCGACCCGATCACCGCGGGCGCGGCGCCCGGGTCGGCGGCCAGCCGGTTCTGGTTGAGCGCGGTCAGCTCGTTGGAGTCGCCCACCTTCGTGCCGGTGCCGTGCCCCTCGAACAGCGGCACGGTCTCGATGCCGAAGCCGGCGCGGGCGTACGCCCGGTTGAGGGCGAGGTGGTAGCCGCGGGTCTCCGGCCGGGTGATGCCGCCGCGCCCGTCGGAGGAGATGCCCCAGCCGGCGATCGTGGTGTAGATGCGGTGGTTGCCGCGCAGCGCGTCACTCTCACGCATCAACACGACCATGCCGCAGCCCTCGCCCGGCCAGAACCCGTTCGAGCCGCGGTCGTAGACGCGCATCTCGCCGGTGGCCAGCGCCCCGGTCTTGGCGAACCCGATGACCTCGAACGGGTCGACCGACAGGTCCACCCCGCCGGCCACCGCGACGTCGAGCTCGCCGTCCGCCAGCGCCTTGCAGGCGGTGGCCACCGAGAGCAGCGAGGACGAGCACGCGCCGTCCACCGTGTAGCCGCCGCCCTGCAGGTCGAAGTGGTTGCAGATGCGCCCGGCGATGGTGTTGGACAGGCCGCCGGCCAGGGTGTCCTCGTCGACCGCCGGGAACGGGCTCTTGTACGTCTGCTCCAGGTCGTCGAGGAGAGCGTCCAGGTCCTCGTCGGCGAACCCACGCTCGCGCAGCACCGCGGTCACCGTGCGCTGCACGTACGGCCAGCGCAGCCGCAGCTGGTTGGCGCGGGAGAACTCGCCGGTGAGCGTGTTGCCGACGATCACGCCGGTGCGCTCCCGGGGCAGGCCCTCGGCCATCGGAAAGCCGGCGTCGGCCAGGGCTCCGGCGGCCACGTCGAGAGCCAGCCAGTGCGTCAGGTCGGTGGAACGGTACGTGCTGCCGGCCACCTTGTACGCGATCCGGTCGAACTCGTACGCGTCGATGACCGCCGCGTTACGGGCGTAGAAGCGGTCCGGGGTACGGGGATCCGGGTCCCAGTAGTCCTCCAGCCGCATCCGGACGTCCGGCAGCCGGCGGAACGCCCGGCGGCCGGCGATGGCGTTGTCGAAGAGTTCCTTGGGGGTGGTGGCGTCGGGATATCGGCACGCCATTCCCACCAGCGCGATTCTGGACATGGGCGATCGGGGCTCCTCACATGGACGGGCGGACGGGGCGCACGAGACGGGGTCAGCGGCGCCGTTCCACCCCGGTGTGTGCCGAGAACGCGTCGGCGATGCGTTGACGCCAGGTCGCATAGGCGGGCACTGCGCCGTCGGCGGGCAGGCCCTCGCGGGCGTGGTCGGTGGCGGCGGCGGCCGTGGCCACGTCCGTGCCGCACAGCACCTCGGTGGCCAGTTCGTTGTGCGGGACGACGAGACCGGCACGCAGCCGGGCCTGCGCGGCGAACGCGGCCCCCTGGGCCAGCTGACCCCGGTACGGGCCGGCCGCCTCGGCGAGGCACTCCAGCTCCGCGCGGTCGACGCCGCCCGCGTACGTGGCGGCCAGGCCGGCTCCGCTGTAGAGGTCCGGCCGGCGCTCCTCGGGGAAGGTGGCGAACAGCGCGGCGACCCGCTCCGGGTCGGTGCCGCAGACGAACCAGCTCGCCCGGCCGATGCCCTGGTCGATGACCTGGTTGGTGTGCCACGCCGGGCCGGGCACGACGTTCGGGGCCCGGGGCGCCTGGTACCGCTCGTGGACGTACTGGCGGGTCTTGAAGTACGCCTGGTGGAAGCCGTAGCCGTCGAGCAGCAGCCAGCGCAGCAGCGGGTCCGGGCCGTACAGCGTGGACCAGCGGAATCTCGGCAGGCGGGCCATCGCCCAGCCGACCCCGACGTACACCATGTAGACGTGGTCGGCGCCCGGCCCGTCGAGCAGCGCCCGCACGTGCCCGCCGCGTCCGACGGGCAGGCCGTCGAGCACGGCCATGGCCATGCCGGCGCCCTCGTAGGCGAAACCGCGGTAGAGCTCGGGCAGTTGCCTGAGCTCGGCCTCGACGTCGGCCGGCCGGCCGGTCGCCGCGGCGGCGCCGTAACCGGTCAGGAAGGACCTGCCGACGGTCTCCAGCCGGTCGACGGCCTCCGCCGACTTGGCGTGGAAGCCGCGGACGGCGACCTTGGTCTCCGAGATGTCCGGCGTCAGGACGCGCCGTCGCAGGTTGTGCCAGGCTGTCATGTCACGGCCTCCGCTGGGGGGTGGGAGAGGGCGAGCGCATCGAGGTGGTCGCGGATCTGCTGCCGCCAGGACTCGTAGTCGGGCGGGCCTGTCGGTTCGGCTCGGCTCAGGCTGATGTCGTCGGCCAGCGTCGCCGCGGCCGACACGGTGAGGCCGGTCAGCGTGTGCAGCGTGCTCGCCGAGTGTTCCGGCACGAAGCCGGAGAAGTCGCGGGCCTTGGCGGCGAACACCGCGCCCTGTGCCAGGTGCCGCCAGTGCTCGCCGGACGCCCGCCGCAGCACCGCCAGACCGGTCTCGTCGCAGCCGCCGGCGAAGGTGGCCGCGAGGCCGACACCGCTCCACAGGTCGGCGTGCCGCTCGGCGGCGAAGGCGCGCACCGCGGCGTCGACGTGCTGCGGGACTCCGCCGTGGATGAACCACAGCGCCCGCCCGATGCCCTGGTCGACCGCGCGGGGGAAGTAGTCGGCGCGGCCCTGCCACGGGTACGGCGCCGGACGGCGCTGGCGCTCCACCACGCTACGGGTGTCGAAGTAGGCCCGGTCGAAGCCGTAGCCGTCGACGGCCAGCCAGCTCATGGTCGGGAAGTAGGGCGTGCCGGTGAGGTCGGGTAGGACACCGCGCCACAGTGGACGCGGCAGGCGGGCCATCGCGAACCCGATGCCGATGTAGGTCAGGAACGTGTGCGGGACACCCGGTCCGCGCAGCAGTTCCCGGGTACGGGTTCCCCGGCCGCCCGCCATCGCGTCCCGCACGGTCAACGCCATCGTCGCGCCCTCGTACGCGAAGCCGCGCAGCTCGGCGTCGACCATGTCGAGCCGGCGCTCCAGGCCCCACTGGTCCCGCAGTTCGATGCCCCACTCGAAGCCGCAGACGACGGCCTGCGGGATGGCTTCGAGGGCGCGGGTGGCGTCGGTGGGCGTGACCGGAAATCCGCGCCCGGCGAAACTCACGTCGTGGAACGACGGAGTCAGGGCCATCCGGCGTAACGAACCGAGGACTGTGGGCATCGGGAAACTCCCTCACGCGGTGTGTGGGTGAGACTTCATCGTGTTATGCGATTCCCGGCCGGCGCGTCTCCTGGTGTGCGGGGTGCGGCGAGACGCTGCCGGGCTCCGATGCGACGGGCGGCTTCGAAGGCCGCCCACCCGGTGACCTCCACGAGCGCCTCGTCTCCGGGCTGGTGACGCCGGAACTCGGCGACGACCCCGTCGCCCACCTGGTGCGACGACACCGCGGTGAGCAGCGCGAGCCGTCCGGCCGCCCGGTCGGCCGGGCCGAGCGGGGTGAGCAGGTCCTCGCACCACGCCGTGGAGATGCCGGTGTCCGCGCCGCGCCAGCCGTCGAGGTGCTCGCGCACCACGGCACGGACCTCGGGTGACAGCCACCGTTCGCCGGCCGCGTCGAACGTCGCGGCGGCCCGCGCCAGCGCACCGCCGATGAACGGGTTGCCCGCCGCCCAGCCGGCGTCGGCGGGCTGCGGCGCGTCCGGCAGCAGGTCGAGGGAGCGGCCGGGCTCGCGGTGCGCGCGCAACGTGTCGCGCAGCAGCCGGCCCACCCCCTGCTTCATGCGCTGCCGTGCCCGCCCGGTGAGGCCGGGCGGAAGCAGGAAGCTGGAGAGGAAGACGTTCACCATCCGGGTCAGGTAGTGCATCGCGGTCACCGTGCCGATGAGCTCGGCGCTCTGCGCGGGGGTGAGCCAGGCCGGCACCCCGAGTCCGTCGGGCGCCTCCTGCGCGCCCCGCGCCCATTGGCTGATCTCACGCAGCCGGGGGTCGCGCATGTCGTCGACGCGGTCGGCGGCGAGCTGGTCCGCGTCGTACTCGCCGGCCAGGTCGTACATGCTGACCGAGTGCATGTCGACGCAGTACGGGCAGATCGTGGCGACCGCGACAGCGGTCGCGGCGGCCTCCTTCGAGGCCCGGTCGGCGGCGCCGCTGGCCAGCACCGGCTCGCGCATGAGGGTCCAGTAGGCGGCCAGCGCGCGGGGGGACGGTGAATGCATGAGCGCCGGTGGGATCACCAGGCGCATCTCGTCCGCCACCTGCTGGTACACCTGCTCGACCAGACCGCTCGCGGAGAGCGCGGAGACCGGTGTGACATGGCGTACCTGACGTTGCACGACTGAGGCTGCGACTCGGCCGACGATCATGGCTGCTCCTTCCGCCGGTGTGGCCAGTATCAGCAGATCGAACGCGAAAATCCCGCGTGCCGGACGAGGGAAGCAATTCTGGAAAAGAATTTCCCGGCGGAGAGCTGTGATCGGGTATCTCCGGTATCCAATTGCTACTTCAATATTGCGCTCGGCCCGGCGGGACGGCCTATCCGGTTGCCCGCCCAACTCGGCCGTGGCTAGCCTGGCGACACATGAACGTGGGGGTGCGCTGTTCGGTGCGCATTCCACCGCTCGCCGTGACGGATCGGCCGAGAAGGCCGGAATCTCATTGTTGCGGCGCGGCCCAGCCCTGGGGGAAGAATGCAGGATACGTCGGAGAAGGCAGTTCTGCGCGCCATCGAGGCGATGCACGAGCGCCTCGGTGGACAATTGACGGTCGATGACATGGCTCGCGCAGCCATGTTCAGCAAGTTTCATTTCACACGATTGTTCCAGCGGGTCACCGGGGTGTCGCCGGGTCGCTTCCTCTCCGCGCTGCGCCTCCAGCGGGCCAAGGAACTACTCGTCTCGACGCCGATGAATGTCGCCGACGTCAGCGTCAGCGTCGGTTACAGCAGCGTCGGCACGTTCAGCTCCCGGTTCAGCCGGAGCGTCGGGATGTCACCCACCACCTTCCGGCAGCGCGCCGGCTACGCCAGCGAGATCCGCACCGACTCGGACGGGGTGGCCCTGAGCGACGCGAGCCTCTCCTGCGTGGTGCACCCCGCCGGCCCCACGGAGAACACCCTGACGTTCGTCGGTCTCTTTCCCGAGCGCGTGCCCGAGGGCCGCCCGGTGCGCTGCGCGGTGCTGCGCGACTCGCGGCACGTCACCTTCCGCCACGCGCCGTTGGGCCGGTGGCACCTGCTCGCGCAGTCGGTTTCGGCCGACCGGCGCCCACCCGGCTCGTACCGCGATCACGCCGACCGGCCGGTCGCCGTGGCCACCGCCGGGCCGATCGTCATCCGGCCGGGCAAGCCGATCTCCACCGAGCTGGTGCTGCGGCCGGGCCGCGCCCTCGATCCGCCGGTGCTGCTCGCGTTGCTCGACGTGCGCACCTACGCGCTGAGCCGGCTGGCCGAGCAGAACCGGCCCGCCGAGGAATACGCCGGCGCCGCCTGAGTCAGGGCCGCCGGCCCGGCGGGTCGGCACGGGAGCACCCCCGGCCACATCCGCCCGGCTCTACCCGCTATTTCGGATTCGACTGGGTTCCGGCGATGTTCGACAACTGATTCTCAGTACGCAGCAGTGCGTTCCACTATCTACATTCCGCCACCCGGCAAGGATCTCCGACCAGGGCATCCATGCGTCGCGCCCCGGCGTGGATTCGGTGTCGGGAAACTGATGGCGCGGCGGATTGCGCCCGCTCCCGCCCTGAGATAGCCTCGGGGAAGAGCGACGGACATCACAAGGCCGCCAGCATTCGGAATTGGCCGGAATGGGCGCAATGGAACAGGAAATTGAGGTAGCCGTCAAACGCGCAGTGACGACGATGCGCGACAATCTAGGCCAACCGCTGACGATTGACGACATGGCCCGCTCGGCCATGTTCAGCAAATTCCACTTCACGCGCGTTTTCCAGCGGGTCACCGGCATCTCCCCCGGCCGTTTCCTTTCCGCACTGCGGCTCCAGCACGCCCAGCAACTGCTGGTCTCGACCCCACTGCGGATCGCCGATATCAGCCAGCGGGTCGGCTACAACAGCGTCGGCACGTTCAGCACCCGGTTCAGCCGTAGTGTGGGCATGTCCCCCACCGAATACCGGCTCCAGTCCGGATTCGCGCGGCAGATCGTCACGGAAACAGACGCCCACACCACGTCGTCGGCCGGTGGTCGCGTCGAGTGCCGCATCCGGATGCCACAGGACGGCCAGCCGCGGCTGGTCTTCGCCGGCCTTTTCCCCGAACGCATTCCGCAGGGCCGCCCGGTGCGCTGTACGGTGCTCGCCGACCCGGCGCATCTCGAGCTCGACGACGTGCCCAGCGGCACCTGGCATCTGTTGGCCCAGGCGGTGCCGGGATCATGCGGCCATCCGGACGGCTACCAGGCAAACGTGAACGAGTCGGTGTCGGTGGCCAGCCTCGGCCCGATCACCGTCGCACCGCGCTCGGTGGTCCGTTCCGCGCTGGAGTTCAACAGCGCCGGTCCGCTCGACCCACCGGTCCTGCTGGCCCTGCTGGACGTCCGCAAGCTGGCGATGGAGATCGTGGCGCAGCGTGCCCATGCGCACGTTCCGCTGACGGCCGGAGTGGCTGGTCACGGTCCCTCGAACTGCTGGTGACGCCCGGGCCGCAACCCGGAAGTGGACCGGCGCCGGCGACTCGGCGACCCTGGTGCCGTGACTATTCCATCCGCACCCAGGAAGCTGGTCGCCGGTGCCCTCGCGTTCGACACGCCGGCCTTTCCGGACGAGCGCGGCGTCTTCCGTACGCCGTTCCGGTCGTCGGCATTCGGACGTCCCCTGTTTCCGGTGGCCCAGGTCAACTTCAGCGTCTCGCGCCGCGGCGCGGTACGCGGCCTGCACTACACAGTCACCCCGCCCGGCACGGCGAAGTACGTCTACTGCCTGCACGGCCGCGCCCTCGACATCATCGTCGACCTCCGGGTGGGCTCGCCGACGTTCGGGCGGTACGACGCCGTGGAGCTTGACCAGGAGCGGTGTCCGGCGCTGTACCTGCCGTTCGGGGTCGGTCATCTCTTCGTCGCACTCGAGGACGACACCGTGATGAACTACCTGCTGTCGCTGGAGTACCGGCCGGAGAACGAACTCGCGCTCGCGCCGTTCGACCCGCAGCTCGCGCTCCCGATCCCGGCCGACATCGATCCCATCCTCTCGCCGCGGGACCAGGCGGCGCCCAGTCTCGCCGAAGCGCTGGACGCCGGCCTGCTCCCGGGCTACGCGGCCTGCCGCGCGCTGGAGGAACGGTACAGCGCCTGCCAGTAGTGGCTCCACACTGGAGTGCTCGCCTCGGCGGCGCACTCCCAGCGGTCCCCCGGCGTGTAGGCCGAGACGAACCGGCGCGACTGCTTACGCACGGCCTCGCTGTCGAAGATGTCGATCACCTCGGTCAGCAGCCCGGCGCGCAGCGCGGAGGCCACCTGTTCGGTGCCCTGCGAGTGGTCGTCCAGCGCCTTGTCCAGATACTTGCCGACCGGGCCGTTCACGTAGAACGCCTGGCTCCGCTCGTCGACGAGACCCAGGTAGCCGCGGACCACCTCCGGCGGCATGCAGGCGAACGAGTCGATGTTGATCGCCAGGTCGACGTCACGCGGGAACGTCCGCCCGGCGTCCGCGGCCGCGTGGAAGGACACCTTGGCGTACTGCGCGGGCTCGAGCACCGCGCGCAGGTAGGCGCGGGCCAGCCGCAGCGAGGGCTCCTGCTCCACGATGTGGTACTCCGCGACGTCGTGGTTGGCCATCAACGCGTGGCAGGTACGGCCGTATCCGGCGCCGATCTCGACGATTCGCGCACCGGCCAGGCGCACCCGTTCCGCGAGGAAACCGACCTCCTGCACGGCCCGCAGGTAGTCCATGTCGATCTCGTCGCCGTCGTGGCGAACGGTGATCGGATCGCCGACGTCCCGGTTCCGGGTCTTGCGCAGCCGCTCGCGGTCCTGCGGGCTCAGCCGGCCGCTGACGCTGTACAGCAGTGCTTTGAGGTACCGCACTCCGTTGTTCCGTGGATCCCACAGCGTCAACTTGAAGTTGGCGTCATCGGACCGGAATCCCGCCAGAATATCCGTGTCCTGATCGACAGTCACTGTTACCGACCTCCTGGATGAGCGGAGCCCGAACGGCCCGGTGAAGTGGAGTATCACGCCGTTTCCCAGCGGGCTGCGCCTCTGAGAGTGCGAACAGCCGGGCCGCTCGCCGGGGTTCTGCGCGCACCGCATTCCAGGAGACCTGGGGGTCTGCCGGCCCGCCACATACTGGTTTTCCGGCAGATGTCGACTCGACGAACGGACCCGATGGTGAAGGGAATTGTTCTCGCCGGTGGCACCGGTACGCGGCTGTACCCGCTGACGCTGGCGACGTCCAAACAGTTGCTGCCCGTCTACGACAAACCGATGCTCTACTACCCGCTCTCAGTACTCATGCTGGCCGGCATCCGGGACATCCTGATCATCTCGAACCCGGATGTGCTCCCGCACATGCGCCAGTTGCTGGGCGACGGATCCCGGCTGGGCCTGAACCTCAGCTACGCCGAGCAGAAGGAGCCACGCGGCATCGCCGAGGCGTTCCTCATCGGCGCCGGTCACATAGGACACGACCGGTCCGCGTTGATCCTCGGCGACAATCTCTTCCACGGCGCCGGCTTCTACAACCTGCTGCAGCACGAGGCCCGCTCGGTCGACGGCTGCACCCTGTTCAGTTACTCGGTCTCGGATCCCGAGCGCTACGGCGTCGCCGAGACCGACACGGAGGGCCGGCTGGTCTCGATCTTCGAGAAGCCCCGGCGGCCGCGTTCCAACCAGGCGATCACCGGCCTCTACCTCTATGACAACGACGTGGTGAGCATCGCCGCCGGCCTGAGTCCGTCGGATCGCGGGGAACTGGAGATCACCGACGTCAACCAGGAATACCTGCGGCAGCGCCGGGCCGGGCTCGTACCGCTGAGCCGCGGCTACACGTGGATGGACTGCGGCACGCACGCCAGCCTGCTCGCCGCCAGCCAGTACGTGCAGGTGATCCAGGAGCGGCAGGGGGTCCGGGTGGCCTGCCTCGAGGAGATCGCCCTGCGCATGGGCTTCATCGACGCCGAGGCCTGCTACGAGCTGGGCGCCGAGATGCCCCACTCGGACTACGGCCGCTACCTCACCGAGATCGCATACGCACTCGACTAAGGACGACGATGGGAAGACTGCTGAGAGCGGCGACCCGACGCATCGCGCCGGCCCACATCCGTTACGTCCGGCCGGTGCCGCCGGAGACCGCCCCCGAACCGGTCGCGCTGGTCTACCGCCAGGTCGAGACGGACTTCGGGATGCTGGCCCCGCCGGTGGCGCTGCACGCCCCGGCGCCACCGGTGCTGGCCGCCTGCTGGAGCATCCTGCGGGAGACCCTGGTGGTGTCCGGCCGGGCGAGCCGCGCCGACAAGGAGGCGGTCGCCGCGGCCGTCTCGGTGGCCAACCGCTGCCCGTACTGCCTGGACGTGCACGGCGCCGCGCTGACCGGCCTGCTCGCCGGGCCGGACTCCGCCCGCATCGCGGCCGGCGGGACCGACGAGGTGACCGAGCCCCGACTGCGCGCCCTGGTCCGCTGGGCGCGGACCGGCGAGGGGCCGGAGCCGTTCCCACCGGAGCAACGGGCCGAGCTGGTCGGGGTGGTGCTGGTCTTCCACTACATCAACCGCATGGTCAACGTGTTCCTGCGGGACTCACCGCTGCCGGCCGTGCCGAGGCCGGCCGAACGGGTCCTGCGGCGCACCGCGGCGTCGGTGCTGGGCCGGCTCGGCCGGGTCGAGGTCGCGGCGGGCTCGTCGCTGGACCTGCTGCCCGAGGCCGGCCCGCTGGCGGGCACCGCCTGGGCCGCGACCGTGCCGCACATCGCCCAGGCGCTGAACCGCGCCGGCGCCGCCATCGCCGCAGCCGGCGAACGGAGCGTCCCGGCCCGGGTGCGCGAACTCGTCGAGGCCCGGCTGGCTGATCCGGGCTTCGCGGGGCCCGGGATCAGCGCCAGGGCGTGGCTGGACGAGGCGGTCCAGCAACTGCCCGCGGCGGACCGGCCGGCCGGGCGGGTGGCGCTGCTGACCGCGTACGCGTCCTACCGGGTCACCCCGGAACTGGTCGCACAGTGCCGGTCGGACGACGCGCAACTGGTCGAGCTGACCGCCTGGGCGGCGTTCGCGGCGGCCCGTGCGACCACCGGCCGGATCGTGCCGGATGAGGGCAAGCGGGGAGATGTGAGCCCGCCCGTCTGACTGCGACGCTCATCCCGATGGCTGAGGGTGTTCCGCAGCCAGGTCGGGTGGCCCGTTCGGTGGCCCGCCGACGTATCCGAGCCGTGCTGTTCCTCCTGCCGTCCCGCTCGGCCCGCATCACCGGCCAGACCTCGCCGTGCACGGCGGCCTGCTCGGTTCCGCGCCGATGAGCAGGATGCCCGGCTGACCGTCAAGCAGCCGCATCGCACAGAGAAAGGGTGGAGCCACCCATGGGGAAGAATCCACGCCGGGCGCTGGTGCTCGGCGGCAGCTACGCCGGCCTGTTCGCCGCGCGAGTGCTGACCGAGCGGTACGACGAGGTCCTGATCGTCGACCGGGACAAGCTGGTCGGTGAGCGGGGACCGCGTCGCGGCCGCCCGCAGGGCAAGCACATCAACGCCATGCACGTCCGCGGCCTCCAGGTGACCGAGGAACTGTTCCCCGGCTTCATCGAGGGACTCGTGGCGGACGGCTGCCCGACCGGCGACTACGCCGGCTCGTGCCGGTGGTACTTCAACGGGCGGCCGCTGGTCCGCGAGGACATCGGCTACATCGCGGTGCCCGCCACGGCCCCGCTGATGGAACGTCACCTGCGCGAGCGCGTCGAGCAGCTGTCCGGCGTGCGGTTCCTGGAGCGCCGCGACATCGTCGAGCTGGAGACGACACCGGACCGTGCCCGCGTCACCGGCGCCCGGCTGCGTGATCTGGACAACGACCGGGACGAGGTGATCGAGGCCGACCTGGTCGTCGACGCCACCGGCCGCGGCTCGCGGACCCCGGCCATGCTGGAGCGGTTCGGCTACGAGCGGGTCCCCGAGGAGCGCATCAAGATCAACCTCGGATACGTGACCCAGCACTACGAACTGGACGACGACCCGTGGCACGGCGACCTGGCCATCATCCCGGTGGCGTACCCCGCCTCGCCGCGTGGCGCGATCTTCACCCAGACCGACCACGGCAAGGTCGAACTGACCGCCTACGGCCTGCTCGGCGACCACCCGCCGACCGACCAGGAGGGCTTCTACGACTTCATCCGGTCGCTGGCGATCCCGGACATCGCCGACGCCCTCAAGTCGGCCCGCCCGATCGACGAGCCCGTCCCCTTCCACTATCCCGTCACGCTGCGCCGGCGCTACGAGCGGATGTCCCGCCTGCCGGCCGGCCTGCTGGTCACCGGCGACGCGGTCACCAGCTTCAACCCGGTGTACGCGCAGGGCATGACGGTGGCCGCGGTCGCCGCCCTGACGATCCGGCGCCACCTGAGCGCGCACGGCGAACCCGACCCGGCCGCGTACTTCCGCGACCTGGCCCGCGACTGCATCGACGCGCCGTGGGAGATGACCACGACGGTCGACCTGAACTTCCCGGACGTGCCCGGCCACCGGTCTCTCAAGATGCGGATGGTGCAGCGCTACCTGCGGCTCGTGCAGGTCGCCGCGACCCGGGACCCGAAGGTCACCACGGCGTACCTGCGGGCCGCGGGCATGGTCGACACCCCACAGGCGCTGATGCGCCCCGCGACGCTGTGGCGCGTGCTGCGCGGCGCCTTCGCCCGGAGCGCCCCCGTCGACCGGCCGCGTCAGCCGACGCTCGCACAGTCGGGCTGAGCCCCGCCGTCCCGAACCGGGCCCGTCGTGCTTCCCCCCGCACGACGGGCCCAACTCTGTGCCCGGTCCCCCGGGAACGCGCCTGCCGTCGGGGCAGCGCAGACGGCGGGTTCAACGCACGATTGGAGGACCACCCGGTGCCACCGGTCTCCGCCGCGCGTGCTCGCCCGGCAGAGAGCACGATGCGAGTTGATTCGCGCGCCGATCTTGTCACAATCCAAGGGAAATAACCTGAAAGAGGCGTTGATGACGCAAACGATGCGGGACTGGCTCTTCGCCGGCATCCATCTGGCACCCTGCCGCTTCGCGAACGTAGAGGCCTTCCTCTCCGGTGTCGAGCCCCACCTGCCCCTGGACGACGTCGTGCCGGCCAGGCAGGCGATCGACCTGCTGCGCCGGGCCGGCGCGTCGCTGGACGGCGACAGCGGGGAGTGCGCGGACGACGCCGCCGCCGCCCGCCGGCTCACCGCCGCCCAGCTCCGCGAGCTGGCGGACGCGCCGCTGGCCCTCGGCAGCAGCGGTACGGAGCACGCGGTGCTCGCCGCGGCGGGACCGCTGCGCGACCGGCTCACGGCGGCCGGCCTGGACGTGGCCGGAATGACCGTCACGGTCGGGTCGGTTCTGCCGGATCCGTACGCCGCGTCTGAGCGCACGTCCATCTCCATCGGCCCGTCGAAGGCCGCCCGGCACCGGCTCGAGCCCGGTGCCTACCTGCGGCTGTCCGGGCTGCGGCCGTTCCTGAGCATCACCCGGGCCGCGCGCAGGCTGGTGCACGCCGCCGCGGACGTCGGGCCGGACGGATCCGACCGGGGGCTGGAGCAGGGGCTCGCCGACGTCCTCGGGCTCTGCTACGCGGCGGCCGCGGTCGTGCCGCGCACGGCGTTACGGTCGATCCTCGTCCACGACCGGCACTGCCCCGCATCGCCGAGGCTGCGCTCCGCGCACATCCGGCAGGCCACGCTGCTCTACCGCGAATTCGGCGTCGCCGGGCTGGCCGCGCTGGTCGCCGGCGGGCGGCGCCGCATCGCCGAGGCCGAGGTGGCGGTCCTGACCGGCCGGTATCGCGAGCTCGACCTGCCACGCGGGCCGGGCGACGAGGTCATCACCTGGCTGCTCGACCACCTCTGCGGCGCGTTGCTGCCGTCGTATGTGGTCTCGCCGCTCGATCTGTTGCTGTTGGACGCCGTCCACGACGGCGCCGGCGTCGCCGAGGTGTGTGCCGCCGCCGGGGTGCCGGTGTCGGTCGGCGCCGCGCGGCTCGGCCAGCTGAGTCTCTCGACGGCGCTGTTCAGGCTGACCGGCGGGGCGGTGACCGACTCGATCCTGCCCCGCTACCGGGAGGCCGAGCAGCAGTCCGGGCAGCCGGTGCTGCGCTGGCTGGCCGGTTGACGGCGGGGCCGGGCGGGCGCGGGGCCGGACCGCACCGGCGTGCGTCGGACCGGTCCCGTCAGCGTTCCGGCGTCCACAGGTCGGGGGCGGTCCACCCGTCCAGGTCGTACTCGGCGAGGCACTGCTCGGCGAAGGCCTTGTAGCCGTCGACCAGCCCGGTCGCCGTCTGCGCGTGCAACAGCTCGACCCGGGTGTTCTCGTGGTTGCCGGCGTAGTTGCGCTCGTAGAGCTCGTGGCGGCCGCCGAACTCGGTGCCGGTCGCGTCCCAGAGCAGCTTCATCACCTTGACCCGCTGCTCGGCGTCCGAGCCGTCCGAGCCGCGCAGGTACCGGTCGAGGTAGGGCCGGATCTCCGGGTTGCGGAAGTCGTCGGCGCTGGAGTTGACGTAGATGAGCCCGCTGGCCACGTCCTGCTGGATGATCTCCTTGACCCGCGGGTAACCGATCTGCATGAACCAGCGGTACGCCATGCCGTACTGCGGGTTGGGCAGCAGCGCGCCGTTCTTCCACTGCACCGGGTTGCGGGCGGCGGCGTCCGACAGCCCCCAGAACAGGTTGCGCCACGCGAGCACCTCACCGAGCCGGCTCTGCACGCCGCGGAAGTCCTTCGTGCCGGTCAGCTCCAGGGCCTTGGCGAGCAGGCCGGCGAGGAACTCGAGCTTGACCGCGAGCCGGGTGCAGCCGTGGAAGGTGAACCGCTCGGAGAAGCCGGACTGGCCGGCGAACATCTGCACCTTGCCGAGGTTCCCGTACACGAACACGTTCTCCCACGGCACCAGCACCTGGTCGAGCACGAGGATGGTGTCGTTCTCGTCGAGCCGCGACGAGAGCGGGTAGTCGAACGGTGTGCCGACCGCGGCGGCGTTCGCCCCGTACGACGGACGGCAGATCAGCTTCACGCCGGGCGCGCCCATCGGCACGGTGGCGATCAGCGCGAACTCCTTCTTTCGCACCGGCAGGCCGAAGTGGGCGATGAAGTTGTAGTGGCTCAGCGCCGACCCGGTGGCGACCACCTTGGCGCCGCTGACGATCAGACCCTCGCCCGTCTCCCGCTCCACCCGGATGTAGACGTCGGCCACCTGGTCCGGCGGCCGGTTACGGTCCACCGGCGGATGCACGATCGCGTGGTTCCAGAAGAGCACCTTCTCCTGGGACTCCCGGTACCAGCGTTCCGCGTTGTCGCTGTACGGCGCGTAGAAGCCGGCGTTGGCCCCGAGCGTGCCGAGGAACGACGCCTTGTAGTCGGGGCTGCGCCCCATCCAGCCGTAGCTCATCCGCGCCCAGGCCGCGATGGCACGCTGATCGGCGATCATGTCGTCGACGGTGTGCGGGGTGCGGAAGAACGGGTGGGTGAAGCCGCCCGATCCGGTGTCCGTGGGCGCGGTCAGCACGTCGCGCTGGGCCGGATCGTGCAGCGCGTCGTAGAGCCGGGCGGTCATGCGTACCGGGTTGCGGAACGCCGGGTGGGTGGTGACGTCCTTGACCCGCTCGCCGTAGAGGAACACCTCGCGGCCGTCGCGCAGGCTCTCGACGTACTCGTCCCCGGTCAGCGGCCCGGTCATCGCCGTGCTCCGCCACGCCGGGACGGCCGGGCGGGCGTACCCCCGACCAGCCGGCGACCGCCGTCGTCACGCTGTCGTGGAACGAGCCCGGGCACCATGGCCCGGGCTCGTTCGGTCAACTCGGTCAACTCGGTCGGGGCGGACGGGGATGCGGACGGCGCAACCACGTTCGAGATGACGGTCATGCCGACAGCGTCACATCGGGGTGGCCAGCACGGCATCTCCGCCGGTGCTCAGCGCCGCGCCGGCGCCGCCCGGCTCAGGGCACGATCTCCATCTGCGCCATCATCCCGATGCTGGAGTGCTCGAGGAAGTGGCAGTGGTAGACGTACCGGCCCAGGTAGTCGGTGAAGGTGGCCTGCAGCCGCACCGAGGTTCCGGCCGGGATCAGCACGGTGTCCTTGAGCCCCGCGTCGTCCGCGGTCATCGGCGCGCCGGTGCGGCCCAGCACCCGGAACTGCGTCAGATGCAGGTGGAAGTTGTGGTCGATGCCGGCCTCGACGTCGTCGTTGTAGACGGTCCAGATCTCGGTCGTGCCACGCTTGATGCTGAAGTCCACCCGGTTCGGGTCGTAAGACCTCCCGTTGACCATCGGGTACGGCGGCTCCTGGCTGAAGTCGAACCCCAGGTGAACCTCACGCTGCTTGGTGGCCACGGGCAGCGTGGGCAGCGGGCGCAGCCGGAGCGGGAACCGGCTGGGATCGGCGGCGGTGGAGCGCACGTCGAAACGCAGCACCGGTCCCTTGACGGCGTCACTGAGCACCACCGAGGTGCCGACCGGCAG
Organism: Micromonospora sp. NPDC048887; assembly: GCF_040649715.1. NCBI lineage: Bacteria > Bacillati > Actinomycetota > Actinomycetes > Micromonosporales > Micromonosporaceae > Micromonospora > Micromonospora sp. NPDC048887. The sequence goes on along the minus strand of NZ_JBEZGA010000003.1, from coordinate 373,891 downwards.
GCCGGTGAAGTCGACGAGCAGGTCCGCCCGCTCGCCCGAGCTGAGGGTCAGCGAGGTCCGGGCCACCGGCGCGGGCAGCAGACCGCCGTCCGAGCCGACCTGCCACATCTTCCCCTTGTCGATGCTGAACGTGTACTTGCCCTCGTTCGTCGCGTTCAGGACACGGAACCGGTACCTGCGGGCGGCGACCGGGAAGAACGGCTTGACCTTCCCGTTGACCACGACGAGGTCACGTTCGTTCGGGAAGCCCCAGATCAGTGAACCGTCGGTGTCCATCTGGACGTCGGTGAACATGATCGGCACGTCGTACGAGCCGGTCGGCAGCCCCAGGTCCTTCTCTGCCGGGTCGTTGACGAGGTAGAAGCCGTGCAGCCCGCGGTAGGTGTGCTCGGCCTCGTCGCCGTGCACGTGGTCGTGGTACCAGAGCGTGGCCCCGCGCTGGTTGTTCGGGTAGTAGTAGGTCCTGGCGGCACCCGGGAGGATCATGTCCATCGGGTGCCCGTCGTCGATCGCCTTCACGTGGCCGCCGTGCAGGTGCACGTTGGTGTGCGTGTCGAGGTTGTTGCGGAAGGTCACCTTGGCCGGCCGGCCGGTGCGGCCGTAGATGGTCGGGCCCACCCAGCCGCCGCCGTAGGTGAGCGCCGCGGTGCTGATACCCGGCACCAGTTCGAGCTGGGCGGGCTGCACCAGGACCTCGTACTCGTCGCAGTCCGCCGTCTGCCGCTTCGGCACCGCGACCGGCGGCACCGGCATGCGCGTCTGGAACGGCGTGACGCTGAGCGTCGTCGCCTTGCGCGCGGTGGCTCCGGCCGGACCGTGCGCGTGGTGGTGGGCCGCGGCTGACGCGTCCGGCCCGCTGGTGGTCGCCGCCGCCCCCCGCGACAGCATCACCGCGCCCGCCACCGATCCGCCCGCGACCAGGATCGCCCGTCTTCTCATCGCTGTTCCCCCCACTCGGTTAGGTGAGCGGGAGTCTATGGTCGTCGATCGCGGCCTAAGATCTTCCAGATTGCTTTACTGAGCCGCTTACTGAGCCGCCGATCGGCGCCACGGCGACCGGCACACCGTTGAAGACCGCGTTGCCGGAGGGCACGTCCACGGCACCACCGGTCAGCTCGTTCACATTGACCCCGGCCCGACCGGCGGCCACCCGCTGGCCGGTACGCCGGTGCCCCCACCCGTGCGGCAGGCTCACCACCCCGGGCATGATCGTGTCGGTCGGTTCCAGCTCGACCTCCAGTTCGCCGGAGGCCGAGCTGACCCGTGCCCGCTCGCCGAGGCCGAGCCGGGCCACGTCGTCCGGGTGGATCTGCAGGGTGCAGCGGTTGGTGCCGCCGGTGAGCGTCGGCACATTGTGCATCCAGCTGTTGTTCGAGCGCAGGTGCCGGCGTCCGATCAGCACCATGGGCGCGGGCGGGCGGATCATCGCCGCCCGCAACCGCCCGGTGTCCTCGGCGAGCGGCTGGGGGGCGAGCTCGACCCGCCCGGACGGCGTCTTGAGGATCTCGGACAGCCGGGGTTCCAACGGGCCCAGGTCGATCCCGTTCGGGTGGTCGAGCAGCTTCCGGCGGGTCAGGCCGTACGGGCCCATCCGCAGCATGGCGTCGAGCAGCAGATCCGGGCCGTCCTCGCCGTCCAGTTCGGCGCGGGTCGTCACCGGGATCGCCGACAGGAGCTGGCCCAGCATCTGCTCTGGCAGCCCGGACGGGTCGGCCTGCGCGCCCAGTCCCATCGCGATCAGCGTGAGCCGCTCCAGGATCTCGGCCTCGCTGCGCTGCCCGGCGTCGAGTGGCACCACCGCCGGGGAGTAGCGGGCGTAGTTGCGTACCTGGATGGTGGAGATGAGGAAGTCGTAGTGCGCCATCTGCAGGGTGCGCGGCGGCGGCAGGATGACGTGGGCGTGCCGGGTCGTCTCGTTCAGGTACGGATCGACAGCCACCATGAAGTCGAGACTCTCCAGCGCCCGGTCGAGCCGTCCGCCGTCCGGAGTGGACAGCACCGGATTGCCGGCGACGACGACGAGAGCCCGTACCTGACCGGGGCCGGGCTGCTCGATCTCGTCGGCCATGGTGGCGGCCGGGAACTCCCCGAGGGTCTCGGGGAAGCCCTTCACCCGGCTGCGCCAACGCCCCGCGGTGAACGGCTCGGGGCTCTTGTGCACCTCGGCGGTGGCCGGCTTCGCGTACATCACCCCGCCGGCCCGGTCGAAGTTTCCGGTCAGCACGTTGAGCACGTCCACCAACCACTGCGCGAGGGTGCCGAACTCGGCCGTACAGGTGCCGATGCGGGCGTAGACGGCGGCGGTGGGCGCGGCGGCGAGCTCCCGGGCGAGCCGCCGGACGGTCTCCGCGTCGACGCCGCAGAACGGGGCCACCAGTTCGGGCGTGAACGGCGCGGCCAGCTCCCGCAGCCGGTCGAGGCCGGCCACCGGCACCCGGATCGTCACCAGTTCCTCGTCCAGCAGCGTGTGCACCATGGCGAACAGCAGCGCCGGGTCACTGCCGGGCCGGACGAACACATGCTCGTCGGCCAGCTCGGCGGTCCGGGTGCGGCGCGGGTCGAGCACCACGATGCGCCCGCCGCGCTCGCGCAGCCGCCGCATCCGCCCCGGGAAGTCCGGCGCGGCGCACAGCGAGCCGTTCGACACCGCCGGGTTGGCTCCGATGATCAGCAGGTGGTCCGTGCGGTCGAGGTCGGGCACCGCCACCGCCCACGGGTCGCCGGTCATCAGCCCGGACGCCACGTGCTTGGGCATCTGGTCGACGGTGCTCGCCGAGAACACGTTGCGGGTGCCGAGCGCCATGGCCAGCGGACCCCGGTAGAGGATGCCGGCCATGGTGTGGAAGGTCGGGTTGCCGTAGTAGAGCGACAGGGCCTCCCGCCCGTGCTCGGCGATGACTCCCTCCAGCCCCCGGGCGACGATCGCGAACGCCTCGTCCCAGTCCGCCCGGCGCCACGCCTCACCCTCGCGGACCATCGGGCCGGTAAGCCGGTCCGGGTCCTCGTCGAGGCGGCCCAGGGTGGCGCCCTTCGGGCACAGGTAGCCCTTGGAGAACGGGTCGTCCTTGTCACCGGTCACCGATGTGACCCGGTCACCGTCGAGGGTCAGGCGCAGGCCGCAGACGGCCTCGCAGAGCGGGCAGGTGCGATACGCGGTCCGCGTGCCGGTCATGAGACTCTCCCGTCAGTTCAGGCGGACGCCGGCGTCGTCGAGGGCCTTGAGCAGCGTGCCGCGCTCCAGCTCGGCGGCGACGAGTTCGAGCTCGTCGGCCATGTAGCGGTCCTCGTCGAGGGTCGGCACGAGCGACCGGATCGTGTCGTAGGTGACCCGGGCGGCCGGGCTGAGCCGGTCCCGGCGGCCGGAGACGTCCACGGCCTGCGCGGCGGCGAGGAACTCCAGGGCCAGGATGATGTGGTTGTTCCGCAGCACCCGGCGAGCGTTACGGGTGGCGATCAGGCCCATGCTGACCACGTCCTGGTTGTCGCCGTTGGACGGGACGCTCTGGGTGCTGGCGGGGCTGATCGTGCGGTTCTCCGCGACCAGCGCGGTGGCCGGGTACTGCGCACCGGCGAAGCCACTGTTGAGACCCGGCTCGCCCTTGACCAGGAACTCCGGCAGACCGTAGCTGAGGTGCCGGTTGAGCAGCCGGTTGCTGCGCCGCTCGGAGAGGACGCCGAGCTGGGTGAGCGCGATGGTCAGGAAGTCCATCACGAAGGCCACCGGCTGACCGTGGAAGTTCGCCCCGTGGAAGATCTCCTTGCCGGTGAAGAACAGCGGGTTGTCGTTGGCCGAGTTCAGCTCGATCTCGAGCTTGAGCCGGGTGTGCGACAGGGTGTCCCGCACCGCGCCGATGACCTGCGGGATGGCCCGCAGCGAGTACGCCTTCTGGAGGTAGACGTCGGAGCGGTAGACGTTGCCGCCGTTGCCGTTGCCGTTCTCCTTGCTGGCGGCCACCTGCTTGCGCAGGTCGGCGTGCTCGACGGTGAGCTTGCTGCCGGCCATCAGCGTGCGCATGTTGGCGGCGCTCGCGATCTGCCCGGCGTGCGGCCGGGCGATGTCGTGGCCCTCCGGCTGGAACGGGCTCATCGAACCCTGCAACGTCTCGATGACCAGTGCGGCGGCGATCTCGGCGTGTCGGGCCTGGGCCAGCGCGTACTCGGCCAGCAGAGCGCCCACACCGGTCATCGCCGAGGTGCCGTTGATGAGGGCGAGGCCCTCCTTGAAGCGCAGCCGCAGCGGCTCGATGCCGAGCGAGCGCAGCACCGGCCCGGTCGGCGTCTTGTCGCCGTCGCGCAGCAGGTAGCCCTCGCCGATCAGGGTGCTGGCGATGTGTGCGAGCGGGGCCAGGTCTCCGCTGGCGCCGAGTGAGCCGATCTCCGGTACGGCGGGGGTGAGGCCCTCGTTGAGGTAGAGCGCGAGGCGCTCGAGCACCACGGGACGAACCGCGGAGTGGCCCTTCGCCAGCGCGTTCAGCCGGGCGGCGACCACGGCGCGTGCCTCGGCCTCGGCGAACAGCGGACCGACGCCGGCGCTGTGGCTGCGGACCAGGTTGGTCTGCAACTCGGTCTCCTTGGCCGTGTCGACGAGCATGTAGATCATCTCGCCGTAGCCGGTCGTCACGCCGTAGACCGGAACGTTGCTGCGGACGGTCTCCTCGAACTGCTCCCGGCTCGCGGCGGCGCGGCTGAGCACCCGCTCGCCGAGGACTACCGGCACGTGCTCCTCGGCAACCTGGCGCACCTGCGGCACGTCGAGCGTCTCGCCGTTCAACTCGACTCGGACATCGGTTTCCACCGTGGTCATGTGATGCTCCCGATTGGTGTGGGGAAAGAACGCCTGGTTGCGCATCGATGCCATCACCGGCGCGATAGCCGTCGCACCTCTTCGCTTGCCCTGGTGCCGGCCTGGTGTTCACGTGCTGCCGCGGACGGCACCGACGAAGATGCACCCGCCGGCCGTGGTCGCCGAGCATGAAGGCACTGACCCGGCCGCCCGCTCCACCGGGCCACCGCCGAGGCGCAGGCCCTGCTGGACGTAGGCCGGAAGGACGCCGCATGATCAACGTGTTTCAGCCGAGTGTGGGTGCCGAGGAGCTCGCGGCGGTCGGCGAGGCATTCGACAGCAACTGGCTGGGCTACGGCCCTCGGACGCGGGAGTTCGAGCGCGCCTTCGGTGAGCACCTCGGCGTACCGCCGGAGACGTTGCTTTTCCTCAACTCGGCCACCTCGGCGCTGGGGCTGACCGCCAGGCTGCTCGAGTTCGGTCCGGGCGACGAAGTCGTGGTGCCCTCGGTGAGCTTCGTGGCCAACGCCAACACGATCGCCGCCTCCGGCGCCCGGGTGGTGTTCTGCGACGTCGACCCGCACACCCTGAACCCGTCGGTGGCGGACATCGCCGCCTGCCTCACCCCGCGCACGAAGGCGGTGACGATCCTGCACTACGGCGGGCACCCGGGGGAGGTCGTGGGGATCGCCGAGCTGTGCCGCGAGCGCGGCATCCCGCTCGTCGAGGACGCCGCCTGCGCGGTCTATTCCCAGGTGGCGGGGAAGGCGTGCGGCACTTTCGCCGACGTCGGCATCTGGAGCTTCGACTCACGCAAAATCATCACCACCGGCGACGGCGGCATGATCTATCTGCGCGATCCGGAGATGGCCCGGCGCGCCCACCGCCTGGCTTACCACGGCATGCAGGACCGCGGCGCCTTCGCGGCGATGGCCCGCGACCCGCGCCGCTGGTGGGATCAGACCATCCACGAGGTCGGCCAGCGGCTCATCGGAAACGACATGACCGCGGCCATCGGCCAGGTCCAGCTGCGCCGCCTGCCCGGCTTCGTGGCGCGCCGCCGCGACATCTGCGCCGCCTACGACCGGGCGCTTGCGGGCCTGCGGGGCGTGCGGCTCTGCCCGCAGCCGCCCGAGGAACACCGGTCCACGCACTACTTCTACTGGGTCCAGGTGGATCCGGCGCTGCGTGACGGCATCGCCGAGGAACTGCTGGAGAACGGCGTCTACACGACATTCCGTTATCCACCGCTGCACCGCGTTCCGCTGTACGGCTCGGACGCCCGCCTGCCCGGCACCGACGCCGCCGCCGCGACGACCCTTCTGCTGCCCCTGCACCAGTCACTCACCGACGCCGAGGTCGAGCAGGTGGCCTCGCTGTTCCGCACGGCGGTCGAACGGCGCACCCCGGCCGTGGCGGTCTGAGCGGACAAGCCGGCGCGCCGCGACCGCTGAGCGCCCGTCACTCACCATGGGAGGCATCATGACCATCGGCACCGGAACGGTCACCGAATGCACGGCCTGCCGGATCTGCGGCAACCGCAATCTGGTGCCGGTGCTGGACCTGGGGATGCAGGCACTCACCGGCATCTTCCCCCGGCCCGGCGAGGACGTACAGATCGCCCCACTGGAGCTTGTGCGGTGTGACCTGGGCGGCTGCGGACTCCTGCAGATGCGGCACACCGCCGACCTGTCGCTGATGTACGGCGAGCATTACGGCTACCGCTCCAGCATCCGCCCCTTCATGATCAATCACCTGAACGGCAAGGTGGCCGCCCTTACCGGCCTGGTCGAGTTGAGTCCGGGCGACCTGGTGCTCGACATCGGTAGCAACGACGGGACCCTGCTCAAGGCGTACCCGTCGCACGTCACCCGGGTGGGCGTCGATCCGACCGGCGAGAAGTGGCGCCAGTACTACCCGGACGACATCGCCCTGATCTCCGACTTCTTCACCAGGGACGGCTTCACCGAGCGGTACGGCGACCGCAAGGCGAAGATCGTCACCGCGATCGCGATGTTCTACGACCTGCCCGACCCGCTGGGCTTCATGACCGAGGTGCGCGACATCCTGGCCGACGACGGCGTGTGGATGATCGAGATGAGCTACGCGCTGCCGCTGCTGGAGATCCCCGCGTACGACGCGATCTGCCACGAGCACCTGGAGTACTACCAGCTGCGCCAGATCGAGTGGATGGCGGCACGGGCCGGGCTCACCCTGACCACCGCCGAGATCACCGACGTGAACGGCGGCAGCCTCTGCGTCACCCTGGTCAAGGACCCGTCGAAGCACCGGATCGACCACGCCGGCATCGAGCGCGTCCGGCAGCGTGAGGCGGCGCTGCGGCTCGACACCGAGCAGCCGTACGAGACGTTCGCCCGCCGCGTCGCCGAGCACCGCGACCAGGTGCGCGCGTTCTTCGACCGCTCGCGCCGGGCCGGCCTGCACACCATCGGGTACGGCGCGTCGACAAAGGGCAACGTGATCCTCCAGTACTGCGGCCTGAGCACCGACGACCTGCCGTGCATCGGCGAGGTCAGCGAGGAGAAGCACGGCGCGGTCACCCCCGGCACCGGAATCCCGATCGTCTCCGAGGAGGAGGCGAAGGCCCGCCGCCCCGACCAGTTGTTCGTGTTGCCCTGGGTGCACCGGCAGGGTTTCCTCGAACGGGAGCGCGAGTTCGTCGCCGCCGGCGGGAAGCTCGTCTTCCCGCTGCCGTCGCTGTCCGGGCCGATCTGATGCGACCCGGGTTCCTCGCCTCGGCGCTCGTCACCGACGGGCCTGTCGACGCCGACCTGTTCCTGAAGCAGCGGTCTGCCTCCGCCACGTACGAGGTGACGGAGGTGCCGCTGTCGGCGCTGCCCGAATGGCGGCTGACAGACCGGCTGGCGCACACCTCGGGTCGCTTCTTCAGCGTGGAGGGCCTCGCGGTCCGCACCAACTTCGGTCCCGTGCCCGCCTGGCACCAGCCGATCATCGTGCAGCCCGACATCGGCATCCTGGGCATCCTGGTCAAGCGGTTCCACGGCGTGCCGCACTTCCTCATGCAGGTCAAGATGGAGCCCGGCAACAGCAGCCTGGTGCAGTACGCCGCGACCGTGCAGGCCACGCAGAGCAACTACCAGCGCGTGCACGGTGGGCGACCCACGCCGTACCTGGAACACTTCCTGCGCCCCTCGCGCGGCCGGGTGCTGGTCGACCGGCTGCTCTCCGAACACGCGTCGTGGTACCTGCACAAGCGGAACCGCAACATGATCGTCGAGATTCCGCCGGACGTGGACGTGCCGCGCCTCGACGACTTCGCCTGGCTCACCCTCGGGCAACTTCGGGCACAGCTGGCCGCCGGCCACGTGAACATGAACGCCCGTACGGTGCTGGCCTGCATCTCCTACGCCGGCAACGGGCCGGACCCCGAGGACGACTTCCACGCGGCCGTGGTCGCCTCGCACCGCCGCAGCCGCTCGGACGCCGACCTGGCCGACGCCATGACCTGGCTGATCGACCAGAAGGAGCTCTACACGCTCGACGTCCGCCGCACCGCCCTGTCCGGCCTGGACGGCTGGATCGCCGACGACGAGGGCATCCGGCACCGCGACGGCGGCTACTTCCGCGTCGTCGGCCTCAAGATCACCGCGACCAGCCGCGAGGTCACCAGCTGGACCCAGCCGATGCTGGAGCCGGTGCCCGGCAACCTGGTCGCGTTCCTCTGCCGGCGCCGGGGCGGCGTGCTCGAGTTCCTGGTCCAGGCGTTGGTGCAGCCCGGCTTGACGGACCGGCTGGAGCTGGCCGCCAGCATCCAGCTGGCCCCCGGTTACTACCGCACCCCGTCCGATCTTCCCCCGCTGGTGGAGTATCTCTCCGCCCCGGTGTCACAGGTCCGGCACAGCTCGGTGCAGTCGGAGGACGGCGGCCGCTTCCTGCGGGCCGACACCCGGCACGTGGTCATCGAACTGCGGCCCGGCCAGGAGGTGGACGTGCCGCCCACCCACCGCTGGATGACACTGGGCCTGCTGGACCGCCTGGTGTCGGCGGGCTACTACGTGAACGTCGAGGCCCGCAGCCTGATGGCCTGCCTTCTCTAGGAGTCGCGTGGACTTCCTCCTGATCGGCCGGTCGCGCTTCGCGCAGCGGCGGGTCCTGCCCGCCGCCGCGGCGCTTCCCTTCGATTCGATCACCGTGGTGAGCCGCCGGGACGGCACGCACTGGCGTACCCTGACCGGCCGCAGGCCCGGCCTGGTCTACGTCTCCCTGACCAACGGCGAGCACGCCGAGGCCGTCGCGTGGGCCCTGCGGTCGGGACACCACGTGGTGGTCGACAAGCCCGCCTTCCCGACCCTGACCGAGGCGCGGTCGGCCGTCGCACTGGCCCGGCGGTCGTCGCTGGTCCTGGCCGAGGCGACCTGCTACTCGTACCATCCGATGTTCGCCTGGGCGGGCGCGCTGGACGCGACGTTCACCAAGGCCGTCGCGGTCTTCACCCCGCCGGTGCCCGCCACCGACTTCCGCCACGACCGTTCGCGGGGTGGCGGAGCCCTGCTGGACACCGGCCCCTACCTCGCGTCCCTGGGCCGGGTCCTGTGGGATGCCGAGCCCGACCGCCTCCAGGTCATCGTCGGCGACCGTGCCCCCGACGGCCTGGAACTCGCCTACAGCGTGCTGGCCGGTTATCCGGGCGACCGCACGCTCGTCGGACAGTTCGGTTTCACGACGGGCTACCGCAACGCCCTCCATCTGCTGGGCCCCGGCGTCGGTGTGGACTTCGAGCGCCCGTTCTCGGCGCCGCCGGACCTCTCCCCCACCGTGCGGGTGGACGCCGGGGGCACGTCCGAGTCGCACCGGCTCCCGCCGGCCGACAGCATGCTCCTGTTCCTGGACCGGGTGCTGGCGGCCGTCCGTTCGGGTTCCCGGGAGTTCGACGAGCCGCTTCTCAGCGACGCCCGGACCCGGGATCAGCTCGCCCGCGCCGCCGACCTCGACCTCGCCACGAGAACGGTTCAGCCTGGTGGAACGGGCGGTTGACCGACCGGCGGGCCCGGTGGAGCGCGGTCAGGGGCTCGTCTCGCTCGCGTCGCAGACGGCGTAGCGATGCATCGTGACGCCCTGTTTGAACGACCGCTGCTCGATCAGGTCGAGGTCGATGGGCATGTCGTAGTCGTCGAAGAGCGGCCGGCCGTAGCCGAGGATCGCCGGGTGGGTGAAGAGCAGCAGCTCATCGAGCAGCCTCGCCCGCAGCAGCTGCGTGGCCAGCGTCGCGCCGCCCACCCCGAGAGTGCCGGGGGTGGTGGCGCGGAGGTCGGCGAGCTGCTCGATCGCGTCGTCACCGCCGATGATCCGGGTGCTGTGGTCGGCGTGGCGGCGGGTGCGGGACACCAGCACCTTGGGCGCGGCGGTCCAGATCTCGCCGTACTCCCGCAGGAAGTCCGGCAGCGACTCGTCCCCCCGCGCGCGTGGCCAGTACTCCTCCATGATCTCGTACATGACGCGACCCTGGACCATGATCGAGAGTGCGCGCGCCCGCGCGTTGAACTCCCGGTGCAGCTCCTCGTCGATGCGCAGCCACTCGCCGGCGCCGTTGTCACCCGGCACCTGCTCGATCCGGAGGTCGAGGGACACGTTCATCCAGTACACGAAGCGGCCCATCATCGCCTCTTCCCGGTAGCGGTTGCGTTCCGCAACCACTATATGTAGAGCGACATACCTGTCAAGGAGGAAGCGTGCAACAACGATCCGGGTGTCCGATCAACGCCGCCGTCGAGTTGCTCGGCGACAGGTGGTCGATGCTCGTGCTCCGCGACGTCATCTTCGGCGACCGACGATACTTCAGGGCGCTGCTCGCCGGATCGGTCGAGGGCATCGCGTCGAACATCCTCGCCGACCGCCTGGTGCGGCTGGTCGAGGCGGGGATCCTCACCCGCGGCACCGCGGCGCGGGGGCAGCGCGCTCTCTACAGCCTCACCGAGAGTGGCATCCAGACCCTGCCGATCCTCTACGCCCTCGGCGACTGGGGGCTCGACTGGCGCCCCGGCGACGACGCGCTCCGCAGCCGACAGCAGTTCATGCGCGACGCGGGCCCGGCGTTCCTCGACGAACTCATGGACGAACTCCGGGTACGCCACCTGGGCGCGCCGCCGAAGCCGCGGCACGGCCCCGGCGCCTTCGAGCGCCTCGAAGCCGCGTACGCCGCCGAGCGGGAACGCACCGCAGGCGAGAGCGTGACGGGTACGCCGGCGGGCCGGTGAGCCGGCCCCGGCCGGCCGGGGCGGTGGCCGTCTCCGGCGGGATCACACGACGCAGCCGGTGCGCCTGCTCTCGCAGAGCGCACCGGCTGCGTCAGGCGACGGCACGGACCGGCTCATGTCCGGCGCGCCACCGGTTCGGGTGGGACCCGGCCGGCCCTACATCAACGGATTCGCACCGCGCGGCCGGGCGGTGAGTTCCTCCAGCGTCCGCTCCAGCAACAGATGCGGGTCCTGGGTCGCGACCTGGCCGAGACCCGGCGGGCAGCGGTCCCAGCCGAGCAGCCGCTGCACCTCCTCCGGCAGGGTCTGCACTGTCTCCCGCGGGACCGCGAGGTACTGGTTCTCCTCCTGCCGAAGGTTGCCCAGGTCGAGCGCGACGGAGAGGCTCATCCGCGAGGAGTCAGTGGTGTTGGCGCCGCCGCCGTGGTAGACGCCGCCCGGCCAGAGCAGCGCGGAACCGGCGGGCATGACGGCCGGGACCGTCTCGGCGTACGTCGGGGCCCGCTCGTCGTCCCAGTGGTGACTGCCGGGGATGACCAGGGTCGCGCCGTTCGCCGCGGTGAAGTCCGTCATGGCCAGCATCAGCTGCAGCCGGCACGGCGGGCCCGGATGCCGCCACAGATGCATCGCGTCGTCGCGGTGCAACGGCTGCCGGCCCTGCCCCGGGTCGATGCGGATCGCCTGGGTGAAGCTGACCTGGATGTTCGGCGTCACCTCCATCCGGACCTTGCCGATCCACATGTGCGTGGGCTGTTGCAGCAGGCGCCGGGCCGCACCGAGGTACTGCGGCTGGGTGACCACTGTGGACATGTGACGCGGCGACCAGTGGAACAGGCTGGACAGCCGCTTGGTCTTCTGCCCGTCGTAACCACTCTCGCTGTAGCCGGCCGCATCGAGGCCGGACTCGAGGTCCGCCCGGAGCCCGGCGAGGGTCTCGCCGTCGACGAAGTTCTCGACGATCACCGCCCCGTCGCGTTCCAGGATCGCCACGACGTCGTCCAGCGGAGCGGCCGGGGTGACGTGGGTCAGGTCGGCCATCCCAGTCACCCCTCGACGCGGGCCAGGATGTTACGGGTCAGGGTCTCCAGATCCGGGTCCTCGAACAGGTCCCCGATGTCGAGAGTGACACCGAGCTGCTCCTCGACCGCCGCGGCGATCTGCACGGCGGCGATGGACTGCCCGTTGAGTTCGAAGAACGTGCCGGACCGATCGCCCAGGACATCCGTCCAGATGGCCGCGACCCGTTCGGCGATGTCCGCGGTGGCCGGCTGCTGCTGAGTGGTCATGTCGCTCCTCCTGGCAGGAGATCAGAGGTACTGGGTGTTGGGGGCGAGCCCGCAGGCCACCCGCCCGTACAGTTCGAAGTTGGTGTCGGGGTGCATGATCGCGTGCAGGTTCAGCGCCTTGATGTCGCGCTCGATGCGCTGGATCGGCACGTCGAGCTGGAGCGAGCTTCCGCCGCTCGCACCGGCCAGCAGGTCGACTGCCTCCTTGGCGCGCAGGCACGCGGCGCCCAGGTCGAGCCGGGCCTGGACCCGCTCCTCGATCGTCCACGGTTCGCCGGTGGCCGCCTTCGCGTCGATCCGGTCGGCGGTGCGCAGGATGTGGAAGCCGGCCTCGTCCACCCGGAGCGTCGCGCCGGCCACCTGGAGGTGGGTCAGCGGCGCGGCGCTCTGCTCGTCGTAGTCGGTGTAGGTGATCTTGCGGCCCGGCAGCCGGGTGAGGAACGCGTCCCGCGCCGCCTGCGCCAGCCCGTAGGCGACGGCGCCCACAGTCATGCAGGCGATCGGCATGAACGGGGCCCGCCACATCGGCGCCGAGGGGTCCTGCTGCAGCGGGTGCGCCCCGCCGATCACCGGACCCATCGGCAGCACCCGGTCCTCGGGCACGAAGACGTTGTCCGCCACGGTGGAGACGCTGCCCGAGCCGCGCATGCCGGTGGTGTGCCAGTCGTCGATGACCTGCAGCTCGCTCATCGGGACGAGGACCATGACGGGCTCGAACTGGCCGTCCGGGGTGGGCCGGACGGCGGCGTTGACGTTCCAGTCGCTCTGCAGGCAGCCCGTGTTGAACGACCACTTGCCGTTGACCCGGTAGCCACCGTCGACCGGCGTCGCCATGGCGGTCGGGCTGAGGATGCCGCTGATCCGCACGTCCGGATCGGCGAACACCTCCGCGCGCACGGAGTCGGGGAACAACCCGACCATCCAGCTGCTGATCAGCCAGACGGACGCGGTCCATGCCGCGGAGCCGTCGCCGCGCGCGAGTTCGGCCAGCACCTCGGCGACGGTCCGCATGTCGGACTCGTAGCCGCCGTAGCTCCGCGGGACCCGCATACGCAGCAGGCCGGAGCCGCCCAGCGCTTCGAGCGTCTCGATGCTGAGCCGCCGCTGCTCCTCCGACGCCTGTGCGTTGTTCCGCAGCAGCGGGCCGAGCTCGGCCGCACGCCGCAGCAGCTCCGCTCGTGGCAGCGTGGTGACTGTGTCCATTGATTCTCCTCGAGTCCGAACGCCGTTAGGTGTGACTCTGGCCGCTCAGGTCACCGCGACGCATCTCCTGAGCTGCTGTCTTGTCCGTCGGCCGGGGCCGGCGGCTGGTCCAGTCCGGTCAGCCGGCGGCGGTCGACCTTGCCCGTCTCGTTGCGCGGCAGCGCGTGCGGCACAACCCGGAACGTCATCGGCAGCATCACGTCACCGAAGCGCTGCCGCATGTGCGCGCGCCACCGCGCCGGGTCCGGCCCCTCCCGCGGCACGACGTACGCGGTCAGCCTGGTGACGATGCCGTCGGCACCGGTCACGGCGAGCACGGCGCACTCGGTGATGGAGTCGTGCTCGAGCAGAATCGACTCGATCTCGGCCAGTTCCAGCCGATGCCCCTGGATCTTCACCTGCTGGTCCCGGCGGCCCCGGAACTCCAGCAGCCCGTCGTCGCGGCGCAGGCCCAGGTCGCCGGTCCGGTACCAGGGCCCCGGCCCACGGCCGGGCACGGGGCGGAAGGCCGGCCCACCGGCGTCGTCGCCGAGATAGCCCGGGGTCACGTACGGACTGCCGACCACGATCTCACCCACCACTCCGGGCGGACAGTCGCGGTCCCGCTCGTCGAGGACCAGCACGTCCCGGCCGGGGATCGGCCGCCCGATGGGCACGGTGCCCCGGAACCCGCGTGGAATCCGGTGCCAGGTGGCGGCGACCGTCTCGGTCGGGCCGTAGATGTTTGCCAGGGCCATCCGGGGCGCCGCGGCCTGGAATCCCTGGACCAGGCTTTCCGGCACTGCCTCGCCCATGAGCAGCAGGCGACGCAGGAGCAGGGGCACCCGGGACCGCTCGGTGCTCTCGGTCAGCAACTGGCGGGCGAAGCTGGGCACGGTCTGCAGGACGTCGATCCGCTCCGCCGACAGCCAGGCGAGCAGGCGGCCGGGGTGGGCGCGGATCGGGTCGGGCACCGGGCAGAGCACCGCGCCGGCCACCAGCGTCGCGAACGTCTCGCACAGCGCGGGGTCGTGGTCCGGGGCCACCCACTGCGCCACCCGTACGCCCGGAGCCAGTCCGAACTCGGTGGCGAACCAGGTACTGAACTGCGCCAGTGCGGCATGCGTCTGTGGCACGCCCTTGGGCCGGCCGGTGGAACCCGAGGTGTGCGCGAGGTAGGCCCAGGCCCCGGGCGGAACGGACGGCTCGGTCGCGGTCGCGTCGGGCAGGGCTGTCACATCGATCTGCGGTACACCGGTGCGCCCGGTGTGCCAGTCGCTCAGCTCGTCGCCGGCACCGCCGGTCAGCACGGCGGCCGGGCGCACCGCGTCGAGGATGGCGCGACCGCGCTCGCCGGCCGCCCCGGTGCCGGACCACAGCAGCACGGCGCCGGCGCGCAGCACCCCCAGCAGCGCCGCGTACCGGTCCGGTCCGGCCGGTACCCGTACGGCGACCGGGCGACCGGCGAAGCCGGCCAGCGCGGCGGCGATCCGTGCGGCGTGCCGGTCGAGGTCGCGCGCGGAGACGGCCTCGTCTCCCCACGAGATGGCGGTGGCTTCCGGCGCCGCCTCGGCGCGGCGCCGGACGAGCAGGTGCACCGGCGCGCCCGGCGCGAGAACGGGTGCGGTCATGGCGGAGTCCTCCACTTCAGGTCCGGCCTCCGGATCTGAAGTCTGGCCCGCCGTGCCGGGGAAGGTCCTCTTCCCGCGTGCCCGCCTGCGGACGGTCCGGGGCAAGCGAGGAGATGCGACAGCTGCTGACGGCGCAGAGCATGAGAACCCTATGAATATCCCCGGCGCCGACCTGAGGTGGCAGGACTGATGCATGAATCAGCCGACAAGATCACAATCAAGCTCTGGCTGAACCGCTGGCCGATGTGGCAACAACTCGTCGACCCGGTCCGGAGACAGGCGGAGGAGTTCAACCGCAGGCATCCGCAGTACCGGGCCGTCGTCGAGGCCGTCAACGTGGGCGCCTTCCCCCGGGAGATGGCCCGGGCCGCACGCGAGGGCACGGCGCCGCACATCGCCTCGTACCAGTACACGTATCTCCAGGAGGTTCAGGACCTCCGCGACCCGGAGGGACGGCCGTTCTTCACCTCGGTGACCGAGGCGGTGGGCGGGCGGGACGAGATCCTCGGCGAGCCGGTGGTCCTCGACGACATCGTGGCCAACATGCGCGCTTACCACACGTTCGGCGGCGAGCTGCGGTCGATGCCACGTAACACCTCCACTCTCCTGCTCTACTCCAACATGGACGCGCTGCGCGCGGCCGGGATCACCGAGCCGCCGGCCACCTGGTCGGAGGTGGAGGCCGCCTGCGCCGCCGTCGCCGGCCGGAACGGCGCGCGCCGTGGCGGGATCACCTGGCCCAACTTCGGCTGGCTGTTCCAGCAGTCTGTGGCCCAGCAGGGCGGGCTGACCGCCGACCACGACAACGGCAGGTCGGGGCGCAGCGAGAAGGTGCACTACACGTCCCCGGAGATGCTGGCCTACGCGACCTGGTGGCGGGACCTGCACCGGGCCGGCCACTACCTCTACACCGGCAAGTCGTCGGACTGGTGGGGCTGCATGGAGACGTTCGCCGCCGGGGACACGGCGATGATGATCAGCACCTCGGTCGAGGCCGGTCCCATCGTCCGGGCGGCCCGGCGGGCCGGGTTCCACGTGCAGGCGAGCCCGATGCCGTACAACGAGCGGGCCGGCTACTCGGGAAGCGTCATCGCCGGCGAGTCGCTGTGGCTGCGCGACGGGCTGGACGAGCGGACCCGGGACGGCGCGCTGGCCCTCATGCAGTTCCTGAACAGCCCGCGCAACGCCCGCGCCGTCTATGACCACGGGCGGGCGTTCGTCCCCTCCACCGAGGCGTCGATCGCCCTGCTCGCCAGCGAGGGTTGGTACGACCGGAACCCGCACGAGCGGGCCGCCGTCGACCAGCTCCGGGCCAGTCCCGACTCCCCCGCCACCCGGGGGGCGGTGATGGGCAACTTCCTGCCCGTCCAGAGCACGGCCGTGCAGGCCATGCACGACGTGCTGGTCGGCGGCGCGGACCTGGTAGCGCGGTTCAGCCAGGCCAACGACCAGGCTCAGCAACTGCTCGACGAGTACGCGCGTCGGGTGGACTCGGGCGCCGCCAACGACGGCCAGGCCCCGCAGGCGCTGCCGCAGTCGGAGCCGGAGCGGCTCCGGCTCGGCGCCTGACCGACAGTCGCGGTCGGCGAACCAGCCGCTGCCTTCCCGAGTGGAAGGCAGCGGCTGGCGCCTTTTCCGGGCCGTGCCCCGGCCCTCACCGGAGGGCGCCCCCTGAGCCGCACGCGACGCCGCACCGGTGTGTGCGGCGCACGCCCACAGCCGGGCCGCACCGTCCGGCCGGGAGACGGGGACGCACCGGGCGGTGACACGCATCCGTGTCACCGCCCGGTGCGTCCCGGCCGGTCGCCGTCAGCCGGCGGACGGTGTCCGCGGCCGGCGACGCCGGCCTGACCCCGGCGCCGCGATCACCGTCACCGGTGCTCGCGCCGCAGCCGCATCTGGGTGTACGCGCGGTTGGCCATGGTGGTGAGCAGCACGGCGGAACTGACGTGCGTACGGCCGGTGGAGAGGTCCCGCCAGACCCGTTCGAGGCGCTCTCCCTCCCGTACGGAGGTGCTGCCGCCGGTCGGCTGGATGATCTCGTCGACGGCCCGCCAGGCCAGTGACGTGGCCTCTCGGCAGGTCAGCGCGATCCGCAGGTCCTCCTCGGCGGTGAACGCACCGACCGGCTGCTCGGACAGCTCGTGCCAGCGCCGGGCCGTGGCGAGCACGAGCGTCTCGGCGGCGTCGATCATGCTGCTGGCCTGCCCGTACCAGAGCTGGAAGTCCGGGTCCTCCACCCGGGGCGGGAACGGCGGCAGGATCGTGGGCCGGGAGAACATCAACTCGGTGTACGCGTCGAGCGCGCCCTGGCACATGCCGACCGCGATGTGTGCGCCCTCCAGGGCCATCGAGCTGGCCGGCGCACCGCCGTACTGCGGGTGCTCGTGCAGGTCACGCCCGGGGGTGCCACCGGTGACCGAGATCTCGTTGAAGTCCAGCTCCAGGCCGAAGTGGCCGGGGATGTGCCCGTCGGAGATCCGGATGCTGTGCGACCCGCTGCCCTTGAGGCCGAGCTGCCAGCCCCAGTCGTCGAGCATCTCCCACTGGTCGCGGGGCGCGATGAACAGCAGCGGGCGCGGCGGCTGCCCCTCCTCGATGATCATCGTGTTGCCGATGAGGTGGGTCGCGTACGGCGCGCCGGAACAGTACTTCCAGACGCCGTTCAGGATCCAGCCGCCGTCCGCCGCGCGCCGGGCCGTGCCGTGCGGGGCGTTGACGAGCGGTGCGATGAAGTCACGATCCTTGAAGATCTCGGCCTGCGCCTTCTCGCCGAACATGGTGCCGACGAACAGCGAGTGCGCCGCGCCCAGGCAGTACATCCAGCCGGTCGACGCGCAGGCACGGGTCAGGATCATCACGACCTGCAGGAAGGTGTCGAAGCCGAACTCGTAGCCGCCGTAGCGCTTGGGCACCGTGATGCGGTAGAGGCCCGCGTCCCGGAACGCCCGGTGGGTGTCCTCGGCGTAGTACGTTCGCTCCTCGGTCTCCCGCTGGCGGGCCACCAGGGTGGACCCCAGAGCCCTGGCCCGCTCGATCAGCACGGCCGGGGTGACGTCGGGCTCGGATGACAGGGCCGCGCCCTGCACGTCGTTCGCGGTGACGGTCATGGGTCAGCCTCTCAGATCGCCGCGTCCGGGTCGGCCGCCATCTCGGCGATCACGCCGAGGTATCCGGCCACCTGCTCTTCGATCTGGGCGCGTTCGAACAGGTGGCGGCTGAAGCTGAGCCCACCGACCACTTCGGTCTTGCCCAGGTGCATCGACCAGATGATGCCGTCCGGGGTCTCGGAGCCGACCGGCTGCGGCTTGACCCGCCGCCAGATCGCCGTGTACTCGAGGTCGCCGATTCGCTTGCCCTGCATGAGGTAGGGCGGCTGGACGGCCTGGAACAGGCACGGCACCGCGTCGGGGCTCACCGAGGCCATCAGCTCGGGCGCCTCGGCGAGCACGTGCAGCAGCGGCAGCTCGTGCTTGAAGGCGCCGACGCAGGCAGTCCTGGTGCGGGTGACGACGTCCCGGAAGGAGCGGCAGTCGCGCAGGTCCACCCGGAGCGGGAGGAAGTTGAAGAACGACCCGACCGTGGCCTGGAAGCCGCGCTGGCGGCCCGGGGCGAACGTGGGCACCGTGATGTCGGTCGCCTGGGTGCGCCGGTGGACGAAGACGGCGAACGCGGCGAGCAGCACCATGAACGGCGAGCTGAGCGTCTCCCGGGCCAGCCGGGACACCTCGGTGCTGAGGTGCTCGTCGGTGGTGAAGCGGTGGTAACTCGTCGCCGGGGCCTGCTCGTTGCGGTGCGTCGGCTCGACCAGGATCCGGGCGCCGCGCAGCGTCTCACGCCAGTAGGCACGTGCGGCCGCCACCGTCGGCCCCGCGGCCTCCTCCTGCTGCGCGGAGACGTAGTCGCGGTACTGGGTCGCCTCGGGCAGCCGCGGCTCGTCCCCGGCGACGCGCGCCGCGTAGCACTCCGCCAGGTCCCGCAGGATCACCTGGAGCGACCAGACGTCCGCGGCGCTGTGGTGGGTGCAGAGCACCAGCACCGAGTCCTGCTCGTCGAAGCGGCCGAGCACGGCCCGCATCAACGGAACCTCGTCGATCGGGAACGGCCGGGTCTCCATCTCGATCATGAGTTCCTCGGCGCGCTGGTCCCGGTCCACGCCGGGCGAGCCGTCCAGCTCCACCTCGCGCAGCTCGGGCGGCCGGGCGGGCAGCACGCTCTGGGTGCCGCCGCCGTTCTCCAGGTGCAGCACCGTACGCAGCGCCTCGTGCCGTTGCACCACGTCGGCCAACGCCCGGCGCAGGACCTGCCCGTCGACGCGTCCGTGGATGCGCCACCCGCCGACCTCCACGTAGTGCGGCCCGAACGGCCCGGCCTCGAAGCCCTGGGCGAACATGCAGAGGAACTGCTGCTGCAGCGAGAGCGCGCTGGGCGCCTGCGGAGCTTCCGGAGTGATGGTCATGGGAACTTCTCCTTACTGGAGGTTGATGCCGGCGTCGTCGAGGGCGTCGAGCAACGTGCCGCGCGCCAACTCGTCGGCGACCGACTGGACGTCGTCGGCCAGGTAGCGGTCGTCGGCGAGGGTGGGCACCAGCGACCGGACGGTGCTGTAGGTGACCCGGGCAGCCGGGCTGAGGCGGTCGAGGCGCCCGGAGACGTCCACCGCCGCAGCGGCGGCGAGGAGCTCCAAAGCGAGGATGAGGAAGTTGTTGCCCAGGACCCGCCGGCAGTTACAGGCGGCGACCAGCCCCGCACTGGCCCGGTCCTCGTCGTCGTCACCGGGCGGGCCGCCGGTGCTGGCCGGACCGATCGTCCGGTTCTCCGCGACCAGCGCGGTGGCCCGGTACCGCGTGCCGGCGGAGCCGGGACCGCCCTTGATCAGGCTCTCCGGCAGGCCGTCGTCGACGCGCCGGTGGAGCAGCCGGCTGCTGCGCCGGGCGGAGGACGCGCCGAGCCGGGCGAGCGCGATGGTCAGGAAGTCCATCACGAAGGCGACCGGCTGGCCGGTGGGCACGTCCCGGTCCGGTGGGAACAGCGCACTGTCGTCGGCCGAGTTGAGTTCGATCTCGAGCGTGCGCGTGGCGTGCCCGAGGGTGTCCCGGACCGCGCCGATCACCTGCGGGACGCAGGGCCACGAGTAGGCCTGCTGGAGAACGACGTCGGCGCCGAACACGGCCCCGTCGCCGTTGCCGCCCGTCATCCTGGCGGCCACTCGCCGACGGCGGTCCGCGTGGTCGCTGATCAGCCTGCTGCCGCCGGTCAGCGCACGCATGTTGGCGGCGCTGGCGATCTGGCCGGCGTGCGGGCGGGCCTCATGGCCGGCCGCCTGGAACGGGCTCGGCGAGCCTTGCAGCACCTCGACGACCAGCGCCGCGGCGATCTCGGCGTGCCGTGCCTGCGCCAGCGCGTGCTCGGCCACCAGGGCGGCCACGCCCGTCATGGCCGAGGTGCCGTTGAGCAGCGCCAGGCACTCCTTGACGTCCAACCGCAGCGGCTCGATGCCCAGCGAGCGCAGCACCGGCCCGACCGGCGTCCGCACCCCGTCCCGCAGCAGGTGCCCCTCGCCGAGCAGCGTGCCGACCATGTGGGCCAGCGCGGCCCGGTCCCCGTCGGCGCCCAGCAGTCCGGTCTCCGGCACGGCCGGCGTCAGACCCTCGTTGAGGTGGAGCGCGAGACGTTCGAGCACCACGGGCCGAACCGCCGACGGCCCCTTGGCGAGGGCGTTCAGTCGTGCGGTGGTCACGGCCCGCGCCTCGGGCTCGCCGAGCAGCGGTCCCACGGCGGCGCTGTGACCGCGTACCAGGCCGGTCCGCAACTCGGTCTCGTCGGTCGCTTCGGTGAGCAGGCGGACCATCTCGCTGTAGCCGGTGGCCACCCCGTACACCGGGAGGTGCTGCCGCACGGTCTGCTCGACCTGCTGCCGGCTCACGGCCGCGCGCTCCAGCACCCGGGTGCCGAGCGCGACCGGCACGTGGTCCTCGGCGATCCGGCGCAGATCGGGAAGGCCGAGCGTCGCGCCGTCGAGAGCGACGTGGACGCCGGTACCGACCGTGGTCATGACGCTCCCTCCTGGTGTGGCGAAACGGATGGTCACTGTCCCGGCTGCCGGGCCGCGTCCGATTGGCGGAGGAGTGACGCCGGTCAGGCGGCGCTGCGCTCGAATTCCGGCTGGGTGTCCCGCTCCTCGCTCATCCGCTCCATCGCGTACTTGCGTGCGTCGAGCAGGGCGAGCAGGACCGGCGGGTCCAGGTCGCGGGCCGGCCGCAGTTCGAGATCCGCCATGATCGTCGAGTCGGCCCGTACCGTGAAAGGGCCGTAGGTGGCGACCGACACGGGCCGGTCGGCGATGTCCGTCCCGGTTCCGGCTCCGTCCAGCGACACCGACTGCGCGAGCAGGTACCAGGTGCCGACGGGCACCGAGTTGAAGACGACCCGGCCGGGTTGCTCCAGCACCGCGCAGCGCGCCGGTCGGCCCTCCGGGATCCGGTGGGCGAACATGCCCAGGAAGATCACCGCGTCGTCCGACTCGGGCAGCCGCAGCCGGCAGGACAGCCGGGCGTTCGATCGGCGGCTCGCGCTGTCGGTGGCGGCCTGGATGGCGGCGGCGTAGCCGGCGCGGCGGCGGTACACGGTCGGCGACATGCCGACGCTGCGGCTGAAGCGCGAGCTGAACGTGCCGACGCTGTTGTACCCGACCCGTACGCTGATGTCCGCGACGTTCATCGACGTGGAGACAAGCAGCTGCTTGGCCTTCTGCAGGCGCAACGCCGACAGGAAGCGGCCGGGCGAGACGCCGGTGAACCGCTGGAAGATCCGCGTGAAGTGGAACTTGCTGAACATCGCGGCGCGAGCCAGGTCGTCGACGGTCAGCTCATCGCCCAGCCGCTCGTGCATGGCTTCGATCGCCCGTAGCACGGCCCGTTCGGCAACGTCCTGCATGGTCTCCCCCTCATGACAGTTGACGAATCTAGAGTGGCAGCGCAATTCTGACGACAATTTACGGTCGCCTGGACAGCGACATAAAAATAATCGCCCAAATTGCTCTCGGGACAGCGTTACCATCGATCGATGTGGAACTCTTTGATCCCCGGAGACAGGCTAGCCGACCCCCTGTGGGCGATCAATACCCTCCACTTACCACCCGGGTACGCAGCGCACACGTGAAGTAGTTCTGGATATTGAAACTATCTGCTGCCGCCGGAATCCGCAGCCCAGGGCACATCTGCCGGAATGGATACTGATACTCGCCGATGCTTGAACCTAAAATCGACACCGTCGATGCAGCATTCATTCATGAAGTGCTCGAATACGGACGTTCTACACCATTAGCAGCCGGTCCGCCGACTCTTCTCAGAAACGACTTCGCCCGCCTGGACAGACCAGGCCACACTGGCATTACAAATCGACACAGGACGGTCAGCAGCCGACACCCCGCCCGCGCCCGCCGGCCCGAACCACCCACCCACGACGCCGGCCGCGCGTCGACCGCCGGACGACCCCTGGCAGGCCCCGGACGCCGCGCACCCCGCTTCACCCCCGGCCCGAGCACTCCGACCTGCGGTCGGCCCACCCGGTGGTCCGCCGCGGCAAGCCGACCCCGGACCACCACACCCGGTCACGGCGCACGCCGCGGCCCTGGATGAAGCAGGGCGAGGGCGCCAACCTCGTCACGCACCGTAGCCGCGACGCTACCTAGCACGGACAGAGAAGACACCGGAAACGTGCCGCATCGACAATATGCATGCCCGCACAATCCATCCGCACGAGGGAGACCGTCGGCAACGCGACTCAATGAGATTCCCGCCAGCACCGTCGCGGCACCCGTGACGCACCACGCTGGGCAGCGGCCTGAGGCGCGCGCCGCCGGACTCCACCCGTCAATACTGTCCGCTAATTGACGGCCCACCTCAATCAATCGCTATTACCCGACGGTAGAAAACGGCAGTGATAATCGACTCCGGGCACCGTCGGGCCGGCGAGTTAACGATCCGCCACAGTTACGTAGTGCGACCGTAAGCGGCCTCGGCTCCGGTCGGTGCCGCTTTTGGTGTCAACCAGGGCACCCGTCTTCTTTCACACAGCCACGACATGGCCCGTCAAAGTACAATCACACCGGGCTCGCGGGACGAACTGATGCAGGGAACAGATGCCCGCGGAATATGGGGGTTTCCATGCGAATATCGGATCTGAGCAAACAGACCGGTGTACCGGTTCCCACGATCAAGTTCTACCTGCGCGAACGCCTGCTCCCGCCAGGCGAGCCGACCGGCCGCAACCAGGCCGTATACGGCGAGGCACACCTGCGTCGGCTACGACTGATCCGCGCGCTCACCACCATCGGCCAACTCGACCTCACCACGGTCCGCGCCCTCCTCACCGCGATCGGAGACGAGGCACTCCCCCTTCCCGGGCTCTTCGACGTCATCAACCGCACGCAGGTCCCGCAGGAGGATCCCCGGCCGGACAACGCCGACGTGTTGCGTGCCGCACGCGAGGACGTCGAAATCCTGATCAAGGAGCACGGCTGGCGGGTCGATCCGGAATCGCCCGTCAGCAGCCACCTGGCGCAGGTGCTGGCGGCACTGCGACAGCTGGGCTGTGACTGCGAGATGGACTTCTTCTCCCCGTACGCCGAGGCGGCTGAGCGCCTCGTCGTCCGAGAGCTCGACCTGCTCTCTCCCGAGAAGCCCAACCGGGGGGAGGCGGCCGCCCGCAGCGTCCTGCTCGAGGTCGCGCTGACCGCGATCCGCAGGATGGCTCTGGAGCACCACGTCGCCCTGCGGTTCGACTGACGGCCGCCCGCATCGTCCCGGCTCGCCCCCGCCCTCCACAACGGCAGACGCCACCCCCGGCGGGGGTGGCGTCTGCGTTTCGCGGCGGCGTCAGACCTGGGCCGACGCCTCCCTGGTCACCGCCGGCCCCGCCGCAGGATCGCCGTCGCCCGTGGCATCCGGCGTCCCGCCCGTGGGTGGGAACCGGCGCAGCACCGTGACAGCCACCACCGCCAGCATCGTGGCGATCACCGCGGAGATCCCCGCCACGCTCTGCAGCGCCGTGGTGAAGGCAGCGCGTGCGTCCTCGAGCAGGGCCGCGCCGGTGGAACTCGGGAGGCCGGCCACCGCGGCGACCGCGCCCGTGATGTTCTCCCGGGCCGTCTCGGCAACGCCTCCCGGCACGCCCGCCGGCACATCCAGCAGGCCACGGTAGATGCTCGTGCCGATGGTGCCGATCACCGCGATGCCCAACGCGACGCCCAGCTCGCCGCTCATCGACGAGACCGACGACGCCGAGCCGGCCTGCTCCGGAGGCACCGAGCTGACCACGAGACCAGTGGCGATCGACGCGAAACCGCCGGCGCCCAACGACACCAACGCGATGGCGACGATCGGCAGGGCCAGCGGGCCGGTCTTCTGCACCTGCGTCATCAGCAGGAAGCCGGCCACCGACGCGACCAGGCTCATGGCGATGACCACGCCGGGGCGGATTCTCCGGGCCAGGATCGGCGCGGTCATCGAGCCGGAGACGAGCGCCGCCGCGGAGACAACGCTCCAGAGCCCGGTCTCCAGCGGCGTCAGGCCGCGCACCGACTGGAGGAAGAGCGTGAAGATCAGCGACATGCCGGACATCATCACCGAGCCGATGATCATGATCATGAGGGCGCCGGTGAAAGCCTGATGCCGGAAGAGCTTCAGGTCGAGCAGAGGATCCCGCCGGCGCTTCTGCCGCTGCACGAACAGGAAGCCCATCACCAGCCCGGCCACCAGGGCGAGCGCGGGCGGGACCGCCCACCCGTCGCGCGCCAGCTTCTTGAGGCCATAGATGACAGGCAGGATCGCACCGAGCGACAGCACCACGCTGACCAGGTCGATCCTGCCGCCGTCCGGGCCACGGTACTCCGGCAGCAACACCGGCCCGGCCAGCACGATCACCAGCATCACCGGCACGTTGATAAGGAAGATCGAGCCCCACCAGAAGCTGGTCAGCATGGCACCGCCGACCACCGGACCGACCGCCGCGCCGCCCATGAAACAGCCGATGAAGACCGCGACGGCCAGGCCCATCTGCCGTGGGTCGCGGAACATGTTGCTGATCAGGGCGAGCGCCGACGGCATCACGGTGGCGCCCGCGACACCCATCAGGGCCCGGGCGAGGATCAGCATCTCGGGGGTGGTCGAGTACGCCGCGAGCAGAGACATGAGCCCGAAGGCGGCCGCGCCCACGAGCAGAATCCGGCGCCGGCCGATCCGGTCGCCCAGACCGCCCATGGTGATCAGGAACCCGGCGGTCAGGAAGGCGTACACGTCGATGATCCAGAGCTGCTCGACGCCGGTGGCGCCCAGGTCGGTGCTCAGTTGCGGGAGTGCCAGGAAGAGCACGCTGGCATCGACGGACAGCAGCAACGCGGGAAGGGCCAGCATCGCCAGCCCGATCCACTCGCGTCTGCCGGCCCGAGCCGGCTCAATGTCGTCAGTGGGGGGTCGCATCAGGCATCCTCCTGGTCCGTTCCGTCACCGGTGGACCCGGGACGGGCCTCCAGCGGGGAGCAAGACTATCGAACTCAATGTCCGTTTTGTTCTTCGAGCTTGCCCAGGTGACGTCCGGCGGCTCCGACACGCGGCACACACCACCCCCGAATTGATTGCGATCCACTCCTCTTTGGCATATGGTGCACCGATTGCAAACCGCAACCAGGCTGGGGGTCACCATGCACGAATTCACGCCACAGACCGCCGACGGCAAGGTGCTCTGGCACTTCTCCATGTCCCTGGACGGCTTTGTCGCGGGACCGGACCACTCGATGGACTGGATGGACGGTCTCTCCGACACTCCGGGGATCATCGAGCCGTACATCGAAACCCTCGGCGCCGTGCTCGGCGGTCGGGACGGCTACGACAAGTACGGCGACACCAAGCCCTACGGCGACTGGGACGGACCGGTCTTCATCCTCACCCACCACCCCGAGGACGCCAAGCCGTCGCCCGGCGTCACGTTCCTGACCTGTGACGTCGCCGAGGCGTTGCGGATCGCCGTGAAGGCCGCCAACGGCAAGAACGTCGAGATCCACTCCGCTTCGATCGGCCGGCAGCTGCTCCAGCTCGGCCTCATCGACGAGATCGACCTGCACATCGCACCGGTGCTGCTCGGCGACGGTATCCGGCTGTACGACAACCCGGGCGGCACCCCGATCCGGCTGCGCGCGACACTGCAGGAAGACCCGCTGGCCGAGCTCACCGTCCGCTACCGTCCGATCCGTGATCTCTGAACGCCCGTGACGGACGTGCGCCCCTGGCCGTCCGGCCGGCCTGGACCGGCCGTCAACGACACGACCCGTCGTGCCGGCCGAGGTCGCGCAGCCGCTTCTCGACGGCCGGAGGCAGCGCGCTGACGACCTTGATCGGGGCGACGTCGGACTCGGGCAACCGTTCGGCGACGAAGCGGCGTATGTCCTCGGCCAGCTCCGCCGCCTGTGGGTGGTTCAGGTAGTGCGCCGCCGACTCGATCGGTTCCCGCACCTCGTAGAGGTCGGTCAGCGGCTCGGCCGCGTCGGTGCCGAGGAAGACGGCGTCCATCTCGTCCGGACGCGCCGATGCGGTCACCACGACCGTACGGCCGAGGCGCTCGGCGAGGAGGTGCAGATCCTCCGGCAGCCAACCCCATGCCTCGCCGGGCGGGACCGGCTCGGCGCGCTCGATGGCATCCGCCGCGGCCACGAGTGCGGTCAGCGCCCGGTTCGGGATACCGGTCACCCGCAGGTCCTCGCCCGCCCGCTCCGTGAGCTGACGGGTGAGTCCGGTGAGATCGGCACCGTCGGGCAGATCGCCGAACCGCAGCCGGGGCACACCGGCGAGTGAGCGGACCGGTGCCGGCCCCTTGTGCAGGACCGCGTCGAACCGGAAGCTGGTCAGCTCGTTCACCGCGGAGCTGCGCTTGAGCTGGATGTCGACGCCCACCACGTCCGGCAGCTCCCGCGCCGTGGCGACGAAGTACTCCGGGGCGAGCAGCATCCACTGCTGGGTGACGGCCGCCTCGCGTACCCGGTCACGGATCTCGGCCGGCGAGGCCGCGGGGTCGCGTGTGCGCTGCACCTCGGTGAGGAACTGCGGCAGCAGGCTCAGGTTCCGGTTGTCACCGACGAACAACCGGCCGCCCGGCGCCAGCACCCGCAGCGCCTGCTCGATGAACCGGCGCAGGTACCCGTGCCCGGGGAAGTGCATCGTCACCGAGTTGAGGATCACCGTGTCGAAGTAACCCTCGGGAAAGCGGTCGGTCTCGACGGCCTCGGCCGCCCGCAGGTGCACCCGGCCCGCCCAGGGAACGCCCGCGCCCCGCAGCCGGGCCCGCAGCTTCGCGATGGTGACCGGCGAGAAGTCGGTGGCCCGGTATTCGACGCAGTCGGGGGCCAGGTGCCAGAGCAGCAGTCCCGACCCGACGCCGACCTCGAGCACCCGCGACGGCTTCAGGGCACGCACGCGGCGGACGGTCGCCCCGCGCCACTGTTCCATCTGGTCGGTCGGGATGAGCTCTCCGGTGTAGCTGCTGGTCCAGCCGCTGAAGTCGGAGGTGTGCCCGGCCGCCTCGGAGTCGGCGGAGTAGAGGTCGTCATAGAGCCGGCGCCAGCGCGTGACGAACTCGGGCTGCCGTGGGTCGGCCGGTACCACATAGATCACACCGTCTCCCACGGCCGCACGCTCCACCCGGGGGTGCGTGCCGAGGACGGTCTCAAGGCCGGTCATCGCCCGCTCCCCATCGCCACCGCCTGCGCGGCCAGCGCCCGCAGGTCGACCTTGGCGTTCCTGGTGAGGGGGAATGCCTCGATGAAGGCCCACAGCTCCGGCACGGCCCAGGCCGGCAGCGTCTGGCCCACCCAGGCCCGCAGCTCGGCCGCCGACGGGGCCGGGCCCTCAGGGATGACCCCGGCTATCAACCGCTGGTCGGCGACCTTGCCCTCGCCGACGACGACCGCGTCGCGCACCCCCGGGTGCTCGCGCAGCCGCCGCGCCACCGCCTCGGGCTCGACGCGGAACCCGCGTACCTTGAGCTGCTGGTCGAGGCGACCGACGAACATGAGGCGACCGCGACCGTCCCAGCGCACCAGGTCTCCGGTGCGGTAGAGGCGCTCACCCGTGTCCGGCGCCTTCGCGCCGAAGGCGCGGGCGGTCTCCTCGGGTTGGTCCAGATAGCCGTCGGCGAGCGCGATGCCGCCGACGCAGAGTTCACCGACCGCGCCTGGCGGCACCGGTTGACCCTCGTCGTCGAGCACGAACAACCGTGTGCCCGTCAGGGGCCGGCCGATCGGCAGCGGGTCGCTCACCTCGGCCGGCGAGTCGAAGTGGTGGATCGTGGTGAAGGTGGTGCACTCGGTCGGGCCGTAGGCGAGGCTGATCCGCAGTCCCTCGTGGCGTTCCAGCACGCGCCGCACCTGCTGTGGCGGTGTGACCTCACCACCGGTGATCACCTGACGCATACGCGCGAACGCCTCGGGCCGGTGGTCGGCCATGAGCCGGAACAGGCCGGTGGTCAGGAACGCGACGGTGACCTCACGCTCGATCAGGAACCGGGCCAGCTCGGTCGGGGCGACCGGCCCGTCCGGAAGGACCTGCAGGCCGGCGCCGGACAGCAGCGACCCGAAGATCTCGAACGTGGACGCGTCGAACGCCAGGGGCGCGGCCCGCAGGAAGCGCTCGCCGGGGCCCTTGCGCGCATAGCCGGCGTCGCGGATGAGGCGCACCACCGCGCGGTGCGGCACGGGAACGCCCTTGGGCCTTCCGCTGGAGCCGGAGGTGAAGGCGATGTACGCGAAGCGGCCCGGGTCGGCGGGCGCCGGCTCAGGCCCGGGTTCCAGCGGCATCGCAGGCGTCCACGGCTCGACCGACGGCCGGCCGGCCAGCTCGGCCACCTCGGGCGCGCCGATGACGGCCACGGGCGAGACCTGGCGGAGGATCTGGGCAAGCCATTCACGTGGGGCGGCCTGGTCCACCGCCACGTAGGTCGCTCCTCGATGCAGCACCGCCAGCACGGCCACGACCTCGGCGACGCCGCGGGGTACGGCCAGCACGACGCGGTCGCCCGGGCGGACCTGGGCCAGGGCGGCGGCCTGGGTACGCACGGCGGCGAGCAGTTCGTCGTACGTCAGGTCATCGACCGCCACCTCGTCCGGAAAACGCTCTGCCGTCTCCTCGAAGAGGTGCCACAGATCCGCCTCGCAGTCGGTGGCCGGCCCGTCGGAGAGCTCCTCCAGCCACCGCCGCTGCCCCGCCGAGATGGCCCGCACCGTCGACACCGGCGCGTCCAGGTCCGTGACCAGCTCCTCGAGCGCCGCCGTGAAGCCCTCGATCAGGGCGACCGCCTCGTCCGGCCGGAAGACGCTCGGCTGGTACTCCAGCTGCAACGACGGCCGCTCACCCCAGTTGGTGAGGAACAGCGTCGTCTCCATCATGGACGAGCCGCCGTATCCCTCGTGCAGCCGCAGGTCCAGCCCACCCGCGCGCAGCCGGTCGCCCACCAGCTCGTCGTGGGCCTCGAACACGGCCTGGATGACCGGCGTCCGATCGCGGACCTCCTCCTTCCCGAGCGCCCGGATGATCTCCTCGAACGGCAGCTCGGAGCGGCCGGTGGCGGCGGACCAGGAGGCGGCCCAGGCGCGCAGCTGCTCGGCGACCGTACGGGTGCCGCCGATCTGGAAACGTACCGGTACGATCCGCACGCACAGCCCGAGCACGTCGTGCAGCTGAATGGCCTCCCGCCCGGACATCGCGACGCCGATGGCCAGGTCCCGCAGACCGGCCCGACGCCCCACGGCCATCGCCCAGGCGCTGCACACGACGACGGTGTGGGGCACGCCGAGCCGCTGCGCGGTCGCCTCGACACGGTTCCGCAGCTCGGCGCTCAGGCTGAACGGCAGGTGCACGCCCGTCACGTCGGGGACCTCGGGCCGCTTGCGGTCGACGGGCAGTGGCACGGTGTCGGGCAGCCCCGCGAGGTCCTCGACGGCGAGGCGGGTCAGCTCCGCCAGCCGCCCGTTCTCGCTGATCTCCCGATGCCAGGCCGCGATCAGGTCGGGCGAAGGCCCGGGCTCGGCGACGCCCGTGGCGTACGCGTGGGCGAACGCGTGCCAGAACCGGCCCAGCGCCCACCCGTCCATCAACGTGTGATGGAACAGGACGCTCAGCAGGTCGGGCCCACCCTCGACCCGGGTGTGCACGAACAGGATCGGCGGCTCCTCGAACGGCCGCAGCAGCCCCGGCGCGGCCGAGAGCTGGCCGTGGACGATGGCCACCACGTCACCGCCGGCCGGCGGTGACAGCCGCTGCTCGATCAGCCGCGGTTCCCAGCTGGGCAGCACCCGGCGGCTGAAGTCGTCGCCCGGAGACCCGGAGACGTACCCGCCGTGGGAGGACGCGGCGGCCTCGCGCTCGGCACGCGCGGCGGCGCCGGAGGTAAAGATGGTGCGCAGTGCCTCGTGGTTGCGGGTGAGCGCGGCCAGCGTCGACCGCAGCCGCTCCGGATCGAAGGGTACGGCGCTCTCCGCCGTGAAGATCACCCGCACCGGGCGACCGTCGATCATGTCCTCGGCCAGGAGCATGCCGGCCTGGCCGGTCAGCAGCGGCCGGTCCACGGCGGTGCTGTCGTCGCCGGCCGACACCGGCTGGTACGCGGTCGCCTGCGCCATGGCCTCCGTGAGCGGCACGGCCGCCCGCAGTGCGCGCAACGGTGGCGCGACGCCCAGCCGGCGCTCGACCCGGGCGGCGAAGTCGGCCGCTCGCAGGGAGGTGCCGCCCAGATCGATGAAGGATGCGGTGTCGGCGCGCTCCTCGATCGTCTCGGTCGCGCACCCGAGCACCTCGGCCGCCACTCTGGCCCATTCCCTGCGATCAACTCCGCCGGGTCCGACTGGCGCACGGTCGAGTTCGTTCGTGGTCATCGCCACCCCTACCGGTCTCGGCATCTCTGTCGATGCAGCCATGCTTCTCGATTCCGGAGACGCAACGCACCTCTCGCCTTGCTCTACCGCCACTGCCGGCCCGCGTGGGCTGGCCGTCCGCACGACCGAGGATCCGCCCTCGGCACTGTCCGCACGATCGAAGATGCCCGCCCGGCCGGCCGGTTGCGAGACTGACGCGCATGAGTCTCTCCATCGCCTGGCGGGACGGTGCCGTCGAAGCGGTCGACCAGTGCGCCCTGCCGCACGAGTACCGGCTGCTGCGGCTCACCACGCCGGGCGAAGTGATCGACGCCATCCAGCGCCTGGCCATCCGGGGGGCCCCGGCCATCGGAGTCGCCGGTGCGCTCGCGGTGGCGATGTCGGCGCGGGCGCACACGCGCGACGGCGTCTGCGACGAAGGTGCCGTCCGCGCCGACGCCCGGCGGATAGCCGACGCACGGCCGACCGCCGTGAACCTGAGCTGGGCGGTACGCCGGGTGATCGGCGAGCTCAGCGGCGGTGCAGACGCCGTGCTCGCCGAGGCGAACGCGATCCTCGTCGAGGACGAGCAGCGTAACCGCGCAGCCGCCGACGAGGCCGCCGAACTCGTCCGGCGGTTGTGCGGGCGGAAGCCGTTGCGGCTGTTGACCCACTGCAACACTGGCCGTCTGGCCACTGCGGCGTGGGGCACGGCGCTCGGCGCCATCCGCGTTCTCGCCGGCACCGGCCACGTGGCCGAGGTGCTGTTCGGTGAGACCCGGCCGCTGCTGCAGGGCGCCCGGCTCACCGCGTGGGAACTGGCCGAGGCCGGCATCCCGCACCGCATGCTGGTCGACTCGGCCGGGCCGGCCGCTCTGGCCTCGGGCATGGTGGACTGCGTCCTGGTCGGGGCGGACCGGGTGTGCGCGAACGGAGACGTGGCCAACAAGATCGGCACCTACTCGCTCGCGCTGGCCGCGCACCGTGCCGGCGTCCCCTTCATCGTCGTCGCACCCGAGTCGACCCTGGACATGTCGCTGGCCAGTGGTACGGAGATCCGCATCGAGGAGCGCGCGGCCGGTGAGGTCACCGCGTTCGGCGGGGTGGAGGTCGCGCCGGCGGGCACCGCTGTGTTCAATCCCGCGTTCGACGTCACGCCCGCGGAGCTGGTGACCGCCGTCGTCACCGAATCCGGGCCGTTCCGCCCGCTGACGACGCCGCTGTCGGCACCGCCAGTGGGTGAGCCGGTCTCATGACCTGGTCCGTCGACGGCGCGGGCAACGCCCTGGCCGAGACCGCCGCCGCGCTCTACGCCCGCGGCTGGCTGGAGGGCACCGCGGGCAACCTCTCGATCCGGATGCCCGGTGGCGAGACCGCCCTCATCACCGCCAGCGGCGTCAGCAAGGGCTCGATCACCGGCGCCGACGTGGTCGAGGTCCGCATCGACGACGCGCGCCCGGTGCGGGCCGACGCCCCGAGGCCGTCGGCCGAGACCACCATCCACGCGGCGCTGTACCGGTTGTCCGCCGAGTCCCAGGCGGTCGTCCACGCCCACCCGCCGTACGCCACCGCGACGGCGATCCTGGCGGCGCGGCGCGGCGCCGACAACGTGACGTTCACGGACCTGGAGATCATCAAAGGGCTCGGACTCTCCGATCCGTCCAAGGTCGTCGTTCCGGTGTTCGACAACCACGCCCACGTGCCCCGCATCGCCGGCGACGTCCTCGACCGCATCGCCGCGGACGCGCCGCCGGTGATGCTCATCGGCAATCACGGGGCGACCACGTGGGGGCCGACGCTGGACATCGCCCGCAACCGCATGGAATGCCTGGAGGCGATGTGCCAGCTCACGTTGTTGGTCGACCGCTCATGACGTGCCATCAGTGACAAGGAGATCTGAGATGACCCTGCTACAGGTCATGCCCAAGGACGACGGTACGAACGTGTTGACGCGCACCGAGGACATCGCCGAGATCGCCGCCGAGCTGGCGCCGCACGGCATCCGGCTCGAGCGCTGGGCGACCGTCCCGCTGGCCCCGGACGCCGGGCAGGAGGAGGTGCTCGCCGCCTACGCCTCCGAGGTGGAGCGGCTCTCGGCCGAGGGCCCGTACCCGCTCGTCGACGTGGTCCGGATGGTGCCGAACGACGCCGACCCGGAGTGGCCGGCCAAGGCGGAGGCGGCCAGGACGAAGTTCCTCAACGAGCACACCCACGACGAGGACGAGATCCGCTTCTTCGTCGAGGGCAGCGGATGCTTCTACCTCCACCTCGGTGACAAGGTCTACGCCGTGGTCTGCACGGCCGGTGACCTGATGTCGGTCCCGGCGGGCACGACGCACTGGTTCGACATGGGCACCCGGCCGCACTTCTGCGCCATCCGGTTCTTCCAGGAGGAGGACGGCTGGGTGGCCGAGTTCACCGGTTCGGAGATCGCGTCCCGGATCCCGACCCTCGACGAACTGCTCGCTCCCGCGTCCACCTCATGACCGGTGCGGTCGTCCTCGACATCGAGGGCACGGTCAGCCCGCTGTCAGCCGTGCACGACGTGCTGTTCCCCTACGCCCGCGATCGGATCGAGAGCTGGGTGCGGCAGGACCGCCCCGGCACCCGCGAGGTGGTCGCCGGGGTTCGCGGCCTGCTCGGCGACGGTTACGACCTCGACGACGTGGTACGGACGCTGCTCGACTGGCACGACCAGAACGCGAAGCACAGCCCGCTCAAGACGCTGCACGGGCTGATCTGGGAGCAGGGTTTTCTGGCCGGTGAGTTGTCCGGTGTCTTCTACGCGGACGTGCCGCCGGCACTCGCCGAGTGGCACCGGCTCGGCACGCCCTGCTGGATCTACTCCTCCGGTTCCGCGCTCGCCCAGAGGCTCTGGTTCTCCCGCAGCGACCAGGGGGATCTGCTCGGCTACCTGGCGGGGCACTTCGACACGGTGACCGGCGGCCCCAAGCGGGACCCGGCTTCCTACCGGAGGATCGCGCACGCCATCGGCGCGGACGGCAGCGACATCCTGTTCCTGTCCGACAGCCGGGCCGAGCTGGACGCCGCCCGGACGGCGGGCTGGCGGGCCGTGGGCGTACGCCGGCCCGGCTGCGAGACCGACTTCGGCACCCACCGGGTGGTCGACGACCTCGCCGGGTTCGGCGCGAGAACGGAGGTGGCCTGAGTGAGCAACGACGTGCTCGTCCCCAAGTTCGCGGCCTTCCGCAGAACGATCTTCGCCGAGATGACCGCGCTGGCGAACCGAACCGGCGCGATCAACCTCGGTCAGGGCTTCCCGGACAGCGACGGTCCTCCCGAGCTGCTCAAGGCCGCAGCGGAGGCGGTGCTCGCCGGGCACAACCAGTATCCGCCGCTGCCGGGTGTGCCCGAGCTTCGCCGCGCGATCGCCGAGCAGCGGTCGGCCGACTACGGCACACCGTACGACCCGGACACCGAGATCCTCGTGACCGCGGGCGCCACCGAGGCGATCACCGCCGCGATCGCCGCTCTGGTCCCGGCGGGCGACGAGGTCCTGGTGTTCGAGCCCTACTACGACTCGTACAGCGCGGCGATCACCATGGCCGGGGCCCGCCGGCGCACCGTACCGCTGCGTCCGGAGCACGACCGCTTCACCTTCGATCCCGACGAGCTGGCCGCGGCGGTGACCCCACGCACGCGCGCGGTGCTGGTCAACACGCCGCACAACCCGACCGGCACCGTGTTCTCGGCGGCCGAGCTGGCCCACATCGCCGCCGTCTGCCGCCGGCACGACCTGATCGCCGTCACCGACGAGGTCTACGAGCACCTGACCTTCGACGGGATCCGGCACGTCCCGCTGGCCTCGCTGCCGGGGATGGCGGAGCGAACGCTCACCATCTCCTCCGCGGGCAAGACCTTCAACGCCACCGGCTGGAAGATCGGCTGGGCGTGCGGGCCCGCGCGGATGGTCGCCGCCGTGCGGACGGTGAAGCAGTACCTCACCTTCGCCGGCGGCACGCCGTTCCAGTACGCCGTCGCCGCGGCGCTGCCCGAACGGCACGGCTGGCTGAACGAGCTCCGGGCGCGTCTCACGGCCGCCCGCGACACGCTACGGGACGCGCTCACCTCGTCCGGATGGCAGTGCTTCTCCTGCGAGGCGGGCTACTTCCTCCAGGCGGACGCCCGGTCGGTCGGCTACCTCGACGGCACCGCGCTGTGCCAGGACCTGGCCACCAAGGCGGGCGTGGTCGCCATCCCCAGCTCGGCGTTCTACGCCGACACCGAGGCGGGGCGGCACCTCGTCCGGTTCGCATTCTGCAAGAGTCACGCGGTGATCGCCACCGCCGCCGGCCGGTTGGCCGAGTTCGCCAGCACCACGAAGCAGCGGGAAGGAGCGGCATCATGGCGGGAAGCACGCCGGTCGGTGTGATCGGTGGCAGCGGGCTGTACTCGCTGCTGGAGGAAGCCGAGCAGGTCAGCGTCGAGACTCCCTACGGGGAGCCGTCCGACAGTCTGGTGCGCGGCGTGGTCGGCGGCCGCGAGGTGGTCTTCCTGCCCCGGCACGGCAAGGGCCACCGGCACCCGGCCCATGTGATCAACTACCGTGCCAACCTCTGGGCCCTGCGGTCGCTCGGCGTACGCCAGGTCCTCGGCCCCTGCGCGGTCGGCTCGCTGCGCCCCGAGCTCGGGCCGGGCACGTTCGTCGTGCCCGACCAGGTGGTCGACCGGACCAGTGGCCGCGCCGCCACCTTCTTCGACACCGGCGCCGTGCACGTCGGCTTCGCGGATCCGTACTGCCCGGACGGACGGGCCGCGGTGGTGAAGAACGCGGCCGAGTTCGGGCAGCCCGCCGTCGACGGAGGGACGATGGTCGTGATCAACGGCCCGCGGTTCTCCACCCGCGCCGAGTCGCAGTACTACGCTCGGCAGGGCTGGTCGCTGATCAACATGACCGGCCTTCCGGAAGCGTCGCTGGCTCGCGAGCTGGCCATGTGCTACACCTCGATCGCCCTCGTCACGGACCTCGACGCCGGCATCGACGAGGAGAGCGCGGTGGCACAGGACGAGGTCTTCCGCGTGTTCTCCGAGAACGTCGAGCGGCTGCGCGAACTCGTGTTGCGGACCGTGGCGGGGCTCGGTGACCAGGGGGAATGCCGGTGCGCCCACGCGCACGACGGGCTCACCATCCCCTTCGTCCTGCCGGGGTGAAGCCTGCCGGAATGACAGGGGGACCGTCCTCCCGCAGGACGGTCCCCCTGTCGTCACCGGCGCCGGGCCTGGTCCGGCGTCAATCCCACGGCATGGCCTTCGCGATGTCGTTGCGGTACCGGATGCCCTGGAAGCTCACCTCGGCTATCGCCTGGTAGGCGTGCGAGGCCGCCTCGTCGAGCGTGGCGCCGCGACCGACCAGGTTGATGCTCTTGCCCCCGTCGGTGACCAGCTGGCCGTCGGGCCGGGTGCGGGCGGCACCGTAGAAGACGAGGCAGCGGTCCCGGTCCACGGCGTCCAGACCGGTGATGGGATAGCCGCGGCCGTACTCCCCGTAGGGCCAGCCGGGAAAGGACCGGCCGGGCTCCCTGGTCGGCCCCTGGGTGGCCACGACGTTCACGAAACACTCGTCGGTGACGGCCAGCGGCGGTTGCCGGTCGAGGCTGCCGTCCAGGATGGACGCGGCCACCTCCGTGAAGTTCGTCGTGATCCGGGGGAACACCACCTCGGCCTCCGGGTCACCCATCCGGGCGTTGATCTCGATGAGGTGGAGCTGGTCTCCGACGAGCATGCAGCCGACGTAGATCACCCCGGTGTAGTGGAGTCCCTCGGCGTTGATCGCGGCAAGCAGCGGCCGCAGCATCTGACGCTCGAACCTCTCGATCTCCTCGGGTGTGTCGTCCGGGCTCGGCGAGAAGGCGCCCATGCCGCCGCACATGACGCCGCGGTTGCCGTCGTCGGACCGGGGGTAGTCGACCGCCATCGGCAGCATCAGGTGGTGTTCCCCGCCGACCAGCGCGAAGTACAGGAGTTCCCGGCCGACCAGCTTCTCCTCGATGATGATGGTTCGTCCGCCGGGGCCGAAGTCCCGGGAGACCATCAGCCGGTTGATCGCGTCGATCGCCTCGGCCTCGGTGTCGCAGATGAAGACGCCGTTGCCCTGGCACGACTCGTTGCCCTTCACCACGTGCGGGCCGTCGACCGAGCGCACGTACGCGATGGCGGCCGCCGGATCCTCGAAGTACCGGTATCCCGCGGTCGGGATGCCGTACTTCACGCACAGTTCCTTCGTGAACTTCTTGCTGGACTCGAGACGGGTCGCGGACCGGTCCGGGCCGATGGTGGGGATCCCCGCGGCGCGCAGCTCGTCGACGAACCCTTCGGTCAGCGATCTGGGATGGGCCGGCATGGCCAGGTCCGCGCCGATCTCCCGGGCGTACTCCACGACCGGGCCGGAGTGGTAGATGTCCAGCCAGGGCGCCGAGACGATGCGATCGTCCGTGATCGCCGCGCAACCGGGGGCGAGGTGCACGGTGACGTCCGGGTCGGTTCTCACGAACAGGTCGGCGAAGGCGTGGCCCCGGCCGGCGTAGTCGATGATGAGCACATTGCGCATCCAAGGGCTCCCGTTGGGGCGGCAGTTATGGGACTCGGGAAATCCGGGGTGAGCCGTCACCCGCGAGATCGCGGGGCGACACGCCGACGTGGTCGGCGAGGGCCTGGGCGAACGCCTCGGCGAGCGCTTCGAGCTGGTCGGCCCGGTCGCCCGCGTAGAGCCGCAGGAAGGGGGGCTCGCCCTCGGCGAAGGCGTCCGCGGCGGACACTCGTGGGATCGAGAAGCCGAAACTGGCTCCCTTGGTCACCTGCACGCCCGAGACGCGGGCGTAGGCGAAGATCCGGTCGAACAGCAGGTTGAGCTCACCCTTGGTGTTGCGGTCCCGGTCGTGGAACAGGAACGTCACACACCCACCCGCGTACGGCAGCCGCTCGGCGATCCGGACGTCGGGGTGGTCGGGCAGACCGGGGTAGAAGACCGCGCCGGCATCGGTGACCCGGTGGTCGCCGCGCAGCAACTCGGCGATCCGCAGGGCGTTCGCGCCGATCCGCGTCATCCGCCGGCGATAGAAGGATCGCTGATACCGCGGGAACAGGTCCGCGCCGTGCCGGTAGAGGATCAATCCCGTGTTGCGGCGTTGCCGGTCGAAGGCCTCCCGCAACTCGACCGGGTAGGCCACCATGCCGGCCATGCCGGCGTCCATGCCCAACTGGAGGTACTTCGAGCCGCTCTCGTAGTACAGCACCTCGACCTTGTCGTCGCTGTTCAGCAGGTCGGCCGGCATGCCACCGGAGAGCATGGTGCCGTCGATCACGACTGTGGTCCGCTCGATGACCACCGAGCGCAGCCGGGCCAGCAGGCCGGGCAGGTCGATCATCCGCTGCTCGGCCGTGTTCGACAGCGGGTCCACGAAGAGGGCTCGCGGCCGGTAGTGCACGACATCGGCGATGATCTCCTCGACGCCGTACCCGGAGGCCCGCTCGACCCGGACGAACGGCAGCGTGACCAACTGCTCGGACGCCTCGAAGTAGATGTACGGCGCCATCAGGACCAGGTCGCCGTTGCGCAACCGCTCCCGCAGCAGGAATGCCTCGACCAGAGTGTAGGCGGCGACACCGGACGAGGTGGCGCTGATCGAATGGCGCTCCGGTGACAGGCCGAGAACGTCGAGCAATTGCGCCTCGACCCGGCGCACCGGATCGTGCTCGTAGCGCTCGTAGTTCACGATTGGTGAGCCCTGCGCCCGGAGGTCGAAGAATTGCACGGCCACCGACTGGTCGAATGCGGCCGAACGCCATTCCAGCGCACCACGGACATAGGAGTGCGTGGCCAACCCGAAGCGGAGCGCCAGCTCGCTCGCCGACAGCAGGCTCGCGTCGATCGCGGACAGTGTCAGAAGCAGGTGCCGCTGCTCGGCGATGCGCTCGCCGGCCGCGTCGGCCGCGGCGACCAGGGCGGCGACGACCGGCTCGTCCACCGGTAGCGTGTTGCGCTCGCAATATCCGACGAACTCGTCGATGTCGTGCCGTGCCGTGCTCAGCTCCCAGGCGCAGCTGTCCAGCGCTTTGACCAAGTCCTTAACCTGGTCGGGCGCCTGCGGTCCGGCGACGTCGCCGACCGGCCCCGTGGTTGCCGGCGGGCCGCCGGAGAGGACCCGCGGCTCGCCGCTGTCGTCGGCCGTCGACCGCGTGTGCTCTGGCAACGTGCTCCTCCAACTCGGGCCGGCTGTACCGGGAACGCCGCTCCGGCGGACATCGTCACGCCAGCTCTGATGCTACTTTGTGGCCACGCCACGAAATCTTGTTCCAAATTGCTCAATTGCCGGATCACGTCGACCTGGTCGGTAGGCATGGGCACACTTGTCACGAATCTTGGGCTACATTGCCGGTGAGGGGATACGACGCTGTCATGGATGTCGACCCGCAGGCGCCACCCGCGAAGCAGGCGCGCAGCACGGGAGCGGCCGACCTCTCGAAGCGCCAGGGGCGGACGACCACTCCGACGCCGATCCTGAACCGCCAGATGGTCCTGTTGCTGCTGGCCGCGTTCGGCGCGCTCACGAACTTCTTCCTGCTCCTGTCGGTCGTCCCGCTCTATGCCGGCGGGTCGGACGCGGGCGACGTCGGTGCCGGTCTGTCCACCGGTGCGATGATGCTGTCCACGGTGCTGCTGGAACTGGCCGCACCGAAGTTGCTGGCTCGATGGGGCTATCGGACGGTGCTGACGCTGGGGCTGCTCCTGCTGGCGGTGCCGTCGCTGTTGCTGACCGTCTCGGCGGCGGTGGAGCTGGTCATCGCGGTGTCGCTGGTGCGGGGCGCCGGGTTCGGCATCTTCGTGGTCGCCGGCGGCGCCCTCGTCGCCGAACTGGTCCCACCCGAACGCCGCGGGGAAGCCCTCGGGCTGTACGGGGTCATCTGCGCGATACCGGCCGTCGTGGGGTTGCCGGCCGGGGTGTGGCTCACCGACCACGTCGGATTCTCGACGATCTTCACGGCGATGACGGTGATCGGGTTGGCCGGGGTGATCGCCGTGCTCCTCCTGCCGTCCAGGGCCGGCCGGGTCGAGCAGGAGCCCAGGGTCTTCAAGGGGATGACAGGAGCGCTGGCCCGCCCGACGCTGATCTTCACGGCACTCGCGGTGGCCTCGGGCGTGTTCGCCACCTTCCTGCCGCTGGCGGTGTCGGCGGATTCACGCGGCCTGGCCGCGCTGGCTCTGCTCATCCAGTCGTGCCTGGTCGCGCTGGCGCGCTGGGCCGCGGGCTGGATCGCCGACCGTCACGGCGTGTCCCGGCTGCTGGTCCCGGCCGTGCTCTCGGCGGCCGTCGGCACCCTCTGCGTGGTCTGGCTGGACAGCCCGGTCGCGGTGATCGCGGGCATGGTGCTGTTCGGCATCGGTTTCGGCGCGGGGCAGAACGTGACGATGGTGATGCTGTTCGAGCGGGTCGACAAGGCCGAGTTCGGCCGGGCGAGCGCGCTGTGGAACTTCGCCTACGACGCCGGGCTCGGGATAGGCGCCGTGGGATTCGGTTTCGTGGCCGACATCCTCAGTTACCCGGCCGGTTTCGCGCTGACCGCGGCGCTGCTGCTGATCGCCGTCGTCCCGGCCGTGCGGGACCGGAGCGCCCGGTCGTCCACGGGGCAACTGAGCACGCACGAGGATGACACCCGGGTAGGGACTTCTTAGCATCGCTGGCATGAACTTCACCAACGTGGATCCCCCGCATCTCGCCGATCCGGGGCTCTCCCAGGGTGCGCTCGTCACCGGTGCGCAGCGGCTGCTCTTCATCACCGGTCAAGCGCCGTTGACCGCCGAGGAAGCGGTGCCGGAGGGCTTCGAGGCACAGTGCCGGCTGGTCTGGCGCAACGTGCTGGCGGTGCTGCACGAGGCCGGGATGACCGTCGAGAACCTCGTCAAGGTCACCACCTACCTGGCCGATCGCTCCGACCGGGAGATGAACTCCAAGATCAGGCAGGAGATGCTCGGCGGCCACCGGCCCGCTCTGGGGATCATCATCACCGGATGCTGGGACGAGTCCTGGCTGCTCGAGATCGAGGCCATCGCGGCAGCCTGATGCCCTGAACCATCCGGGCCCGCCAGGTCGCGTCCTCCCTTCCGCCGGACGCGACCTGGCGGGTTTCCGCATTCGCGGGTCGGCGACGATCAGGGCGCCGGCTTGATGTTCTGGTTGAGGTGGAACACGTTGTCCGGGTCGTAGGCCCGCTTCACCTCGGCCAGCCGGGTCAGCTTGGCGGGCGGGTAGGCACGGCGGACACCGTCGGTCCCGTCGTCACTGAGCATGTTCACGTAGACCCCGCTGGCAAACGGTTCGAGCGCCGCCGCCACCTGCTTCGTCACCGCGATCCGGTCGGCGTCCTCGGCGGGATCGGTCCACGACGAGCGGACCCCGAACTCGAAGAGCGTCTGCCGGTGGCCGAACGCGGTCTCCTCGTCCGGCACCTCGGCGATCGCCCCGCCGTACGCCTCCAGCCAGCCGCCCGGCAGTCCCTCGCCGCTGCCGTCCCGCGCCCCACGGGACAGGTACGCCTCGATCGCCGCGTCCGGGAACGTCGACAGGTAGTGGTCCTTTGAGAACTGGCGCAGGCCGTGCCGATCCGCCTCGTCGTCCCTGGTCTGCAGCTCGTGATAGCTCGCTTCGTACACCCGCTCGCGCACCGGCCGGCTCAGCCCGCACAGCTCCGGCACGAGGCCCTTGCCCTGGTCGGGATCGCCGACCCAGACGTACCCGACGGTGACCTCCGCGTCGGAGACCGACGCGGTGAACGTGGCCTGGCGCGGCGCAATGGCACTGAGATCCCGCCAGCCGCGCAGCACCGCCGGACCGGCGTCGATCGGGAAGGTCAGCTCCGCCACCAGCGCCCGCGGGTCGACCGCGTGCAGCCGGAACTCGAACTCGGTGACCACGCCGAAGTTCCCGCCACCGCCGCGCAGCCCCCAGTACAGGTCCGGATGCTCGGTCCGGCTCGCCCGCAGCACCTCCCCCGCCGCCGTGACCACCTCGAACGACAGCACGTTGTCGCAGCCCAGTCCGTACTGCCTGGCCAGCCAGCCCATGCCGCCACCGAGCGTGAACCCGCCGACCCCGGTGTGCGAGACACTTCCGGTCGTGGTCGCCAGACCGTGCGGAAGTGATCCGCGGTCGACCGCGCCGAGCAGTGTTCCGCCCTTGACGACGGCGGTGCGACGTGCCGGGTCGACCTGTACACCGTGCAGCGGCCGGAGATCGATCAGCAGACCGTTCTCCGGCACGGCCGGCCCGAGTGCGGCGTGTCCGCCGCACCGCACGCCGATCTCCAGCCCGGCGTCGCGCGCGGTGCGCACGGCGGCCACCACGTCCCGCACGCTCGCACATTTGACGATCATCCGGGGCCGGTGGTCGACCATCCCGTTCCAGGCGGCGCGTGCGTCGTCGTAGTCACGGTCCCCCGGCCGGAGCACCCATCCGTCCAAGCCGTCAATCAGGTCACCCATACCGCCTCCTGTCATCCCACGATGGCTTCGGCGATGGCCTCGACGAGGCCTTCCACCTGATGCATCCGGTCCCCCACGTAGAGCCGGAGGAACCGCGGCTCGTCGTCGGGGATCGGCACATACCTGTACTCCTCCTCGGTGGTGCTGACGCTCTGCGCCCACACCCTCGGTACGGAGTAGCCGAAGCTCACGCCCTTGGTGACCTGGATGCCACGCGTCCTGGCCCGCACCAGGATGTGGTCGACCACAGTGTCGAGATTGTCCCATTCGTTGCGTACGTGATCGTGGTACAGGAACGTCACGATGCCGCTGCCGTAGGGCAGGTCGGCGGCCAGCCGCCGGTCCGGGTGGTGCGGCAGCACCGGGTGGTGCACCATCCCGGCCGAGCTGACCCGAGGATCGGCGTGCAGGAGGGTCGCCACCCTCTCGGCGTTGGCCCAGATCCGTCGCATTCTCCTGCGGTGCACCGAGACCTCGTAGCGCGGGAAAAGCTCGGCGTTGTGCCGGGCGAGCACCAGGCCGGTGTTGCGGCGCAGCATGTCCATCCGCTCGGCCAGCTCGATCGGGTACGCCACGAGACCCGCGAGGGCGAAGTCCATGCCCAACTGGAGGTACTTGGTGCAGCTCTCGTAGTAGATGACCTCCAGCCGGTCGTCGGAGGCGAGCAGTGCCGGCTGCAGCGACGCGCCGGTCATCGTCCCGTCCACGACCACGGTGCAGCGTTCGGTCACCACCTCGCGCAGCCGCCGGAAGAGCTCGGGGAGGTCAAACATCCGCTGCCGCACGTTGTTCGCCAGCGGATCGACGAAGATGACCTTCGGGCGGAGCCGGACGACGTCCGCGATGAACTCCTCGACGGTGTACCCGGTCGCCCGCTCGGCCCGAATCTCGGGCAGCGCGTGGAGCTGCTGCGCCGCCTCGTAGTAGATGTAGGGCGCCAGGAGCATCGTGTCGCCCGCACGGAGCCGGTCCCGCAGCAGGAACGCCTCGATCCAGGTGTACGCCGCCATGCCGGAGGAGGTCACCCCGATTGCGAACCGGTCAGGCGGGAGGCCGAGCAACTCCAGCAGCTGGCGCTCGACCCGGATCACGGACGCGTGCGTACCGTTGCGGTCGTAGTGGATCGTCGGCCACGCCTCGGACTGGGTGCCGAAGAACTGCACCTGGGCCGACTGCCCGTAGGACTTCGCGGACCAGTCGAGCGAGTGCCGCACATAGGCCAGCGTCGCCACGCCGAACCGCAGGACCGCCTCGCTCGCGCCCAGCAGGTCCGCCGCGTCCGTGGTGGAGGCGGCGAGCAGGGCCTGCTGCTGCCGGGCCATCCGCATACCGACCTGGTGCGTCGCGGCTACCAGCTGCGCGAGCACCGGCTCGTCCACCGGCAGCTCGTTGCGCACGCAGTACGTCGCGTACTCGTCGATCTCGCGCCGCGCGGCACGTAGTTCGACGAGGTAGCCGTCGAACTGCTCGCTCAGGTCCTTCACCTGCTCGGGCAGCACGTCGTCGAGCGGCGCGCCGGCGCCGAGGCCCGGTGCCGTCACGGAGCCCGCAGGGCCGCCGAAGCCGTGGTCCCCGCCCGTCATGCCGTCATGCCAGGCGATGGATCGCGTCATGAGCGCCATCGTCGCAACCGCCCGGCGCGATGAGCATCTTCGATCGTGCGGGTGTTCGGACATCCATCTCGGAAAATGCGCTCTTCGGAAGCGGCTCTCGCCCGCGAGCGCGGTCCGGGCCTAGTTTGAGAGGTGGAATGTCCGCGGTACGGAGGA
The DNA here is from genome assembly GCF_040649715.1 of Micromonospora sp. NPDC048887. Classification (NCBI taxonomy): domain Bacteria; kingdom Bacillati; phylum Actinomycetota; class Actinomycetes; order Micromonosporales; family Micromonosporaceae; genus Micromonospora; species Micromonospora sp. NPDC048887. The sequence continues at coordinate 329,609 of NZ_JBEZGA010000003.1, read as the reverse complement.
GTTTCCATGACCGTCACGCCGTCCTCTGAGGCGCAGTCCCACCGGCCGACGGTGTTCGACACCCAGGAATGGCTCGACGCGTGGACACGGGCGACCATCGAGCGGCGACGTGTCATCCACCCGGGTCGGGCGCCGCGCTACCTGTTGGAATACTCGCCGTTCTGGCAGGGCCTCGAGAACGACACCGGCAGCGGCGTCGTCTGGGACCGGCCGGTACTCACTGTCGGCTCGATCTACTCCGTCTACGGCCCGGCATATCTGGCCGGTGACGAGTCGGCGGTGGCCGCCCTGGTCGACGAGACCCGCGAGCAGGCGCGAGACCTCGGTGCGGCCGGGGTCCTGGTGCTCAACCTGCCACCCGGTCCGGCCCGCCAGTGGGCCGCCGTCCGGCCGCCCGACGTCTTCGCCCGCCTGGACACCGCCTACTACAAGAACCCGGGCAGCGGACCGGACCCGGTGATGGGCGAGGTCAAGACGAGGAAGCGGACCGACTGGCGACGCCGCTGGCGCCGGGCCACCGAGAAGGGCGTCAAACTCGTCGAGGAGACGGGCCCTGACGCGGTGGCGCAGATCGACCGGGTTCTCGAGCTGACGAACGGCTCGTCGGTCAAGCACGGCTGGCCGGCGCTGTACGACAGCACCACCCTGGAGGCGGTGCTGTCCACGCCGTACGCCAGTCTGATCCGGGCCGTCTGGGAGGACCGGACGATCGGGGTGTCCGTGTCGCTTGAGCACGACCGCCGGCTCTACATCTGGGGCGCCGGCACCGACGCCAGCGTCTACCACGAGGTGAGCCCCTATCCGTTCATGCTGTACGAACTCCTCGCGCAGGGTGTGGAGCGCGGCTGGGACGTCATCGAGTTCGGCCGGGGCAACGACACGTTCAAGAAGCAGCACGGTTTCAAGGGCACCCACCTCTGGGGGCTGTGGTACGCGGCCGACCCGCAGGACGTCGACGTCTACCGCCCGCGGTTGACGACCGTGCACGAAGGCCTGCTGACAGTGGCCGGTTACGAGGGACTAGCGCAGCATCCATGACCACCGGCAGACGGACCGGGATCGCGGCGCTGCTGCTGTCCGCGGTGATGATGAACATCGCGTACACCATGCTGGTGCCCCTGGTGCCGGAGCTGACCGGGCGGTTCCAGATGTCCGCCCTGGAGATCGCCGCCGCGTTCAGCGGCTTCGCCGTGGCCAAGGCACTGACGCAGCCGATCGGCGGGATCCTGGTCGACCGCACGCCACGTCCGCAGGTGCTGGGTTTCCTGGGGATGAGCCTGACGGCAGCCGCAGTGCTCGGTCTGGCCTTCGCCGCCGCGGGCTGGCAGGTGCTGGCCTGGCGGCTCGCCTGGGGTGTGGCCGAGGGGCTCACCATGCCGGTGCTCTACCAGCTGGCCAGCTCGTTGGGAGCCCGTTCGCGCTACGGATCAGCCCGCGTGCTGGGCTGGTTCGGTGGCTGCTGCACGGCCGGCATGGTGCTCGGTCCCGCCGTGGTCGGTCTGCTGCACCCCGTACTCGGATTCACCGGGGTGTTCCTGGCCGGCGCGGTGGTGACCGCCGCCGGCGGAGTGCTGTTGCTCGGCCTCCGGACCGAGCCGGTGGAGGCCGAGCCGCCGGCCGCCGAGGCAGAGCGATGGAGCACGGGAGCCGTCCGCCCGCTGGTTCTCCTGGTGGCTCTCTTCGCGGTGCTCGACCTGATCAACAACGCGCTGTTCTCGGCGTTGGAACCGGTGGTCCCCCTGCACCTCGACACGTTCACGAGCAACGGGGTCGCCTACACCTCGGCGATCTACACGGCCGGGCTGGCGATGTTCATGGTCGTGGCCATGACCTGCGCCGGGTTCGTGGAGTCCCGGCCGTTGCTGGTGATCGCCGCGTACGCCCTCGGCGCCGAGGCGGTCGGTCTCGCCGCGGTCGGCCTGTTCGACGGCGTGGTGGCGATGGGTGCCGGCCTGCTGCTGTTCATGACGGCTCAGCCGGTGCTGTACCTGGTGACCCGGCAAGGGGTGAACCGCGTGCCGCGGCATCTGCTCGGGCGCGCCTTCGGGGCCTTCGGAATGGTGTCCGACACCGGAATGGTCGTGGGCCCGCTGCTGGGTGCTCTCGCCTACACCCAGCTCGGCATCTCCGCCTTCCTCGTCATGGCCGGCGTCGCCGCCGCGGCGGGACTGGGTGTCGCGCTGCTTCGGGTCGTCCGGAGCGATTTCGTGTCCGAGAAGAGCGTCGGGAGTCCTGCCGGCGGCGAGCCGGTGCGGGCGGAGCGATGACCCGCGCCGAGGGAGCGCGGACGGAACATCACATCGTGCCGGCATGAAGCAACATGGGAGATGACTGGTCGATCTCCGGCGGGCAGCATTGGCCTGACCAATCGCCGGGCCGACCAGGAGAGTGACGTGTCGACCGTTTCACCCAAGGTCATGGAGAACTACGCCTCGCAGGCCTTCCTCGGTAGCTACCTGTACACCGACTGGGGGGACGTCGTCCTGCCCGAGGCCCTGCCGGACCGCCGCCTCGCGCGGGCCGAGCCGCCGGTCGCGGGGCGTTTCGCCCGCGCGACGGCCGACCTCGTGGTGCAGTGGTGGCCGTCCGCGGAGCCGCCGGCCCGGGTCTTCGACGTCGGTGGCGGCACGGGCCGTTTCCTGTACGAGATGGCCCGCCGCGGCTTCGGCGACGAGGAGCGCGTGCTGTCGGAACCGGCCGACATGTTCAACGTGTGGGCGCGGCGCCTGCTGTGCGGCGAGCCGTTCGACGGCTGGTTCCCCATGCCACCGCGTGATTCCGAGCGGCCGGACTTCCGCCTCGTGGACGCCGCGGACATCCCGAAGCCGGACGACAAGGCCACCGTCTACCCGGTGCCGGCCGAACAGGTGCCCCGGGAGGCCGGCCACTTCGACCTCGTCAGCGTGCTCAACGTCGTCGACCGGGTGCCGGACCCACGCCAGGTCGTGTCGGCGGCGGCGCGGCTGCTGCGTCCGGGCGGCCTGCTCGTGCTCTCCAGCCCGCTGGCCTTCGAGAGCCAGTACACCGACGAGGCGAACTGGGTCAGCGACCTGCACGAGCTGGTGGACAGCGACGAGTGGTCGGAGGTCGGCCAGCACGAGGGCGTGCCCTACGAGTTCCTCTACTACGACCGGCACCTCACCCGCTACTACAGTCAGGTGCTCGCCGTCACCAAGCGGTGAGGCCGGCCGGAACGCACGGCAGCGCCCGGGCCGGCGGCCCCGTGCGGGGCCGCCGGCCCGGCCCTGTCACAGCACCCCGTTCGCCAGTCTCGTGACGACCTCGGTGATCACGTCGTTCGAGAGGGAGAAGGACACCCGCACGTACGGCCGCTCCGGCGGGTTGAGGTAGAACGCCTCGCCGGGCACCGTGCCGATGCGGGTCCTCTCCAGCAGGACCTCGGCTGCCTCCGTCCCGCTCGCCACTCCCATGGCGGAACAGTCGACCAGCAGGTAGTAGGCACCCTCGGGCTCGTTGGGCGACAGCCCGGCGGCCGTGAAGCCGGCCGCCAGGGCACGGCGCTTGCCGTCGTACGTGGCACGCAGGTCGCGGTAGTAGTCGTCACCCATCCGCAGCGCCCGCGCGCCGAACTCCTGCAACGGGGTGGCCGCGCATCCCACCAGCGCGTCGGCGGCGAGCCGCACCGTACTCATCAGGGGGGCCGGGCCGCAGACGTAGCCCAGCCGCCAGCCGGGGATGCTGAACGACTTCGACAGCGAGGAAATCGTCAGCGTCCGCTCGCCGAGGCCGCCGACGGTCGCCGGGGCGAGGTGCGGGTCGGAACCGAAGTAGATGTCCGCGTACACCTCGTCGCTGATGACGAGCAGGTCGTGTTCCTCGGCGACGGCCGAGACGATCATCAGCTCCGCCTCGGTGAACCGTCGCCCGCTCGGGTTGTTCGGCGTGCAGACGATCATCGCGCGGGTGTGTTCGGTGATGGCGGCCCGCAGGCCCTCCTCGGTGATCTCGAACGTCGGCGCGGCGAGCCGCACCGGTTCGGGGCGCAGGTTCAGCACCTTCAGCGCTGACAGGTGGTAGCTGTAGAAGGGCTCGAAGACGAGCACGCCGTCACCGGCGTCCAGCAGCGCCGTGAGCGTCGCCAGCAGACCGCCCGTCGCGCCGATCGTGGTCACGACCTCGGTGGACGGGTCCACGCTGAGCCCGCTGTGCCGCTTGAGGCGGTCGGCGACCGCGTCCCGGAAGACGCCCAGGCCCTCGGCGGGACTGTACGAGTGGTCCACCTTCCCGAAATCGCGGGCGCTCTCGACCAGCAACGACGGCGGCGGCGGCACCTGGCACAGCCCTTGCGCGAGGTTGATGGCATCGAGTTCCTGGCACCGCGCGGTCATCGCCCTGATCGAGGACTGCTGCATGCCGCGCATCCTCTTGCCGATCTTCGCCATGGTTGGTCTCCGAACTCCGGTAGCTGACGCTGCCGGCAGCGAGGGTGAACGGTTCAGCTGACCGCACGGCTCGTGGCGGGCGTCGCAGCGGCCGGCGCTGCTTCCATGATCGCCAGGCCGGCCTTCCGTTGTCTTCTCTCACGTTGCCGGCCCCGGCCACCACGCGACGAAGCGGCGCGACGGCACGCCGAACGGCGGATCCGCGCGAACGCCGCGCGGATCCGCCGACCGGACCGGAACTCAGGCGGGGACCTGGTCACCCCCGGCACGGGAGCCGTCCGGCGCCGTCGCCTCGGCCACCAGCGAGCCCGCGGCCGTCGTGTGCGAGCTGGCGAACAGCAGCGGATGGGCCGAACGGATGCCCTCCACCACGAGGTCGTAGGGGACGTCGTCGAACTCCCCCCGCATGAGCAGGAACTCCATGTGCTGCCGGCCCTGCTCGTCGAAGGGGTGGTACAGGCTGTCGGACAGCCCGTCGAAGTCCAGCGGCCTGATCTGGTAGAGCTTGCAGAGCATCTTGTTGAACACCGGAGTCGCCTTGACCCAGGTGCCGTTCAGGTGGACCGAGGTCAGGCTGTGGAAGCGGAAGATGTCGCCGCCGACGAGTTCCCGCAGCCGGGGCGAGGCCAGGTGGTTGCGGACGTCGCCGTAGACGATCCGGCTCGGCACGCCGACCGCGCGCAGCGCCGCCGCGTACAGGATCGACTTGTGTACGCAGAAACCGAAGCCGCGCTCGATCACCCCGCTGGCGGTGAGCCCACGGCGGGAGAGGTCCGCGCCGTACACCTCGTAGCGGATGCCGTCCCGCACGGCGTAGTACAACCGGACCGCCTTGTCGACGTCCGAGCCGCCCGCGTCGTCGCCGAGGGCATCTCGGACGAAGCCGCGCACCACGGGCGAGTCGTAGTCCAGGAACTCGGTGGCCCGTACCAGTGCCGGGTCGATGTCACTCATGTCGTGCGCCCCCCTGTCGAGCCGGCCGCCGGGGCGGTCCGACCCAGCCCCATCAGGGCCGCCACCCGCTGACGTTGGATCTCCGAGGTACCGGAGTAGATGGTTCCGGACACCGCGTTGCGCAGGTCCTTTTCCAGCCCGTACTCGGTGGTGTAGCCGTATCCGCCGAATACCTGCACGGCGGCGAGTGCGGACCGGACGTTGCTCTCACTGACGACCAGCTTGGCGATCGCCACATCGGTGGCGACGTTCTCCCCGGCGGCCATCCGCTCGGCGGTGTCGTAGAGCCACTTGCGGGAGGTCTCCAGGTCGATGCGCATGTCGACGATCCGGTTCGACACCGACTGGTAGGAACCGATCGCGGCCCCGAACTGGACGCGGGTGCGGGCGTACTCGACGCACCGCTCCAGGCGGTGCTGCATCTCGCCCAGCACCCCGGCGAAACCGCACAGGATCTCCCACCGCATCACCGCGTCGAGCACCAGCAGGCCCGCGCCGACCGATCCGACGACATGGTCGCGCGGCACCCGCACGTCGTCGAGGAACACCTCCGACAGCGGGGACGTGCGCAGCCCCATCTTGCCGATCGGCCCGCCGACGCTCAGTCCGGGCGAGTCCCGCCGGACCAGGAACGCGGTGACCGCTGTCGGGTTACCGGGGCGGCCGGTACGGGCGTAGACGACCACCAGGTCGGCGATCGGGCCGTTGCTGACGAACGCCTTGCTGCCGCGCAGCACGAAGTGGTCGTCCTGCGCGGTCGCGGTGGTGGCCATGTTGGTCACGTCGGAGCCGCCGGCCGGCTCGGTGATCGCGTGCGCGCCGATCATCGTGCCGGCGGCGATCTCCGGCAGGTACCGCTCCCGCAGCGCCGGAGAGCCGAAGCGCTGCAACGGGACTCCGGTGCTGACCAGGTGGGTGCAGGCGGAGAAGGTCAGCCCGGCGTCGCGGCAGACGTAACCGAGCCCTTCCAGGACGTACATCGTGGTCGGCAGGTCACGGCCGAGGCCGCCGTACGCCTCGGGAAAGGGCAGTCCGAACAACCCGGTCGCGCGGAGGCGCTTCCACCCGTCCCAGGAGAACTCGCCGCTGGCGTCCCGCTCCAGATGGTCCGCGCCGACCTGCCGTCCGACCTGCTCGGCCGCGTCGCGCAAAGCCCGCTGTTCGTCATTCCAGCGCATGCCCGGCCTCAGTACTGCGAGAATTCGACGGAGTCCAGGTTGTGTCGCTCCGTGCCGACGAGCGGCGGGTTGAAGATGCTGATCAGCTCGAGATCGGTGTCGGGCGCGGCGATCAGGAAGTGGGCGTCGTGCTCGTTCAACGCGTAGAGCACCCCGGGCCGCAGCTCCCAGGTCTGGGAGCCGTCCGCGGTCACCACCGAGCCCTGACCGCCGACGCACAAGCATGCCTCGAGATGGCGGCGGTACTCCAGCCGCGACTTGGTCCCTGCGCGTACGACCGTGTGGCACACAGTGAAGCCCATCTTGTCGGTCGTGAGCAGGTACCGGTAGCTGAGACCGTTGCCCCACTCCACGGGCTCGATCTCTTCCCTCGTGCGAACGATCATCAGTTTCAGTCCTCGTCCGGTCAGCCGATGGCGGCGTGGGTTCGGGCGGTGGTGACCAAGGCGGCCATGGCGTCGACCGACCGGAAGTTGTCCGGCGAGATGTCCAGGTCGTCCATGGGGATCCGGTAGTGCTCGCCGAGCCAGGCGATGAGCTGGAGCAGCCGCAGGCTGTCCACCACACCGGTGTCGAGCAGGTCGTAGCTGGAATCGAGTTCCTCGGGAGCGGTGCCCGGAAGGTACTCCGACACCACGTACCGGGTTATCTCGTCGGCGAGGCTCATATCAGCTCCCTCATCAGGTGGTCACAGACCCGACGGCGGTCGACCTTGCCGGTGGGTCCCACCGGCAGCGGTTCGGTGACCAGGCGGAAAATCTCGGGGATCGCCACCCGGGTGAGCCGGGCGGCGCAGTACGTGCGCAGGGCGAGGCCACTCGGGCCGTCGCCTCCGGTACGGACCACGGCGTACAGCCGGGTGCCGGCCGCCGGGTCGGGCAACGCGACGACGACCGCCTCGACGACCTGGTCGTGGGTCTGGATGACCCGCTCGATCTCCTCGAGGTTGACCCGTACGCCGCGGACCTTGACCTGGAAGTCGTTGCGACCGGCCAGGGTGAGCCGGCCGTCGGCGCCCCGGTGGACCAGATCCCCGGTGCGGTACCAGGTGCGCTCGCCCCGGTCGGTGACCCGGCGGAAGAACCGGTCCCCCGGGGCCTCGTCACCGAGGTAGGCGTCGGCCTGGAAGGGCGTGGCCACCACGAGCTCGCCCGTGCCGGGGCCGGTCAGCACCTGCCCCTGGTCGAGCAGTGCGACCTCCACCCCGGGGATGGGCCGGCCCAGGGGCAGCACGTCGTCCGTCGCGGCCTGTTCGGGGCCGAAAGTGTGCAGGAAGCTGTCGTTGGTCTCGGTGCACCCGTACACGTTGTGGAAGGTCGCCCGGGGGAACACGGCCGGCAGCGCGGCACGGACCCGGCGTGGGGTGTGGTCGCCGGTCAGCAGGACGTGCCGGACCTCTGGGAAGGCACTGCCGTCGCCCGCCTCGGTGAGCAGCCGGAACAACATCGGCACCGCCTGGACGACAGCCGGCCCGGCCTGCGCGAACAACTCCAGCAGGTAGCGAGGCTGGGCCGCCCGGGCCGGGTCGACCAGCACCACCTCGCCGCCGTGGCACAGGGTGGCCCACACGTCCAGCAGGCAGAGGTCGAAGTTGAGTGGCGCGTAGTTGAGCACCCGGGTGCCCGCGGTGACGCCGAACTGGCCGGCGGCCCAGTCGACGAACCGGCCCACGCCGGCGGCCGGCAGCGGGACGATCTTGGGCAGCCCGGTGGATCCGGAGGTCGTCAGCAGCAGACAGGTGCCCGGCGGGAGCGCGGGCGCCGTCCGGGCGACCGGGACCGGCCGGACCCGCAGGCCCCCGTCGTCGACCGCGAGGACCGCGGCGCACCCCGCCCGCTCGACGAGCGCGTCGAAGACCTGCGCACCCAGGTCGCTGGAGAGCAGCAGCACCGGCTGCCCGGCGGCGAGACAGGCCAGCACCGCCGCCACCGACTCCGGCGACTTGGTGGCGCGCACCGCCACCGGAGCCTCGCCCGTCGGCACGCCGGCCAGATGGGCGGACGCCTTCGCGGCCAGCTCGACCAACTCGGCGTAGCTGACCAGCCGGTCCCGCCAGCGCAACGCCGTCGCCGTGGGCGTCCGCTCAGCCTGCTCGTGGATGCGGGACGCGATGGAACCGTTCGACACCGCTTCCCCCTCTCGCATGTGCCGACCGGCAATCTCCCCCCGACCGACCCGACGCACCGATCTTCGAGTCCGCCGGGCAGATGTGCATCTTCCAAAATGCGCAGGGCCGCGGGTGCGCCGACGAGCCGCCCGACATCGGCGCGACATGCTGGTATTTCTTGACATCGATGGGATCCGTGCCCGGGGACACGGCGCCGGGTCGGCTGACCGGGCCGGGGCGGCACGGAGTCACCCGCGCTACGCGGGGCACGACGGCGCGGGGCACGACGGCGCGGGGTACGACGGCGCGGACCGCGATGCGCGTGCACGAACGGCCGCGAACGCCGACCCAGGACAGACACCGAGGAGCCGCCCCGCCGCTCGTCGCCGGCTCCCCACTCGCCGGGCGGACGGCGCGACGCCACGGTAGGTACCCGGCCGGGTCAGATATTCCTCATCGGTCACGAAGCCCGCGAGGCCACGACGAGACCGCGCGGCAGCGACGACGGACACGCGACCACGAAGCAGCACGTCGGTCGCGCTGCGCGGACATCATCGGCTCGGCCCCGTGCCGCACCACGAAGGCGGTCATCCGGCCAGGGCGGGACCATCATCCTCTCGACGCCCGTAGCGCTCGGCCGCGCGCGCCTTCGCCTTGGCGGCCTCGATCTCCCGGTCGCGGGGCGGCGCCTTCGTCACGAGGCTGTCGAGAAGGGTCCGGGTGGCCTCCGCCACGACGCGGACCGCCTCGGCGAACGCCTCCTCGTTTGCCGCCGACGGCCGAGTCGCGCCGCTGACCTTGCGAACATACTGAAGGGCAGCGGCTTCGATCTCGTCGTCGGTCGCGGGTGGTTCGAAGTTGTGAAGCACGCGAATGTTCCGGCACATGCCTCCACCATGCCAGGCCGGGGCGACAATCGGCAGGCTTCGCTCCGCTCACCGAGCGCGTACGTCGCGCGTTGGCCGCCGCGTGCCGCCCCAGCCGGCCGGTCGGCGTGGTCAGAGGCCGGCGGCGGCGTCGTACCGGCGCCGCAGGTCAGCCATCTCCGATTCGGGTAACGCCTCCCTGAGTGCCAGTTCCTCGTACTTGTCGGGGAACATCTCCCGTAGCCGGTCGACGAACCTGACGCCGGCGGTCGCCTCGACCACCTTGATGCCGGGAGGCCGGGTGGTCATGTCCATGATCACCGGGCCGACGAGTTTGACCGCCCCGTCCCAATGGCGCTTCTGTTCGGCGACGCCGCAGAGGTGGAAGCCGTAGACCGTCTGGACGTCGGCCAACGTGGCGGCCCCGGTGGGCTCGTGGCCGTAGACATGGACTCCGCAGACGACCGCCGGCACGGCCTGCTCTCCGGTTGGCACCTGTGGGGTGTGCCCGGCGTGCTGGTGCTGTGCCGGGTCCGCCTGTTCGAGGGTCGTACGCATCCGGGTCAGGATCTCCTGGCGGAGAACTGCCGGGTCCGTCTTCGGGGTGGTCGAGGTGACCACGGCGGCCGCGCCGAGCGACGCGGCCAGCAGGCACACCTCGATCCACACGAAGCGGCTTCGGTACCAGCCGCTGACGCTCACCCGGGAAATCATGCTCGTTCCTCACCTCGTCGCGGTTCCTGATGGTGGCGGAGGGCGCCGGCGGTGGGGTGGTGCGGCACGCGCCACCCCACCGCAGACGCTGTTACCGAGCGGTGCAGGTGAGGTTGGGTGTGGAGTTGGTGCCGTTCCAGGAGGCGTTGAAGCCGAAGCTGGTGGTGGCGTTGGCGCTCAGGGAGCCGTTGTAGGCGACGTTCGACGCGGAGACCGACGAGCCGCTCGACGTGACCGTCGCGTTCCAGGAGTTGGTGATGCTCTGGCCGTTGGGCCACGTCCACGCCACCGTCCATCCGGAGATGGCGGCGTTGCCGGCCCGGACGGTGACTTCGGCGCCGAATCCACCGGACCACTCGTTCGTCTTGCGGAAGGTGGCGGTGCAGGCACCGTTCCCGGCCGGCGGCGGGGTCGTGGGCGGCGGAGTCGTCGGCGGCGGGGTGGTGGGCGGCGGCGTGGTGGGCGGCGGGGTCGTCGGCGGCGGGTTGCCGCCGCCACCGAAGATCACGTCACTGCAGAGGTAGTACGGCTGGTCGAGGTGGGACGCCTGCCAGATGGTGTAGACGACGTGCCGCCCGGTGCGGTTGCCCGCGTTCACCTGCGCCTCGTAGAGCCCGGTGGTCGGGTAGCTGCCGGTGCGCAGCACCAGTTCGAGGCTGTTCCAGGTGAGGGGCTGAGTGGTCGGGTCGAAACCCTGCTTGGTGATGTAGATCAACATGTAGTCGGCACCGTGCTTGGCACCGTCGGTCAGCGTCAGCGTGAAGTTGTTCGGCATCGGCTTCGCGGTCCACGCGCCGACCGCGTCGAGCGAGGCGTACAGGCCGTTCTGGGTGCGACCACCGCTGCACAGCTGCCCGTCCGGCACCGCGGCCTGGTGATTACCGCCGACGTTCTCGCGGTACAGGCCGTTCCAGTTCCACATCGTGTTCGGGTTGGCCTGCCACGCCTGCCAGCACATCGGGTCGGTCTGCGCCATCGTGGGGTTGAGGTGGTCGGCACCCCAGCGCTCGTAACATCCGTAGTTGCGTGACGGCGGGTTGGTGACCGATCCGTGCGCCGAGGCCGGACCGGCCTGGTTGACCACGACCATCGTGAACGAGGCGACGAGAACTGCGACCGCGGCCAGTCCCAGACGGCGTGCTGTCCGTGAGATTCTCATGATGCTCCAGTGGATGCGCCGACGCCCAGTGGCCCTCGCTGGGTGCCCACCCCGGAGAAGGACGCCGATCGATTCAAGCCGCCCACCAGGTGGACGGCACTGCTGCCCAGCAGCGCTTGGCGACTCCCAGCCACGATCTTAGTAAAGACAGCCGTCAATGTAAATCGATACCGACGTATCGGTCAGACCGCGAGGGCCGCGCGCACCTCCCGCTCCGCCGTCACTCCCCCGTCGCCGTGCGAGGTGACCCGGCCGGATTCGAGGACGTGGTAGCGGTTCGCCACCCGCAGCGCGAACCCGAGGTGCTGCTCGACGAGCAGCGCGCTGAAGCCGGACTGCCGGGTCAGCTCGACGATCCGCTCCTGGATCTCGGCGACCACCGACGGCTGGATGCCCTCGGTCGGCTCGTCGAGCATGAGCAGCCGCGGCCGGGTGATCAACGCGCGGGCGATGGCGAGTTGCTGACGCTGACCACCGGAGAGCAGCCCGGCGCGCCGCCGCAGCAGCGGACGCAGCGCCGGGAACAGGTCCAGCACCTCCGCTGTCGCCTCCGCGCCGTCGCGCCGGCCGTCGGCGACGAGGCGCAGGTTCTCCGCCGCCGTCAGGTGCGGGAAGCACTGCTGGCCCTGCGGGACGTACGCCATGCCGCGCGCCACCCGCTCGTGCGGCGCGAGACGGGTGACGTCCTCGCCGTCCAGCTCGACGGTGCCGGCGGTCGGGCGCAGCAGGCCTGCCGCGACCCGCAACAGGGTGCTCTTGCCGGCGCCGTTGTGCCCGAGCACCGCGGCCACCCCGTCGGGCGGGACGGCGAGGTCCACGCCGTGCAGCACCCGGGAACGCCCGTATCCGGCGTGCACCCCACGCAGGGTCAGCATCATGCCTCCAGACCGCTGGGGACCGACCCGGCATCGACCGGGTGGCCGAGGTAGACCTCCTGCACGCGCGGGTCCGCCTGGACCTGCGCCACAGTGCCCTCGCTGAGCACCCTCCCCGCGTGCAGCACTGTGACGCTGCGCGCGAAGCGACGCAGGAAGTCCATGTCGTGCTCGATCACCACCACCGTGCGATCCCGGCTCACCGTCTCCAGCAGGGCGCCCGTGGCGTCGCGCTCCTCGTGGCTCATCCCGGCGACCGGCTCGTCGAGCAACAGCAGCCGCGCGTCCTGCACCAGCAGCATGCCGATCTCCAACCACTGTTTCTGGCCGTGCGCGAGCGTGCCGGCGAGCTGGTCGGCGCGGCCGGTCAACCCGATGGTCTCCAGCGCGGCCGCCACCTCGTCGGGGATCCCCCGCCGACGCCGGGCCAGGGTGGCCCAGCCGCGGCGGGCGCCCGCAGCGATGTCGAGGTTCTGCACGACCGACAGCTCCTCGAAGATCGTCGACGTCTGGAACGTCCGGCCGATGCCGAGCCGGCTGATCCGGTGCACCGGGCGACCCAGCAGCTCCTGGTCGCCGAAGCGCACCGAGCCGGTGGCCCGCACCAGACCGGTGATCGCGTCGACCACTGTGGTCTTGCCGGCGCCGTTCGGCCCGATCAGGAACCGGATGTCACCGGCGGGAACCTCCAGCGAGACGCCCTCGACGGCGGTGAAGCCGTCGAAGCTGACCCGCACGTCACGGACGGACAGCCCGTCCAGCCGGTCGTCGCTCATCGGTGCGCCTCCGCCCGCTCGGCGCGGCGGCGGGCCAGCGCCCACAGCGACGCCAGGCCGCCGGGAAGGAACGCCACCACCACCACGAAGAGCAGACCCTGCAGGTACGTCCAGGTGCCCGGGAAACGTTCGGACAGGGCGGTACGCGCCCAGGCGACCGCCACCGCGCCGAGCACCGGCCCGAGCAGCGTGGCCCGGCCGCCCACCGCCACACCGATGACGAACTCGATCGACGGGACGATGCCGATGAGGGCGGGCGAGATGATGCCCACCGCCGGCACGAACAGTGCCCCGGCGAGGCCCGCCATACCCGCCGCCACCACGTACGCGACGAGCTTGACCGACGCCGGGTCGTAGCCGAGGAAACGGACCCGCTCCTCGCTGTCACGTACCGCCACGAGCAGTTCCCCGTAGCGGCTGTGGATGAGCTGGCGGGCCAGCGCGAGCAGCGCGAGCAGGACGCCGGCGATGATGAAGTAGACCATCCGCTGGTTGACCGGGTCGTCCAGGTCGTAGCCGAAGAAGCCCTGGATGTCGGTGAGCCCGTTGGTGCCACCAGTGGTCCCCTGCTGGCCGATCAGCAGGATCACCATGGCGGCGGCGAGAGCCTGGCTGAGGATCGCGAAGTACGCGCCCCGCACCCGGCGGCGGAACACCAGTGAGCCGAGCCCGAAGGCGACTGCCATCGGCAGCAGAACCGTGGCCGGCAGCGCGAACCACGGGCTGGCGAACGGCCGCCACCAGACTGGCAGTTCGTCGAGCTGCCCGTACAGCTGCATGAAGTCGGGCATCCCACCGGGACCCGCGTCGGCGAGCTTGAGGTGCATGGCCATCGCGTAGCCGCCCAGGCCGAAGAAGACGCCCTGGCCGAGGGTGAGCATGCCGCCGCGCCCCCAGGCGATGCCGATGCCGACGGCCACCATGGCGACGCAGAGGTACTTGGCGAGCAGGGCCAGCCGGAAGTCCGACAGCGCCAGCGGCGCGACGGCGAACAGCAGCGCCGCGCCGAACGCGAACCCCGCCGCCGCACGCAGCCGGGACCGGCCACCCGGCCGGCTCGGAGGCGCGATGCCGGCCGGGGCCGGTGCGCCGGCGGTGCTCGGCGGCGCGGGTGTCACGGCGGTCATGCGAGGCTCCTGGTCCGCAGGGTGAACAGGCCCTGTGGCCGCCACTGGAGGAACGCGACGATCGCCACGAAGACGATCACCTTGGCGACGCTGAGGGTCGTGAGGTACTCCCCGGTGGCCTGGAGGACCCCGAGGGCGAAGGCGACGATCACGCTGCCCTTCAGCTGACCGATCCCGCCGACCACGACGACCAGGAAGGCGTCGATGATCAGGTTGGTGCCCATGGTCGGGCCGATCGGGCCGAGAAGGGTGAGCGCCACCCCGGCGAGCCCGGCCAGGCCCGAGCCGAGGAAGAAGGTCGTCCGGTCGACCCGGGCGGTGGGGACGCCGGACACCGCGGCGAGGTCGCGGTTCTGCACCACCGCGCGGATCCGACGCCCGAGCGGGGTGAGCCGCAGCGCCAGGGTGAGGGCGGCGACCGCGGCCAGGGCCAGGGCCAGGATGAACAGCCGGTTGTTGGCGACCGTCAGCCCGCCGGGCACCGCCACGTTGCCGGTGAGCAGGTCCGGCGCGCGGGTCTGCACGTTCGGACTGCCGAAGATGTCCCGGGCGAGCTGTTGCAGCATCAGGGACACGCCCCAGGTGACCAGCAGGGTGTCCAGCGGACGGGCGTAGAGCCGGCGGATCAGCAGGATCTCCAGCAGCACCCCCATCGTGCCGGCGACCGCGAACGCCACCGGCAGCGCGACCAGCAGCGACAGGCCGGCGCCGGTGATGCTCTGTTGCAGCACGTACGTGGTGTAGGCGCCGGCCATGATGAACTCGCCGTGCGCCATGTTGATGACGTTCATCTGGCCGAAGGTCAGCGCCAGCCCGAGCGCGATGAGCAGCAGCACCGCGCCGATGCTGATGCCGGTGAAGAGTTGACCGAAGAGGACTGTCACGGTGGGTACTCCCGTACTGCTGGTCGAGGGACCCGGGCGGGGCGCGGCGTCGCGGTGCCCGCCCGGGGCCGGCGTCGTCAGCTCAGGCCGCTCGCCCACGGATAGGTCTTGAGGTACGGGTCCGGCGCGATCGGCTTGCCGGAGTTCCACACCTCGCTGATCAGGCCGTCCGCGCCGACCTTGCCGATGCGGGCGGTCTTGGCGATGTGCTGGGTCTTGCCGTCGACGGTGACCAGGCCCTCCGGCGCGTCGAAGGTGATTCCGTCGGAGGCGCCGCGGACCTTCTCGACGTCGAACGCGCCGGCCTTCTCGACCATCGCCTTCCACAGGTAGACGCTGACGTAGGCGGCCTCCATCGGGTCGCTCGTCGGCTTGTCCGCGCCGTACTTCGCCTTGTACGCGGCCACGAACTTGCCGTTCGCCGTGCCGGGCGTGGTCTGGTAGTAGTTCCAGGCGGTCAGCTGACCCTCCAGGTACTGGGTGCCGATGCTCTTGACCTCCTCCTCGGCGATGGACACCGACACCACAGGCATCGCGGCGGCGGTCAGCCCGGCCGACTTGTACTCCTTGAAGAACGCCACGTTGCTGTCGCCGTTCAGGGTGTTGAAGACCGCCTTCGCGCCGGATGACTTGACCTTGTTGACGATCGTGCCGAATTCGGTGGACCCGAGCGGCGCGTAATCCTCGCCGACCACCGTCATGCCGTTCGCCGCCGCGTACGCCTTGATGATTTTGTTCGCCGTTCGCGGGAAGACGTAGTCGCTGCCGACCAGGTAGACCGATTTCGTTCCCTGAGCCTTGAGATAGTCGAGCCCGGGAACGATCTGCTGGTTGGTCGTCGCGCCCGTGTAGAAGATGTAGGGCGACTGTTCCAGCCCCTCGTACTGCACCGGGTAGAACAGCAGCGCCTTGTTCTTCTCGAACACCGGCTTGACCGCCTTGCGGCTGGCCGACGTCCAGCAGCCGAAAACGGCTGCGACCCGGTCCTCGGAGATGAGCTTCTCGGCCTTCTCCGCGAAGGTGGGCCAGTCCGAGGCGCCGTCCTCCCCGACCGGCTGGATCTTCTTGCCGAGCACGCCGCCGGCCGCGTTGATCTCCTCGACGGCGAGCATGATGGAGTCGCGGACGGTGACCTCGCTGATCGCCATGGTGCCGGAGAGCGAGTTGAGCAGGCCCACCTTGACGGTGTCGCCGGAGACGTCGGCGGTGACGCCGGCCGCGCCGCCCGCGTCACTGGTCTTGCTGCCGCACGCGGTCATGGCCGCCGCGGCGACGAGGGTCATGGCACCCGCCAGGATGCGGCGGCCCCGAAGAAGTGGCATCTAGTCTCCCTGCGGTGCACTCAAGTAGCGAAAGGACGGTCGGTGCGGTCCGGTGGAGTTGGCGATGCCGAGGTCGACGGGTGGACGTCGCCTGTGGTCATCGCATCGGATACGGGCACGCAAAGCGTTGACCGGCATGATTGCGCGGAGGTTTCCCAGTCCTTAATTGACTGTTTCCCGGGCACCCGGAGAGAACGCGTGCGAGAACGGCTGACACCGCCCCACGGGAAACGGTGTCAGCCGTGATTATTTCGCCGAAGAATTGCGCCACCACAATGGCCGGCGGACAGATTCCGCCGACGGTGGACAGGCATTCGCGGTATCCGCCCCGGAGGTAGATACTTCACGCAGGAAGCATCTTAGGGCCGGGCCGGGTGGACGTGTCAAGGGTCGATACCTGACGGTCAGATCTGGGCGAGCACTGTGAAGTCGAGACCGTCGGCCTCGGCGAGGTAGATCCGCTGGCGCACGTGCCGTCGACGCAGCTCCAGCCGACCTCGCGGCCCGTGGTACGCCACCGTGTCGGCAGCCGTCTCGATCGCCCGTACGTCGAGGGTGCGGGCCTGCCCGATCAGGGCGGCGAGCAGCATCACGCCCTCGTAGCAGGACTCCCCCAGGCTGCCCAGCGGCGGCGCCTCCACCCCGAACCGGCGGGCGAACTCGCCGTGGAAGTCGAGGTTCTCCTGCGTCACGAGGCCGGCGAAGAAACCCGCCGTGCTGTAGAGCCGCCGCGTCGCGCCCGCCCCGCTGGCCAGCAGCATGTTCTCGTCCATCAGGGTACTGAGCCGCAGGCAGCGCTGGTCCATCGCGGCACGCGCGAACGCCCTGTTGAACCGCACCGCGTCCGCGCCGACGAGCAGCATCACCACGGCGTCGGCCGCGCTGCGCTCGATCCGGCGCAACACGTCGTCGAAGTCGTGCGTCTCCAACGGCAGGAACGCCTGCCCCACCACGCGGCCACCGCCGCGCAGCGCGTACCGCTGGGCCGCCCGCGCGGTACGCCGGGGCCACACGTAGTCGTTGCCGACCACGAACCAGCGGCGCACGCCCTGCTCCCCCGCGAGCAGCCGCATCGCGGGCCACAGCTGGGCGTCCGGCGTCTCGCTGGTCAGATAGACCCCCTCGGTACGCTCACCGCCCTCGT
Organism: Micromonospora sp. NPDC048887; assembly: GCF_040649715.1. Classification (NCBI taxonomy): domain Bacteria; kingdom Bacillati; phylum Actinomycetota; class Actinomycetes; order Micromonosporales; family Micromonosporaceae; genus Micromonospora; species Micromonospora sp. NPDC048887. The sequence continues at coordinate 312,100 of NZ_JBEZGA010000003.1, read as the reverse complement.
ACAGTGCGGTGTAGACGTACGGCACGCGGTGCGCGACCCGGGGCGCGAGCGCCTGCCGCACCGAGGAGATGTGCCAACCGGTCACGCCCTGCACGGCGCCCACCGACACCAGCGCCTCCACCTGGGCGGCCACCTCGGCCGGCGGGGCCCCACCGTCGACCGGCACCAGCCGCACCTCGCGGCCCAGCACCCCGCCGGCGGCGTTTATCTCCTCGACCGCGAGCTGGGCGCAGAGTTCGCAGGTCGGGCCGAACATCCCCGCCGGCCCGCGCATCGGGTAGACCAGCGCGATGCTGACCACGGCCCGATCGACGGTGAGCCACGGCGGTGCCGGCGCGGACATGAGCCCATGATTGCCCGGCCGACGTGGGAAAACCATAGCTCTCCACGGACCGGGACGAGTCGCTACCATGGCAGGGCCACCGGCCCAGGGAGTCCCATGTCAGACGTGCCCGGGGCGCCAGCCGATCTGCTGCGCTCGCTCACCCGTGCCGAACGGCTGCTCTCCCGCCGGCTGGCCGCCGTTCTGGCCGACGACGACCTGACCGCCGAGGCGTGGCGGGTGCTCTGCCTGCTGGCCGACGGTCAGGGCCATCCGATGAGCGAGGTGTCCGCCGAGGCGTCGTTGCCGCCGGGGACCCTCACCAAGCTGGTCGACCAGCTCGTCGACCGTAACCTGGTGTTCCGGCGGATCGACCCGCTGGACCGCCGGCGTATCCGGGCCTACCTGACCGCCCGGGGCCGCCGCGAGCACGCCCGCCTCGACGAGCGGGTCCGGGCCAGCCTCGCCGAGGCGGGCGTACCGGCCGACACCGCCCTGCTCGACCACCTCACCGACCTGATCGCCCGGCTCGACCCGGCCGGTCGCCGCGACGACGCCGAGGCGGCCGGCCTTCGCCGTTGACCCCCGCCTCACTCCACCTCGGTGAGCAGCGGCTTACCTTCGAGGTGGGCGCGCAGCGTGTGCGCGTCGGCAGCGGTGGCGGTCCACAGTGTTGCCGGGCCACCCGCCAGGGGCAGCCGGGCGACGGTGCCCTCGACCGTCGCGGGATCGTGGGGCAGCGACGGGTCCACCACCAGCAGCGACCCGGTGGCCGACGCGCCGCCGAGCACCGCGGGGCCGGCCCAGCCGGGCGCGCCCGGTCCCACTGCGAGCGACTGACGCAGCAGCGGCCGGCCGTCGTAGTCGACCCGGGTGTGGACGACCGCGCCGCCCGGCGCCTCGCCGTACCGGCCGCAGATCACCTCGTCGCGCCAGGTCAGCCTCGCCCCCGCGGCCAGCTCCACCTGGGACTCGGCGAGGTGGGCGCAGCCGGCGGCCGCGACCAGTTGCTCGGGCAGCCAGTGCAGTACGCCGCCGTCGCGCACCACGGCGCGGACCGCCATCCGCGACACGACGCCGGGCCGGCCGGGCAGGGCGACCGAGGCGGCGACGGTGTGCAGCCGTACTGCCGCCCCCGGTCCCACGTCGATCTCCAGCCGCAGGTCGTCGCCGGCGAGCGGGCCGGCCGCACCGCCGACGACGTACACGGTCACGCCACGACCGCCGCCGGGCGTCTGCCGCAGCAGCAGCGGCGTCTCACCGCGCAGCTCGGCGAGGACCGTGCCGCCCCGGCCGTCGGCCCGGGCCACCAGCCGGGCGTACGCGCGCATCAGGCCGGGCCGACCCGCGCGGCGGTCGGGTGCACTGCCGCGTGGTGGGCGAGTTCGTGGCGGACCCAGTCGGCGACCCGCCCCGCCGTCGGGTCGCCGACGATCGACAGGAACACGGTCGGCAGGTCGCCGCGCCGGGCCCGCGCGTCCCGGTCCATGACGGCCAGGTCCGCGCCCACCATCGGGGCCAGGTCGGTCTTGTTGATCACGAGCAGGTCGGCGGACGTCACCCCCGGTCCGCCCTTGCGTGGCACCTTGTCCCCGCCGGCCACGTCGACCACGAATATCTGCCGGTCCACCAGGCCCCGGCTGAACGTGGCGGTCAGGTTGTCCCCGCCGCTCTCGACCAGCACCAGGTCCAGCGGGCCGACCGCCTCGGCCAGCTCGTCCACGGCGTCGAGGTTGGCCCCGATGTCGTCCCGGATGGCGGTGTGCGGGCAGCAACCGGTCTCCACGGCGCGGATCCGGGCCGGGTCCAGCACGCCGGCCCGCTTGAGGAAGTCGGCGTCCTCGGTCGTGTAGATGTCGTTTGTGACCACGCCGAGTCGCAGCTCGCCGGCGAACGCCCGGCACAGGGCCGCCACCAGGGCGGTCTTGCCGGATCCGACCGGCCCGCCGATGCCGACGCGCAGCGCCCGGCCGGCTCGCGCCAGCGGCGGATGCGGGTCCACCCCCGGTTCGGGGTGGGTGTGCGGAACGGTCTCGTCGTGCGGGGCAGGATGCTGGCCGGCAGTGGGCGCAGCGGTCGGCACAGCGGTGTCAGGACGCAAAGAGACGCACCTCCCAGGTGGCATGAGCTTCGGCATGGATGTCGGCGAGGGGCGCGGCTGCCGCGGGCAGCCGCTCGGGCGGGTCGTCGGCGGCCCGGGCCGCCGCGGCGGCGGTGCCGTCGCACAGGCCGGCGAGACCGACCAGCAGGGACTGGACCCGGTACGGGTCGAGGCCGAGCAGGCGTACGGCCGCACTGGCCGCACCGGTCACCGTCCCGTGCACGGCGACAGTGGCGGTCTCGGCGCGGCTCAGGCCGGCGGCGGCGCAGAGCAGCCCGAGCACCAACGGCTGGTGCGCTCCGCCAGGTGTGGAGGGCAGGTCGTCGAAGGACGCCTCCGGCCAGACGGCCCGGCCCGCGCGCAGCAGAGCCCGTCCCTGGCGACGGGACACGGTGCGCAGCGCCGGTGCCGCCGTCCGGGCGTCCAGCTCCGCGTCGAGCAACACCAGCGCGGAACCGCGTACGGCGGAACCGGCCGACGTCACCGCCCGGTGCGCCGCCGCCGCGAACGCCGCGCCGACCAGCCCGGCGGTGGCCAGCCGGCCGGCCAGGAACGCCTCCAACGTGGCCAGGTCGGTGACCCGGCCGGCGGCGACGGCGGCCTCCAGGCCACCGGAGTGGGCGTGCGCGCCGGCCGGGAATCGACCGTCGGCCAGCAGCAGGAGCAGACTCGACGTCGCCATCAGAACAGGAAGTACCGCTGGGCCATCGGCAGGCGTGGCACCGGTTCCGGCTCCACCACCTGACCGTCGATCCGCACGGTGAAGGTGTCCGGGTCCACCTCGATCCGGGGCATCGCGTCGTTCTCCGGCAGGTCGGCCTTGCCCCGCGAGCGCACGTCCGCCACGGGCACCACCCGCCGCCGCACGTCGAGGCGCAACCCGGCGTCGAGGGCGGCCGGCGCGACGAACGCCAGGCTGGTGGCAGACGCCGCGGCGCCGTACGCCCCGAACATCGGGCGCGGCAGCACCGGCTGCGGCGTCGGGATGGACGCGTTGGCGTCACCCATCTGGGCGTACGCGATCATGCCGCCCTTGAGCACCAGGTGCGGGCGTACGCCGAAGAACGCCGGATCCCACAGCACCAGGTCGGCCAGCTTGCCCGGCTCGACCGAGCCGATCTCCCGGTCCAGTCCGTTCGCCATCGCCGCGCAGATGGTGTACTTCGCCACGTACCGGCGGGCCCGGTGGTTGTCGGCCGCGCCGTCGCCCGGCAGCGCGCCGACCCGCTCCTTCATGACGTGCGCGCTCTGCCAGGTTCGCAGGATCACCTCGCCCACGCGGCCCATCGCCTGGGCGTCGGAGCCGATGATGGAGATCGCGCCGAGGTCGTGCAGCAGGTCCTCGGCGGCCATCGTGGACGGCCGGATGCGGCTCTCCGCGAAGGCCAGGTCCTCCGGCACGGACGGGTTGAGATGGTGGCAGACCATCAGCATGTCCAGGTGCTCGGCGAGGGTGTTGGCGGTGTACGGCCGGGTCGGGTTGGTCGACGACGGCAGCACGTTGGGCTCGCCGGCCACCGTGATGATGTCCGGCGCGTGCCCGCCTCCCGCGCCCTCGGTGTGGTACGAGTGGATGGCCCGGCCGGCGATCGCCCGCAGCGTGTCGGCCACGAAGCCGGCCTCGTTGAGGGTGTCGGTGTGGATGGACACCTGCACCCCGGAGGCGTCCGCCACCCGCAGGCAGGCGTCGATCGCCGCCGGTGTGGTGCCCCAGTCCTCGTGCAGCTTGAAACCGCCCGCGCCGGCGCGCAACTGCTCCCACAGCGCCTCCGGAGAGACGGTGTTGCCCTTGCCGAGCAGCAGCACGTTTACCGGCAGCGTGTCCAGCGCCTCGTGCATGCGGGCCAGGTGCCAGGCGTTCGGGGTGACAGTCGTCGCCCGGGTGCCCTCGGCGGGGCCGGTGCCGCCGCCGACGAGTGTGGTGACGCCGCTGGCCAGCGCCTCGGTGACGATCTCCGGGCAGATGAAGTGCACGTGGGTGTCGACGGCGCCCGCCGTGAGGATCCGGCCGTTGCCGGCGATGACCTCGGTGGCCGGGCCGATGACCAGCTCGGGGTGGACGCCGGGCATGGTGTCCGGGTTGCCGGCCCGGCCCAGCGCCACGATCCGCCCGTCGCGCAGACCCACGTCGGCCTTGACCACGCCCCAGTGGTCGAGCACCACCGCGCCGGTGACGACGGTGTCGAGGGCGCCCGCCGCGCGGGTGGCCCGCGACTGGCCCATCGACTCGCGGATCACCTTCCCGCCGCCGAAGACCGCCTCGTCGCCGCCCACGCAGTGGTCGGTCTCCACCTCGATCAGGAGGCTCGTGTCGGCCAGCCGGATGCGGTCGCCGGTGGTCGGCCCGTACAGGTCGATGTAGCGGTCCCGCCGTACGGCGCTCACCGCGCCGGCCCGTCGGTCGTCGGCGCTTCCGTTCCCGGGGCGGTCGGTGGCGCCTCGTCCAGCGGTCCGGCGCACTCGCCGCGGAGACCGGGCACGACGCGTGCGCCGCCGAGCGGGACCAGCTCGACGGTGCGGCTCACGCCCGGCTCGAACCGGACGGAGGTACCCGCCGCAACGGCGAGACGCTGACCCCAGGCGACGTTCCGGTCGAACATCAGGGCCGGGTTGGCCTCGGCGAAGTGGTAGTGCGAGCCGACCTGCACCGGACGGTCGGCGGTGTTTACCACGACCACTGTGGTCACCGGCCGACCCACGTTGATCTCGACCGGGCCGGCCGCCGGCAGGATCTCCCCCGGGATCACGGGATCGGGTGGTGCACCGTCACGAGCTTGGTACCGTCCGGGAACGTCGCCTCCACCTGCACCTCCCTCAGCATCTCGGGGATGCCGTCCTGGACGTCCTCGCGGCCGAGCACCGTCCGGCCGGCGGACATGAGGTCGACCACCGACCGTCCGTCGCGGGCCCCTTCCAGCAGGAAGGCGACGATGATCGCGACGGCCTCGGGATAGTTGAGTCGCAGGCCGCGCTCGCGGCGGCGGCGAGCGACGTCGGCCGCGACGTGGACGAGCAGGCGGTCCTGCTCGTGCGGGGTGAGGAACACGGGATTCTCCGGTGGGGATCGGCGTGGCCCGCTCGCCGTCGGCTCCGCGCGGAGCCACACCGGGCAGCACCACCCGGAGTACGAGCTGGGAGTCACACGACCGCCGCGACGCCGCCGACGGGGTGGCCCGGGACTCCACCGTCCCGGCCCGCGCGACGAGCACCCGGCGGTGTCGGTCGGATGCGGACCGCACCGCCCACCGCTTGAGCAGACCGTAGAGGATCGTCACCGGCGGGGGCAACAGGTTCTGGCACGTTCGCGCCGTCAGCTGCCGCACCTACGGCTTGAACGTGGGACGGTTCGGAAGCCCCCCGAGCGGCTCCCGAACCGTCCCGGCCGCCGGCTGCTCAGCCCGCGCTTTCGGCGTCAGGACGTGTGAACAAAGCCGCTGGTCGCATAGTCGCCAGAGTCGCATTGTGCCGTCGACGTGGGTCCGTACGACGTCCACGGTGCGGTGTAAACCCGCCCGAACGCGGTGTACGACACCCCAGCGCTCACGTCCCAGCATGTCAGCCAGACGCTGTAGGCCGCGGAGGGGTACAACGAGCTACGCGTGCAACTCGCGCTGAGGTACGTCCAGGGGTTCAAATCCCTCAAGGTACGGCAGCTCGTCGAGAGCAGCGCCATATCGCTGCTGATCGTGGTAATGCTGCTGGTCCGGGTCGCCGGCTCGGTAGTTGCGGCCTCCGCACCAACGCCACGTTGGTCCGCCTGAGCTGGAGCTGCCAGGGCGGTCGCCATTGCCGCCAGCGCCACGCAGATCACGGTCATACGTCTTACGGATCGCACCATGGTTCTTCCTTCCGGTGGTTTTTCTTACCGACCGGGCACAGATGTTCACGGTGGACTGTGCGCTCAATCGTCCTGCGATCCAGGACGGTCACAGTCCGGCGGAATGCCGATCGCATTCTGCTTCCCTGCCCTCGTCATCACCGTAGAAGCCGCGGTGGTCGTCGCCCAGAGCCAATTCGCCGGCACCTTGACGGTGCCACTTAGGATCTCGGAACGTGGATGTGGCCGTGCGGCTGGACCGGAACGGGATCCTGGCGGGGCAGATCTACCGGCAGCTACGCGATGCTGTCCTGGACGGGCGGCTTCGCCCGGACGAGGCGCTGCCCTCCAGCCGGGATCTGGCCGAGCAGCTCCAGGTTTCGCGCAACACCGTGACGACCGCCTATGAGCGGCTGGTGGCCGAGGGCTATCTGACCGGGCGGCCGGGCTCCGGAACGTTCGTCAACGCCCTGCCCCTCGCAGAGCCGACCGCGCCCATGCTGCCGTCCGGACCTCTCACGCCGCTCGCCGTGTGGCCGTCGATCCCGGTGCCGCCCGATTTCGGCGACGCACCGGAGTTCGACTTCCGGGTCGGTGCGCCCGATACGCGGTTGTTCCCGTACGCGGCCTGGCGCCGGCTCCTGGGCAACCAGTTCCGGCCGACGGCCGTCGGCACCGGGATGCCTGTCGAGCCGGCCGGCCACTTCCGACTGCGTACCCTCATCGCCCGTCATCTGGGCACGGCCCGGAGCATCAGGGCTAATCCGCGGGATGTGCTGATGACCTGCGGCGTGCAGCAGGCGCTCGACCTGGTCGGGCGGGTGCTGCTCGAACCTGGCGCCACGGCGGCGATCGAGAATCCCGGCTATGAACCTGCGAAACTCGTGTGGGAAGCCCAGGGCGTCCGGGTCACCGGCGTCCCGGTCGACGAGGAGGGCCTGATCGTCGACGCGCTGCCCGCGAACGCTCGGCTCGTCTATGTGACGCCGTCCCACCAGTACCCGACCGGCGTGGCGCTGTCGCTGCGGCGGCGCGTCGAGCTGCTCGCGTGGGCCCGGCGGCATGACGCGGCCATCGTCGAGGACGACTACGACAGCCAGTTCCGCTACACCAGACAGCAGCTGGAACCATTGCACAGCCTCGACCGCAGCGGCCGGGTCCTCTACGTCGGATCGTTCTCCAAGGTTCTGCTGCCCACGCTGCGACTGGGTTTCCTGATCCATCCGCCGTCGCTACGCCACGCCCTGCACGCCGCCAAATTCGTCACCGACTGGCACACCAACCTGCCCCTGCAGGCTGCCATGGCGGATTTCCTCGAGCAGGGCATGTTCACGCGGCACCTGCGGCGGGTCCGCCGGGTGTACCGGCAGCGTCACGAACGCATCGCGGCTGCGCTCGCCGGCCCGCTGTCGGCGTACCTCAGGGTCGTGCCGTCGGCGGCCGGCCTGCACCTGAGCGCGATGGTGCGGGGAGCCACCGCCGCCGATGCGCTCGTCCGGGCCCGGACTGCCGGCGTCGTCGTGGCGAGCTTTCCGGAAATCGCCGCCGCGGCACCCGATCCGCCGGGAGTGATCTTCGGGTACGGCATGATCGACGCGCACCGCATCGACGAAGGGATGGCCCGACTACATCACTGTTTGGCCGCCGGCTAGACCGCCGGCCGCGACCTCGCCCAGGCACAGGCACAGGTGTGACGCCGAGGCAGGCCCGGTTGCGGGTCGGTGACAGCGGCTCCGGCAACAGCGACCGCGAGCAGCAGCACGATCCAGAGCGGGACGGCGCCGACGTCGCGCGGTTCGGGTCAGGTGGAGCCGCGGACGACAAGCGTCGTCGGCAACACGGTCGGCTTGGGCGGGTCGTCGCCGCCGTGCAGCATGGCGACCAGCGCCTCGGCGGCGGCCGTGCCGAAGCCGGGCTTGTTCTGGGCGACGGTGCTGAGCCCGGGCGGGATCAGCGCGGCCACCTCGATGTCGTCGAAACCGACAATCGCGATGTCGTCGGGGATCCGTAGGCCGGCCGCCTGGGCCGCCCGCATCGCGCCGACAGCCATCTCGTCACCGGCGACGAACACTGCGGTGGGGCGGTCGTCGAGGGCGAGCAGCCGGTTCATCGCGGCGTGACCGCCGTCGAGATAGAAGTCTCCCTCGATGACGTGGCTGTCGGCGAGCGGCAGGCCGGCCCCGGCCAGCGCGGCCCGGAAGCCGACGAGCCGTTCGGCTCCCGGCCAGGTTCGCAGCGGGCCGGTGATGGTGGCGATGCGCCGGTGGCCGCGTTCGACGAGGTGGCGCACGGCGAGCGCCGCGCCGCCGGCATTGTCCGAGGTGATGTAGGTCGACGCCGGGCCGTCGACCCGCAGGTCGAGAGCGACGCACGGCACCTGGGCTTCGACGAGGGCGAGCACGGCTGGGTCCCGGGTGCCGTTGTCGATGATGACGGCGCCGTCGAGGTTGTGCTGGCGGACGGCGCGCACGTATCGCTGCCCGTCGTCGGGCCCCGCCGCGTCGTGGCCGGCGAGCATGAGCAGGTTCAGCCCGTGCGCGCTGAGCGCCGTCTTGAGCGCGACGAGGATCTCCTGCAGGAATGGGTGGCGCCATCCAGGGCGGCGATGGTCGGTGTCCCACACCAGGCCCACCATGTTGGATTTCTTCGTGGCGAGCGTCCGGGCCGACCCGTTCGGCAGGTAGCCGATCTCGGCGGCCAGGTCGAGGATGCGCTGGCGGGTGTGCTGGCTGACGACCTCGGGGGTGTTGAAGACGCGGGACACGGTGGCGACGGACACGCCGGAGCGGCGCGCCAACTCCCTGATAGTGGTCAATGTGGTGCCTTCTCTGTAACCGGTTTCACGACCGTAGCGCCAGCGATGTCCGCTGGTCAAGACGCATCGACCGTTACCGTTTTGTAACTTGACACCCCCTAGCCGAACCCGTTCACACTTCCCAGGAAAGGCGCTCACCGGCGGTCACCCGCAACCCGGCCGGCATCCGATCTTCATCCAATTCCACCCACCCCTACCACCATCGCTTCGCCGACAATGTAACCGGTTTCAGGTAACCGGTTACATCGCACGAAAGGGTTCCCTCACATGCACCCAAACCGACTGTTGCGACTGGCGGCGGCCACCCTGGCCGCCGGAGTACTGCTGACCGCGTGTGGCACCGGCACCGAGGGAGGCTCCGGCGGCGGCAACGAAAAGATCACCCTGAATGTCAACCTGTTCGGCAACTTCGGGTACCAGGACCTGTACGCCGAGTACCAGAAGGCGCATCCGAACATCACGATCCAGGAGCGCACGGCCGCCTACAACGACCATCATCGCGACCTGATCACCCACCTGGCCACCGGCTCCGGCGCGGGCGACATCGAGGGCGTCGACACGGGCTTCATCGCGCAGATGCGCGAGCGGGGCAACCTCTTCGTGGACCTGGGCAAGGACCGCCAGTCCGAGTACCTCGACTGGAAGTGGGCGGCGTCGCTGGCCAAGGACGGCAAGCAGATCGGGTACGGCACCGACGTCGGCGGCCTGGCCATCTGCTATCGGCGTGACCTGTTCGAGAAGGCCGGCATGCCGTTCGACCGCGACCAGGTGTCGGCCGCCTGGGGCAGCGGCTGGGACCAGTACATCGAGTTCGGCAAGCGGTACGCGGCGAAGGCCCCGGCCGGCAGCGCCTTCTTCGATGGCGGAGGCCAACTGTTCAACGCCATCATCGGCCAGGCCCCGGTCGGGTACTACAACGAGGACAACGCCATCGTCGTGGGCACCAGCCCCGATGTCCGAAAGGCCTGGGACCTGACGGTGAAGGCGATCCAGAGCAACCTGTCGGCCAAGCTGATCGGCAGCTCGCAGGAGTGGAACAACGGCTTCGCGAAGGACCAGTTCGCCACCATCGCGTGTCCGGCCTGGATGATGACCAAGATCAAGGACCAGGCGAAGCACGCCGCCGGCAAGTGGGACGTGGCGAGCGTGCCGGGCGGCGGCGGCAACTGGGGCGGCTCGTACCTCACCGTTCCCAAGCAGGGCAAGCACGTCGAGGAGGCCAAGAAGCTCGCGGCGTGGCTGACCGCCCCGGAACAGCAGGCCAAGGTGTTCACCGCGCGGGGCAACCTGCCGTCCATCCCGGCTCTGTACGACAAGCCCGACATTGCCCAGTACAAGGACGCCTTCTTCAACAACGCACCGGTGGGCCAGCTCTTCACCACCGCGGCAAAGCAACTCAAGCCCCAGTACCAGGGCCCGCGAGCCGGAGACGTGCAGACCACCATCCGCGACGCCCTCGTCCGCATCGAACAGGGCAAGCAGAGCTCCGACGAGTCCTGGAAGCAGATGGTCAGCGACGTCGAGCGCCTCGCCAAGTAACTCGACCCGCGCCGCCGGCGGTCGCCCCTGACCGCCGGCGGCCCCCGGCGACGAAGGATCGACGATGGCCACCTACCTCCACCAGGCCCGGCGGGCCGGCCTGAGCCGGCTCGACACCAAGGGCTCGCCCTACCTCTACATCCTGCCGTTCTTCCTGCTGTTCGCCGCGTTCGGGCTGTTCCCGCTGCTGTACACGGCGTACGTCTCGTTCAATGACTGGGACCTGCTCGACTCCGGGTCGCACCGCTGGGTCGGCCTCGCGAACTACCGCGAGATGCTGCAGGACGCGTACTTCTGGAACGCCCTGGGCAACACACTCAGCATCTGGGTGCTGTCCACCGTGCCGCAACTGCTCGCCGCGCTCTGGATCGCCCACCTGCTCAACCACCGGCTGCGGGCCCGCACCGCGCTACGGATGGGCGTGCTGCTGCCCAACGTCACCTCGATCGTGGCGGTGACGATCGTCTTCACCCAGCTGTTCGGCCGCGACTTCGGCATGGTCAACTGGGCGCTCGGCCTCGTCGGCATCGGCCCGATCGACTGGCAGGCCAACACCTGGAGCTCCCACCTGGCCATCTCGTTCATCGTCGCCTGGCGGTGGACCGGCTACAACGCCCTCATCTACCTCGCCTCGATGCAGGCGATCCCGCACCACCTGTACGAGGCCGCCGACCTCGACGGTGCGTCGCAGGGTCAGCAGTTCAGGCGGATCACCGTCCCGATGCTGCGGCCGACGATCATCTTCACCACGGTGATCTCGACGATCGGCGGCCTGCAGATCATGGCCGAACCCCTGCTGTTCGCCAGCTCCCAGACGCCCACCGGCGGCTCCGACCGGCAGTTCCAGACCGTCGCCCTGTTCATGTACGAGCAGGGGTTCCGGGAGTTCCGCTTCGGCTACGCCTCGGCGGTCGCCTGGACGCTCTGTCTGGTCATCGCCATCTTCGCGATCATCAACTTCCTGCTCACCCGGCGCATCGCCAAGGACGAGGACTGAGGAGGATGCCGTGACCACCCTCGCGGACCCCACACAGACCGGCACCACACCCTCGCCGCCGCAACGCCGGTCCCACCGGCGCCGGAGCTTCGGGTATCCACGCAAGGGCTCGGTCTGGAGCTACGGCGCCCTGCTGGCGGTCGTGGCCGGGTCGGTCTTCCCGCTCTACTGGTCCATCGTCGTGTCCTCGCAGACCAGCGAAGCCGTCACGAAGGTGCCGCCGGCCCTGGTGCCCGGCGGGCACCTCTTCGACAACATCGCGCGCGTGTTCGACACGACCGACTTCGGCCGGGCCCTGGTGAACTCCTTCATCGTCAGCGGCTCGATCACCGTCTCCGTGGTGTTCTTCTCGACCCTGGCCGGGTTCGCCTTCGCCAAACTGCGGTTCCGAGGCCGAAAGGCGCTTCTCGTCGTGGCCATCGCGACCTCGATGGTGCCGCACCAGCTCGGCATCATCCCGCTGTACATCCTGATGGCCGACCTCGGCTGGACCGGACGCCTCACCGCCGTGATCGTGCCTGGGCTGGTAACCGCGTTCGGCGTCTTCTTCATGACCCAGTACCTCGGCCGCGCCGTGCCCGACGAACTGCTGGAGGCCGGCCGCGTCGACGGGTCCAGCACGTTCGGCCTGTACTGGCACATCGTCCTGCCGGCGGCCCGCCCCGCCGCGGCGGTGCTCGGGCTGTTCACCTTCATGCAGGCGTGGAACGACTTCTTCTGGCCGCTGGTCGTGCTGCAGAACAACGCGACCGTGCAGGTGGCGCTCTCCGCACTGGCCAGCGGCTACACCACCGACTACACCCTGACGCTGACCGGCACGTTGCTCGCCACGCTGCCGATCCTCGTCGTCTTCATGCTCCTCGGCCGGCACCTCGTCGACGGCATCATGCAGGGGGCGGTGAAGGGATGACCACCACGTCCGAAGGCGCCGCCGCGCCCGCAGCCCGGCCGGACCTGCCCGAGCTGCCGGACCTGCCGGCCGGCTTCATCTGGGGCGCGGCCACAGCGGCGTACCAGATCGAGGGGGCGGTCGACGAGGACGGCCGCGGGCCGTCGATCTGGGACACCTTCTGCCGCCGCCCCGGTGCCGTCGACGACGGCACCTCCGGCTCGGTCGCCTGCGACAGCTACCACCGCTGGCGGGAGGACGTGGACCTGCTGGCCGGCCTCGGCGTGGACGCCTACCGTTTCTCGGTCGCCTGGCCACGGGTCATGCCGGCCGGGCGGGGCGCGGTGAACCGGCGGGGCCTCGGCTACTACGACCGGCTCGTCGACGCCCTGTGCGGGCACGGCATCCGGCCGTTCGTCACGCTGTACCACTGGGATCTGCCCCAGGCGCTCGAGGACGAGGGTGGCTGGCGGGTACGGGACACCGCCGAGTGGTTCGCCGAGTACGCCGCCGCGGTGGCGGGCGTCCTCGGCGACCGGGTCCAGGACTGGATCACGCTGAACGAGCCGTACTGCTCGTCGATGGTCGGCTACGCGGAGGGCCGGCACGCTCCCGGCACCGCCGAAGGACATGGTGCCCTGGCCGCCGCCCACCACCTGCTGCTCGGGCACGGCAGGGCGGTCGCCGCAGTCCGGTCCGCCGCCGGCCCGCGGTCGCGCGTCGGCATCACGCTCAACCTCTCCCCCGCCGTGCCGGCCAGCGATACCGAGGCCGACCGGGCGGCGGCGGATCGGCAGGACCTCATGCTCAACCGGCAGTTCACGGATCCGGTGCTGGGCGGCGCGTACCCGCCCGGGTTCGAGCGGCTCTACGCCGGGGTGAGCGATCTGTCGTTTCGCCGGGACGGTGACCTGGCGGTGATCTCCACGCCGCTGGACTTCCTCGGTGTCAACTACTACTACCGGGTGCACGTCGCCGACGCCCCGTACGAGCAGCCCGACCCGGCGCTGCGCAGCGCGTTCGACATCGGGGTCCGGCAGCTACGGCCGGACGGGTTGCCCACCACCGACCTGGGCTGGCCGGTGGAGCCGCAAGGGCTGTTCGACACCCTGACCGGGCTCGCGGACCGTTACCCGGGCCTGCCTGCCGTGTACGTGACGGAAAACGGCTGCGCCGACCTGCGGGACGGACCCGAGCCGGACCCGGAACGGATCTCGTTCGTGGCCGGGCACCTGGCGGCGGCGGCCCGTGCGGCCGCCGTCGACGACCGGCTCGATCTGCGGGGGTACTTCTACTGGTCGCTCATCGACAACTTCGAGTGGGCCCGCGGGTACGGGCCCCGCTTCGGTCTGGCCCACGTCGACTACGGCACCGGATCCCGTACGCCCAAGGCCAGCTACCACTGGCTGCGTGACCGCTTGCGGGCGTGGCGGAAACGCACCTCCACCTGAAGCGCCGCCCGCGGCTTGTGGCCGGAACAAGCTCTTCGATCATGAAGGCGGGGCGTGGGCACCGGGTTCGCCTGGCGGGGCGTCGAGGGCCAGCCTCAGCGCCGCCTCGACCGGATAGACCGGGCAGTACAGCGGAGTGTCTGTGGCCGGCGGGGACGCGTCCTTCGCCTCGAACGCCTCGCGGGCCCGGCCGAGGTCCGCGAGCAGGTCGGCGACTGACGGCTCCTTCTTCGGCTCCGGGGGCGCCGCCTCGACGGGTGCCTCCGTCTTCGGCGCCGCAATTGAGACGCCGAGCGCCGCCGCGGCGGCGTTGAGCCCGTCCTTCGGCATCGCGGCGGCCAGCGCCGAGAGGCGGCCGACGGCCTGGTGGGCGTACGCGGCGTCGACCGGCACCGCCGGCAGCTCGAACCGGGTGCCGGTCTGAGCGCCGAACGGGGCGTCGCGGAACACCCGGTCGCGGTTCTCGGCGTCGACGAGCACGTGGCGGCCGTCGTGGAGGTCGGCGTACAGGTTGGCGGCGAGCACGTTCCCGTCGAGCAGCAGGTTCTGGCCGGGCACGGTCGCGCGGACGGCGATGCTGTCGGCGAAGGCGAGCACGTTGGCCTCGACCCGCATGACACCCCGGCCGGAGATGTCCAGCAGGCAGCCGGTCGTGGACTGCCCGGTCGAGGCCCGGCCGGTGGGGTCGGCGGCGAACAGGACCGTGTTGCCGCGGATGGCCCAGGGGCCCGCGCCCGGTGCCTGGATACGGACGGCGGTGCCGCTCGTGTTGACGACCACGTTGTTCTCGAACGTCCCGTACGCCGCGCTGAGCCGCACGGCGCAGTACGCCGCGTTGGCGAAGACGCAGTTGCGTACGGTGATGCCGCCGCTGCCGCCGCGCAGGTCGAGCAGCGCCGCCGACTGGGAATGGCCCGCGTCGAGGGCGCCGCTGTCGGCGTACGCGTTGTAGGTCGCCCCGTCGAACATGAACCCGTCGAGGATGAGGCCCTCCCCCGAGTCCTCGCCGGTGAGCACCGGATCGCCGAAGATGCCCTTCGCCTTGGTCTCCGGAGTGAGCACGAAGCGCACCGGGTGTCGCCAGGGGTCGCGCGCGGCGAACTCGGCGTCCCACCCGCCCAGCAGCGTCAGGTTGCGTACGGGGATGCGCCACGTGCCCGACCGCAGGCGGCTCGTGTACTCACCCGCGGCGACGAGGATGCGGTCGCCCTCGGCGGCCTTTTCGAGGGCCTGGAACGGGTCGCGGAACGGCGCCTCGCGGCTGCCGTCCCCGCCGGAGGATCCGGCCCGCACGAACCAGTCGCGCCCGGCCGGCCGGGGCGGCTCGGGGGCCGTGACGTCGAGCACGGGCGCGAGGGAGTCGAGGACGATGGTGGCGCTCTGACGCCCGCCGGGCGGCGTGAGGCGGTACGTGCCGCGGAGCAGGTACGTGGACTCGACGTCGAGGCCGCGCGAATACCGTACGGCCTCCTCAGTCTGGTGATGGACGAGGCCGTAGCGCGGGGCGAGCGCCCACCACGGGCTGTTGTCGGTGCCGGGCTCGTAGACGGCGACGCCGATGTGCGTCTCCGCGAGCTCGGGGAGGATCTGCGTGTTCTGGTCGAAGCCGACCCCGGCCCGCACCTGCACCGGGGCTCCGGCGAGCGCCGGGTCGGCCTCGTAGAGCCGCGCCCAGTCGACGGCCTGGTACGCCGGACCGGCCGGGAGCTCGGTGAACGGCTCCGGCGCCGCCAGGTCGGCGGGATGCGCGCCCGGCGCCGCGCCGACCGCGAGGGTGAGCACCTCGGCCGGGGCGAGCCGGCGCATGACGGGCCGCTGAACATCAAAGTCTGATGTGGACGGCAGCTCACCGAGGCCGGCCGATTCCCGCAGCGCGTTGAGGGCGGCGATCGGCGGGCGCTCGTACGTGACGGCGACGTCCACCGTGTACGTGTCGAGCCACGCCGCCGGGAGCCCGGTCAGCTGTGGGTCGCCGACGGTGTTGCCGGCCGCCGAGCGCAGGCCGACGTCTTCGAGCTCCGCGGCGTACTCCTCGGTGAGCTCGGCCTCCGCGCCCGGCACCCGGCTGCGCACGATGTCGCGCGGTGTGGCGAAGAACAGGTTACGGTCGATGGCGATCTGTCCGACGTCGCGCAGGCAGGCGATGGCCGCGTTGCCGCAGCCGACGAACACGTTGTCGGCGATCGCGGCAGCGCCGCCGACCCGTACGCCGACGGCCCGGTCGGCGCCGGAGCCGCGCGGCGGGTCGGAGTCGTCGTGGGCGAAGGCGAAGGTGTTGCGGCTTACCGCGGCCGGGGTCTCGGGGGCGCCGTCACGGACGGTGAGCAGGCTGAGGCCGACGCAGTTGACGACGATGTTGTTCTCGAAGACCGCGGAGTCGCCACCGAGCTCGACGCCGCCGGAGCTGCCGTTGGCGAAGCCGCAGTCGCGGACGGTGATGCGCTCGCCGCGCAGGCTCACCAGCGGGCCGTCCCCGTAGGAGGCGCGCCGCAGGCCGCCCTGCTCGTCGTAGTCGTCGCGCCCGGCCCCGTCGAAGAACAGCCCGTCCAGGACGAGGCCGTCGTGGCCGCCGATGCCCTGGAGCATGTTCGGCTCGTTCGGGACGCGCAGGCCGGCCTTTGCCGCGAAGACCGTCGGTGTCTGCCAGGGGGTACGGCGGGCGAAGTCGGGGCTGTATCCGCCGAGCACTGTCAGCTCGGGGGTGTCGACGACCCACGAGGAGCGCTCACCGCGCCCGGTATAGGTGCCCGCCGCGATGTGGATGCGGTCGCCGGGCGCAGCCTGCCGCAGGGCGAGCCACGGGTCGTGGAACGGCCGGGCCCGGGTGCCGTCTCCGACCGGGCCGCCAGCCGCGACGAAAAGGTCGGTCATGACTTCTTCACCTCGTCGTCGGCTTCCTCCGTCTTGTCCGCGAGCAGCTTGAAGCCCACCTTGACCGCGTCTCTGACCTGGGCGAACGCGGCGAGACCCGTCTGCTTGTAGGGTCCCTCGGCCAGGTCCCTGACGTATTCCTCCTCGGTCGCCAGCAGCGACTCCAGGGATGCCGAGGCCTTCGCCAGCTCCTCGTTGAACTTCGCCAGCGTGCCCGGATCATCGGTCAGCTGGGCGAAGGCGTTGGTGCTCTCCTCCACGAGCGTGGGGAAGAGCTCGTCGTAGAGCTTGCTGGACTGCTCCTTGGCCGCCTCGGCCCGCGTGTCGAGCCCTCGGTCGAGGACGTTCTCCTTCATCCAGTCCCAGTCGGTGGCCCGGTAGTCGCCGGACGCGCCGATGCCGCGCCAGTTCCCCGCCGCCTCGGCGCCGCGGGCGAAGAGCTTGTCGATCCAGTCCTCGTCGAGTTGTTCGCGGGCCGCGGTCAGCAGCTTGATGTTGTCGACCACCGTCTGCTTCGCGGCACGCTTCTGCTTGGCCGCCATGAGGTTCTCCGCGGTGAGCTTCTCGAAGTTCTTGATCGCCTCGTTGGCGGCCTCCTTGGACGACGGGTCCTTCATGAAGAGGACGATCAGGCGGGCGCCCGAGGTCGGGAGGTATTTGACGAGCAGGCTCTTGACCGTGTCCTGGATGGAGCCGAAGTTCTTGAGGAGCAGCTGCTCGACGATCGCGTCGTTGCTGCGCGCGTTCTTGA
The DNA here is from genome assembly GCF_040649715.1 of Micromonospora sp. NPDC048887. Classification (NCBI taxonomy): domain Bacteria; kingdom Bacillati; phylum Actinomycetota; class Actinomycetes; order Micromonosporales; family Micromonosporaceae; genus Micromonospora; species Micromonospora sp. NPDC048887. Next base: position 294,547 of record NZ_JBEZGA010000003.1, on the reverse strand, counting down.
GGTCCTCCTCGCACTTCTTGATGAGCGCGAGGTCGGCCTCCAGGACCTTGCTCATCAGCGTGGCGACCTCGGGGACGTCGAGCCGGGCGACCTGCGCCCAGATCTTGCGCTCCCCGGCGAGGAAGTCACGCGGGCCGACCGCGGTCCACCGTTCGTCGACGGACATGGCGTTGGCCTGGCTGTCCTCCAGCACCGACCGGATGTCCGATTCGAGGCGCTCCATCAGCGCGTCGGCCTGCTCGCAGTTGGTCTCCCACCGGTCGGTCAGGCCGTCATAGCCCGGTTGCTCCAGCTTGGAGAGCATCTCCTCGAACAGCTTCTCCCGATCGGTGTCGAAGCGTTCCAGCAGATCCAAGACCTTGTCGAGGATGTCCTCCTCGAACCCCGTGGCGCGCATCCGCTGCTCAACGAGCTCGCGGGCGTCATCGACATCTTCCACACATTTCAGCGTAGGAGCCCTCGGTCACCCAAGGCAGTCGTGAACCCGATCCCTGCCAGATCAAGGATCCGACCTACGCCGCCGCTCGGTGAAGACTGACTCCGAAAGTCGTCGGCTCTTCGGGAGTGCACCATGTCATCCCTGTTCAGCGGACCGATACTTGGTGTTCGTATACGCGACCTTCGAGCAGGCCCAAGCGATCCTGCAGCGTCGGGGCCGAGGAGCCGGCGGACAACACGTCCGGCAGCGCACCCGCTACCCCTACGTGTTCCGCGGCCTCATCTACTGCGCAGCCTGCCACCGTCGCATGCAGGGCCAGTACAACCACGGCGACGCATACTACCGCTGACAAGGTCGATGTCTACCGGCAACTCGGCCTCCGACTGAACTACCAGCCAGAAACGCAAACGGTGCGCGCTGAAGTGGATCTCAACGCGCACCGTGGGGCAATGGTCGTGTCCGAGGGGGGACTTGAACTCTTGTACGTATCATCGGTGCTCCATTTCGGGTGCACATGCTCATAGATTACGGCACGTCCAGGGTTGGCTCAACCTCGTGCGCTAATTACCGGGCGTGAGCATGAATCGAAGTCGGGCTGCGTATGGTCCAATCTTGCCAGCCAGCTGGATCGGTTATCAACTGACCGAAATGAACCTGCAGGCCTCAAGCTTGAGCCCCACCGCAGGGTCCTGGTGAGTTTCAGTCGACCGGCGTTGACGGCAACCCGTGCCGCTCGCGTTCTCCGGTAGCGGGCCAGGGCGAGGGTCTGGATCCAGATCAGTCGCCGGACCGCTGCGGTGTCGGAGCTGCAGTAGACGGCCACGGCCGTCAGACCTGCCCCCTCCTGTCGTCGCACGACGCTGACAGGAACGGCAGATTCCCGCAGCACCTCTCCCCCGACGGCACCAACTGTTCCATGTCCGAGGCGAACAACCGTAGATAGGATTCTGAGCAAGCGCCCGCTTTACGGTCACGTTTCACGCGCTTTCCGCGGACAGGTGGGAATCCTGCTTAAATGCCTGAGCAATCGAAAGTGATCTGACTGCCGAGCTGCCGGGGGTCCGCATCATCCGAAAAGTTCGCGGATAACTCCCATTGCTCGTGGCGAGATCGCTTCGTCGGGGTAGAAGTCGGCACACAGACGTACAGCGTCGTCCACCGTCGTCACCTTGGCCAGCGCCGCCAGGGCGCGAAGGTCGTCCACGTCGCGGGTTCGCGCCGCGAGCGCCTTCATCGCGAAGATGTGCTCCGGAGAGGCCGCCATCACGCGCAGGCCAGGGTGGTCGAAGACCCGCCGCTTGCCCGGGTCGTCCTTGCCGGACACGTACACGCTGGCCTGCTCGTTGAGCCACCACGGCGGTAGCCCCAGCTCGTCGGCCACTGCACGCGCCTCATCGAGGACAACTCCGTGCGGAACGAACATCGCGTCAACGTCCCTGGTCACCCGTTTCGCGTCGTAGGCGAGCGCCATCGCGGCACCACCCACAATGAAGATGTCAGCGACGACTCCGCGGCGGACAAGCCGGTCGCCCAGGTGAGCGAACGCGCGTTCGAGTTCCGCGCGCCCCATGAGGACGCCGTCTGATCCGCTCACGCCGCGGCCAGGTCGTGAACGGACAGGTACACACCGTGCTTCCGGAATGCAGCCGGGGCCCATGCCAGGGCGTCGGCCCGGTGAATGGCCAGTTCGGCCGGGAACCATGCCCGGCGCAGCACACGTGCGTCGACCCATGCGGGCGGAGCAAGATCTGCCTGAGCTAGCAGGTGCTCCGCGAGCGCGGCAAGCAGCGCGTCCCACCGTGGGTCCTCGGTTAGCCCGGGCTCATCTCGCAACAGGTCGACCCTGGTGTCGGCGGGCTCCCAGCGGTACTCCTCCAGAAACTCCCATATGAGCTTCCAGCGAGTCTGGTCGGTGTCAGCGGATGCCAGATGGGTGGCCAACCTGGTCAGAGTCATCGGTTCATAGCTGGTACCCATTGGGCAAGCCTCACCTTCGAGCCGACGGCTTCATCCGTTGCAGACTATCGCGGCACCGCCCGCGAACACTGCAGAGGTGAGGTGGCGACGGGCGCCCGATTTTGGTCCGCGCCCTGCTCGGAGGGTTCACTCATGCTGCACGCACGGCATCACCCTTGTGATCTTGGTTGTAGGCAGCGCAGTCTGTGACGTTGCCCGTCAACTAACAGGGGGTGCATGCGAGCGTGACTCTCAGTCAGGATGCGATCGAGAAGACAACGAAGTTGGTCGAGTTTCTCGCTGAGGTGACGGCCGCAGTCGAGCGGGACCCAGTTTGTGACATTCTGGAAGATCCGGACGCGCCTGATCCCGTCATCTGGCTCGATGCCCTGCCGCGGGGCGTTCAGTGGATGGCTAGCCCTGCCGATGATGTGATCATGCGGCTGCGTCCGTCTCGGCCACCAGCGGAGCCGGCGCCGCCGGAGGTGCTGCACGAGTGGATCGACATGGACTCCGTGGGCGGGTTCGCTGGTTCTGTGCCGCGCCTGTTGGACGCTCGGCTGAGCGGCGATGACAGTCGCGAGGCACCGCCTGGACGGATTGTGCGTGCTTTCGACGCTTGGGTTGAGCAATGGCAGGCATGGTCCGACGAGGCTCGACGCCTGCACGCCGTTGGGCAGTTGTATGAGCAACTTGAGCGGGCTGCCAAGACGATGGAGCAGCAGGGTCACACTCCTACACGGGAGGAAGATCACCATCGTCTGCGACCAGGAACACTGCACACCAACCATAGAAAAATCCGCGCAGGTCAACCTGCGCGGATCATGATCGATATGTGGTAATGATGTGTCCGAGGGGGGACTTGAACCCCCACGCCCTATACGGGCACTAGCACCTCAAGCTAGCGCGTCTGCCATTCCGCCACCCGGACCTGCACGTACCAGCCTACCTGGTCGACCAATGTGAGTTACTCGCCGCATCGGTCGGCCCGGCGGGCCGCACGGGGCATTACTGTACACGGCCCAGAACGATCATGCACATCAGCTCCCGGGCGGCACGTTTGCGCAGGTCAGCTGCCACAACAATCGCGTGGGTAGCGCGCAACAGGCGATTCCGGGCAGCATTGCTCACGTGTCCCACCCCTCCCCGTTGATCGCCACTCAACACCAGGCCCTCGCGCTGCGCGCCGCGGGTGACCTGACAAGCGCCCGCCGCCTGCTCGCCGACGCGATCATCGCGGCACGCCCGGCGTACGGCGAGGACCACCAGGACGTCATGGCCACCGGTCACCTGCTGGCCCGGCTGCACCGCGAGGCCGACGACCCGGCCGCCGCCCGGCGCGTACTCGAAGAGGCCTACGCCGCCGGCGAGCGCCGCCGCGGCGAGGCCGACCCGCTGATGCTCGCGCTCAGCTTCGACCTGGCCGGGGTGTCCGAGGAGCTTGGCAACCGGCACGAGGCCCGCCGCAACTACAGCCGCGTGGCGACCGTAGGGCCCGCCGTGCTCGGTCCGGACCACCCAGCGGTACGCGCGGCCCGCCAGTACCTCGGCGGCTCCGCCGCCGCTCCCGCGGGCTATGGCCCCTTCCCCGGCGGCTTCGCCGCCGCTGCCGGTCCGCACGCCGCTCCGACCCTGCCCGGATACCCGAATCCGGGCCGCCCCGGGCACCCCGATCAGTCCCTGCCCCGGCATCCGAACCAGGGCCCGCCCGCAAGCCCCGATCCGGCGCTGCCGGGAAGCCCTGGTCCGGCCCGGCCCGGTCCCGCCTCCTCCGGGTACCCCGGTCACGGGCTGTCCGAGCCCACCGTCTCGCTGCGGGCGGTCACTCCACCGCACCCGCCCGCACCGCCTCGGCCCGTCACCCCGGGTGTGCCCGGGGCGAGTCCGCCGGTACCCGGTTCGCAGTGGGCTCCCCGCCCGGGCCCGGCACCGCAGGCGCCCCACGCCGCGCAGCCGGCTCAGTCCGCGCCGAACCCGCGGGTCGCTCCGCCACCCCCTGTGGCACCTGCCCCGCCGCAGCAGCCTCCCGCAACCGGACCGAGCGGACCCGCGAGTCCGTGGGCGCCGCCCTCGCCGCCTGCCTCCGAGGCGACGACCCGGTTCGCGCCCATCACCGAGGAGGCGACCACGCGGTTCGCGCCCATCACGGATGAGGCGACGACCCGCTTCCCGGTAGTGCCCGTCGAACCCACCGCCCCGGCGAGGCCACCGGCTGCCGGGACAGCCCCGCAGGTTCCCGGTGTCCGCCCCGTGCCCCCGGCTCAGGGCGTCATCCCGGTTCCCCCGGCGCAGCGTGTCCCCCAGGCACCACCGGCGACGTACGGCCGACCGGCCGCCGCTCCCGGTGTGACCCCGGTGCCGCCCCGCACCCCCGTCACGCCTTCGCACCCGGCCACCGCCGGCACGCCTCCGCAGGCACCCGCACAGATGCCCGGAACCATCGGCGCTCCCGCGCTGCCGATGCCGGGAACCGCCGGCACATCCCCACTTCCGCCCCCGCCGGTCATCCCGCCGCCGCCCGCGCCGCCGGTCACCGAGGTGCCGCCTGCCGGGATCACTCCGCCACCGTCGCGGGCGCCCTCGGCGGGACTCCTGCCGCCGCCTCCGGCCGTCCTGCCGCCGGCGCCTCGCGTGCCGGCTCCGGCAGCCGGCGACCTGCCTCCGCCACCGGCCGTTCCGGTCGTCCCGCCGGTGTCGTCCCCGCCCGCTCCGCAACCGGTCACCCCTCCGGCCGCGGCAGCGCCACCGGCGCCCACGCCCCAGCCGGTGGCCGAGTCGGCGCCGGCCGCTGCCACCGCACCGACGCCGGCCTCCGCACCTGTACCGCCGCGACCGGCACCCGCCCCGCGGGCGACTCCCACGGCCGAGGCAACCGCTCCCCCACGGCCTGCCGCGGAGCGGACGGTCGGCACCGGCACCGGCACCGGCACCGACGTTTCCGGCCCGGGTACGACACCGCCTGTCCCGGGTGGACCGGGCTGGGACAAGCCGACGATCCAGGTGCAGCAGATCGGCCCGCTGCTGGAAGAGGAGGCGGCGCGCAACGCCGCGACGGCGGCCCCCGGCGCCCCGGCCAAGCCCACGGTGACCGGCGCCGCCAGCGAGACCCCGGCCGGCGCAAGGCCGGTCAGCAGCCCTCCGATCGGCGCGCCCTCGCCCAGCGGACGGCCCGAGGGATCACCGCCGATCAGCGCGCCGCCCGCCGTCTCGTCCGAGGCCGCCTCGTCCGTGACGCCTGCGGTGAGCGCGCCGCCGGCGAGCACATCCCCGATCAGCGGACCGCCGGCTACGGGTGACGGCGACGCTGCCGCGAGCGTGATGCAGCCGAGCGCGCCCTCGCCGGGTGTGCCGAGCACCGTGGGCGCGCCCGCAGCCGGTGCCCCGGCGGCAGACGCGCCATCGCCGCCCGCCGCGCCCCAGATCAGCGCTCCACACGCCAGCGCTGCGCCGATCAGCGCGCCACCCGGATCCGGCTACCCGTCGCTGGCCGGCGCACCACCCGTCAGCGGTCCTCCTGGACCGCCGATCAGCGCACCACCCGCGCCCGCCTACCCGCCAGCGGTCAGCGCGCCGCCCGCCGGGTACCCGCCGGTCAGCGCTCCCCCCGGCACCTATCCACCGCCCGTCAGCGGACCACCCGCCGCACCGGTCAGCGCGGCACCCGTCAGCGGTTCCTCCGTACCGCCGTGGGGCATGGTCGCGCCGCCGTGGAGCAGCGCCGCCCCGTCCCAGCCGGTCGACCGGCCCACCGCCCCGGAGCCGGACGAGGACGAACCGGCACCCGCCGACGCGGCGGACGGGCCGGGCTCCGACACGGCGGAGCCGAACCGGCAGATGACGATCTACGAGGACCTGCTGGACTTCCCCGAGCCCGCCCGGCCGGAGCCGCCGGGCGAGCCGGGCCAGCCGGAGCCGGGCGCCTGGCCGGCGACCCCGCCGATGTTCCACCAGCCGCCGCCGGTCCAGCCGCCGGACGCGTACCCGATAGAGCCGGAGCGGTCCGGTCGGACGGTGCTGGCCCTGGTCGTCGGCGGTGCGGTGCTCGCGGTGCTGGCCGCGGTCGGTATCGGCGCGGTGTTGCTGAACCGGGAGGCAGCGCCGCCACCGGCCCCCGTGCCCGCGTCCGGTGCCGCGTCGCCGAAGGTGGCCGGTCCGCCGCCGGGGGACCTGAAGCTACGCGACGACACCACCACCGTCACAGTGACCTGGACCGATCCGACGAACGGCGGGGTGCCGTTCGTGGTGGCGGGTGGCCGGGCCGGGCAGAAGCTCGGGGTGATGGCGACTGTCGACGCCGGGCAGACCCGCTACACGGTGAACGGGTTGAGCGCGAAGCTGGACTACTGCTTCACGGTGCTGGCCGTCTACTCGACCGACTCGTACGCCACCTCGGGTCAGGTCTGCACGGACCGGGAGGCCGGCGGCACGGCGAACTGAGCGCTCGGGCGACACGCTCGGTGTCCACAGGAGGACGGTGCGGGTTTCACCGGCTCCGGGCGGCACCTATGATGGCTCCCGGCTCTGGGGAGGGTCGGCCGTGCTCGGTGTCCCTCCCCCACCGACGCGGGGAGGCAGCCGGCAGTGACCACCATTGAGGACGTCACGGGCACCGGGCCGGCGCCGGCCCGGCCACGGCCGCGGATGCGCGGCGGACTCGTCACCATCGGCACGGTGGCCGCGCTGCTGGCCGCGATGGGCCTGACGGTGCTCGGGCTGGGTGCCGCCGACAACGCGGTGGCGAGCTTCGACGCGTCCTCCTGGTTGTGGAGCACCACCCGCAGCGAGCTGGCCCGGGTCAACGGTGTCACGGCGAGGGTGGACACCCGGATGGAGGTGCCGGGCGGGCGGCGGCACCAGATGCAGGTGGCCCAGACCGACCGGCTGCTGATCCTGCGCGACCTCAACACCGGTCGGGTCAGCTCGCTGGACCTGGCGACGTTGCAGATCACCGCCACCACGCCGACCGCGCCGGGGCTCGGGGTGAGCGTGGCGCTGCACGAGGACGCGGCGTTCGTGGTGGACGCGGTGCAGGGCATCGTGCGGCAGCTCGACCCGCGGGCCCTGACGCCTGTGGGTGAGCCGGTCCGCTACCCGCCGGGCATCACCGGCGGCACGCTCGACGGCGCCGGCAAGCTGTGGGTCGCGGTGCCGAGCGAGGGCACCGTCTCGGCGGTGACCGCCGCCGAGCTGCCGGAGACGCCGGGTGACGCGCCGCCCGCCGGGCTCAGCCCGAAGCGCGTGGAGACGTACGACGTGGCCGAGCCGGCGCACGAGCTGGTGGTGTCCACGCTGGACGAGGGCGTGGCGGTGCTGGACCGCACCTCGGCGTCGCTGGTGACTGTGGTCGGCGGGCAGACGAAGCGGGCGCAGCTGAGCATGACCGCGCCGGGCTACCTGCCGACGCGTACCAGCGGGCAGCAGGTGCCGGTGACGGTTCCCGGTGAACGGTCGGTGCACGTGGTGCGGGACAGCCGCGAGGTGAAGCGGTTCACGGTGCCGGGCGACGGCGTCCGGCTCAGCCCGGCGGTGGCGTGGGCGGGCCGGTTCTACTGCGCCGACGAGAACACCGGCACGGTGTACGCCTTCGACGCCGAGGGTCAGCTCGTGCAGACCGTCAAGGGCTCCGGCCGGCCCGGCCCGGTCGAGCTGGAGGTGCGCGAGAACCACCTGTTCATCAACCCGCCCGACTCGTCGACGGCGCAGGTGGTCGACGACCGCAACCAGGTGCGTGAGGTCGACAAGTACGCAAACGACGTGCTCGGAGGCGACCCGCCGCCGGTCGCTCCGCCGCCGCCCCCGCCGAAGAAGCCGAAGGTGTCCAAGCCGGGTGCCCCGAAGTCGGTCACCGCCGCCGCCGGTGACGCGTCGGCCCGGGTGAGCTGGCAGGCCGCCGCGTCGAACGGCGCCGAGATCACCCGGTACGTGGTGGAGGGCGCCGGTCAGACCCACCAGGTCGGCGCGAACCAGCGTGCACTGGAGATCACCGGCCTGACGAACGGGGAGACGTACACGTTCTCGGTGCACGCGGTGAACGCCAAGGGCGAGGGGCCCGCGCGGCGCAGCAACCCGGTGGTGCCGACGGCCGAGGTGCCGGACCCACCGGCGTCGGTGACCGCCGAGGCGCGGCCGGACGGCACGGTGCGGGTGAGCTGGCCCGAGGCTGACGGCCAGGGCAACAAGATCGCGAAGTACGCGGTGACGGCGACCTCGGCGGGCGCGAGCGCCCCGGCCGGCGAGTCGCCGAAGACGGAGCTGGTGGTGCCGGCCGGGCAACTGGAGTACGGCACCCAGTACGCGTTCACGGTGACCGCCGTGAGTGAGAAGGGCGCCGGGTCGAAGGCGTCACCGGTGAGCAACACGGTGGTGCCGTTCACCGTGCCGAAGGCACCGACCGAGCTGCGCGCGTCCACAGTCGCCGACCAGCCGGGCACCGTCGCCGTGCAGTGGTCCCCGGCCCTGGACAACGGCCGGCCGGTGACGAAGTACCTGGTCGAGGCGGCCGGCAAGACCGTCGAGGTGACCGACGTGCGGGCCACCGTGGGCGGGCTGGGCAACGGGCAGAACGTGACGGTGAAGGTCAAGGCGGTGAACGAGGCCGGGCCGGGACCGGAGGCGAGCACGACCGCGCGCACGGTGGCCGAGCCCCGGATCACGGTGACCGGTTCGTCGGCGGACGCCACGTCGGTGACTGTGACGTTCACCGTGGACGCGGGCGGCGGCCGGGCCACCTGCACGGCCGCGACCGGCGGGAAGACGGCCAGCGGAAGCTGTTCCAGCCTGCGGGTGACCGGGCTGACGCCGGGTACCGCGTACACGGTGACGCTGACCGCGAGCAACGCCGCCGGTAAGGGCACCGCTTCCCGGGCGCAGGGCACAGACCCGCTGTACGGCATCGCCACCTGCAAGAACGGTCCGGACGGCGACCAGCGGACGTACTGCGACAAGGACGTCGACGGCCGCAACGGCAACGAGATCTTCGAGGTGCCGAGGCAGGACAACGACCGGCAGGCGGGCTGGGTGCCGGACGGCCGGCGGCTGCGCACGTACTGCAAGGTGAAGGGCGAGGACGTCGACGCCTGGATCTACAACAACAACAAGAAGAGCACCTGGTGGATCCAGGTGGACTACAAGGGCAAGACGTACATCCCGTGGGCCTGGCTCAACCTGGAGGGCGGCGACGACCTCGGCGTCCTGCCCACCTGCTGACCGCACGAGAGGCGCATCAGTGAACACGCACGAACCGCTCAGCCAGCCGGAGGTGCAGGGCTTCGCCGCCCTGGCCGCCCGGCTGGCCGACAACGTCAACGCGGTCGTGCTGGGCAAGCCGCAGGTGGTGCGGCTGGCGCTGACCGCGCTGTTCGCGCAGGGGCACGTGCTGCTGGAGGACGTACCGGGCGTCGGCAAGACCACGCTGGCGCGGGCAATCGCGGCGACTGTGAAGGGACAGTGGCGGCGGATCCAGTTCACGCCGGACCTGCTCCCCTCCGACGTGTCAGGCGTGACCATCTTCAACCAGGCCAGCCGGGGTTTCGAGTTCCACCCGGGGCCGGTGTTCGCCAACATCGTGATCGCCGACGAGATCAACCGGGCGTCGCCGAAGACGCAGTCGGCGCTGCTTGAGGTGATGGAGGAGCGGACCGTCACAGTGGACGGCGTACGGCACCCGGTGCCGCAGCCGTTCCTGGTGGTGGCCACGCAGAACCCGGTGGAGATGGACGGCACCTACCGGCTGCCCGAGGCGCAGCTCGACCGGTTCCTGGTGAAGCTCTCGGTCGGCTACCCGGACGAGGCGGTCGAGGTGGAGGTGCTGCGCGGCGCCACGGTCCGCTCCCCCGACTCGCTGAGCCCGGTCACCGACACCGCCACTGTGGGCGAGATGGTGAAGATGGCCCGGCGGGTGCACATCGCCGAGCCGCTCTACGCGTACGCGGTGCGACTGGCCGCGGCGACGCGTACCCATGCGCAGGTGCGGGTCGGGGTGAGCCCGCGCGGGGTGATCGCGCTGACCCGCGCGGCGTGCGCGTACGCGCTGATCGACGGCCGGGGCTGGATCATGCCGGAGGACCTGAAGGCGCTCGTCGAACCGGTGTTCGCGCACCGGCTGCTGCTCACCCCCGACGCGCAGGTGCGCGGCGTCACGCCCGCCGAGGTGCTGCGCCAGGCGGTCGCGTCGGTGCCGGTGCCGCTGCCGACGGGCCAGGCCACAGCGGTGCACGGCTGAGCGTGGGGATCACCGCCCGTGGGGTCGGGTTACTTGTCGCCGCCCTGGTGCTGCTCGGCGTGGGGTTCCGGTACGCGTACCCGGAGCTGACTGTGCTCGGCGCGGCGGCCGGGGTGGCGGTCGGCTATGCCGTGGTGAACGCGGCCTGGCGGCCCCGGCTGAGCGTGGCGCGGCGGGCCGACCCGGACCGGGTGGCCCGGGGTGAGCCGGCGGCGATGGAGCTGACGGTGCGCAACACCGGCCGGCTGCGCGCGGCGAACCTGGTGGCCGAGGACCGCTGCGCCGGGGCGCTGGTGCCGGTGCCGCTGCTGCGGTTGCGTCCGGGCCGGGACACCGTGGTGCGGTACGACGTGCCGACGCAGCGGCGTGGGGTGGTGCCGGTGGGGCCGCTGCGGGTGGTGCGCCGGGATCCGCTGGGCCTGGTGGCGCTGGCGCGCGGCTACGGCGGCACGGTGCCGGTGTGGGTGCACCCGCGCATCCATCCCCTCTCCGCGGTGCCCACCGGCGCGGGGCGCAGCCTGGACGGGCGCACCGACAGCGTGCCGCACGGGTCGATCACGTTCGACTCGCTGCGGGAGTACGTGGTGGGCGACGAGTTGCGCCGCGTGCACTGGCGCACCAGCGCCCGGGTGGGTGAGCTGATGGTTCGGGAGAACGTGGACACCAGCCTGCCGCGCCTGGTGGTGGTGCTGGACAACCGGGCGTCGGCGCATCCCGGCCGTTCCGGTGGCGTCGCGGAGTCGTTCGAGTCGGCGTGCGAGGCGGCGGCGTCGGTGGTGGCCGCCGCCGTGCGGGAGGACCTGCCGGTGCACCTGCTGCTCGTCGTACCCGCCGAGGTGGAGCCCGCCGGAGCGGCCGGGTCGCTGGACCGGCTGGCCGCGGTGGACCTGGCGGACGCCGGGCCAAACGTGCTGCCCGCCGCGACCGGGCGGCTGCGCCGGGACCGGCTCGGCGACACGCTCGTCTTCCTGACCGGGCCGGGTGGCCGCGACGACCTGGGGCACGTGGGCGCGTTGCGTGGCGCGTACCCCTCGGTGGTGGTGGGGATGTTCGGCGCGGACGGTCCGACGGCGGCCGGCACGGCGGGCCTCACCGTGCTGGACGCGGCCGACGGCGCGGCGTTCGCCGCCGAGTGGGACGGGGTCCGCCGGTGGTGACGCCGCCGCGCACCGGCGCGGCGGCGCGCGCGGTCCGGGTGTTGCGGGCCGTGCCCGTGCCGGCCGCGTTGGTCGTGCTGGTCGCGCTCTCCGGCGTGGTGCTGGGCCGGGTGTACGCGGACCCGCTGCCGACCCGGCTGATGGCCGGTGCGGCAATCGGTTCGGTGCTGGTCAGCGTGGCCGCGCGGCGGCTGCCGTCCTGGCTGGTGGCGCCGCTGTCGGTGGCCGCGCTGGCCGGGTGGACGCTGCTGTCGCTGCGGCTGGCCGCCGCGCACGCGGCGCTGCCGGGCGGGCTCGGCGAGGTGGCCGCCGACGCGGCCCGCAACGCGATCCCCCGGCTGCTCACCGCGATGATCCCGGTCGAGCCGGCACCGGACACCGTGCTGGTCCCGGTGGTGGCCGCGTGGCTGGCCGGGCTGACCGCCGCCGAGGTGGCGTTGCGGGCCGGACGGGTGCTGCTGGGCTACCTGCCGCCGGCGCTGCTCTACGCCGGCGCGCTCTACGTGGTCGGGCCGAACGCGGATCCGGCGATCGGCCCGACTGTGCTGTTCGCGGCCGTCGCGGCGGCCGGCCTGGCGACGCCCGGACGCCGCGACGGCCCGGCACCCGATCCGGTCGCCGGTCTGACCCCGGCGGTACGCGCGGCGGTGCGCCTGCGGCTGGCGGCGGCGAGCGCGGCCGGGCTGGCGGTGGTGGTGGCGCTGGCGGCGTTGCTCGCCCCGGTGGTCGCCGCCCAGGTCGACGAGCGGCCGGTCGACCCACGCCGCTACGTGGAGCCGCCGCGGGTGGAGTCGCTGGACGAGAACCCGCTGATCCGGATCTCCGGGTGGGCGCTGAACCCTGATCAGCGGCTGCTCGACGTGCGCACCGTCGCGGGCGCCGGCGAGGGCGGGCCGCCGCGGATCCGGCTGGCGGTGCTCAGCGACTACGACGGGGTGACCTGGCGGGTCGGCGCGACGTACCGCAACGCGGGGCGGATCCTGCCCGCCGCCGAGCCGCCCCCGGGCACGGGCACCGACGAGGTGCGCCAGCAGATCACCGTCGGCGACCTGACCGGGCGGCTGCTACCGGCGGTGCCCACGCCGCGCGAGGTGACCGGCGCGCGGGTGGCGTACGACCCGGCGACCGGGACGCTGATCCGGCCGGAAGGGCTCGCGCCCGGGCTGCGGTACGAGGTGTCCTCGATTCGGGAGCGCCCGGATGTGAACCTGCTGAGCACGGCGAACGTGCCCGCCGGTGACGAGGTGGCCCGGGTGCTGCGGGTGGCCGACGGGGCGCCGGAGCCGCTGCGACGGCTCGCCGCCCAGCTCGCCGAGTCGAACGGCGCCCCGTACGCGCGCGCCGACGCGATCGCCGCGTTCCTGGCCGAGCACTACCGGGTGACAGCTGACGCGCCCAGCGGGCACGCGTACCCGAACCTGGCGTTCTTCCTGTTCGGACCGCGCAACGGCGGCGGGCAGCGGGGCACCTCGGAGCAGTTCGCCGCCGCGTTCGCGGTGCTCGGCCGCCTCGCCGGCCTGCCGACCCGGGTGGTGGTCGGGTTCGAGCCGAGGGGCGACGGTCCGGTACGGGCCGCCGACGCGTACGCCTGGCCGGAGGTGCTGTTCGACGGCGTCGGCTGGGTGCCGTTCGACCCGATGCCGCGCCCGGACTCCGAGCCCCGCCCGGTGGAGGAGGACTTCCGGCCGAAGCCGGAGGATCCGCCGCCGTCGGAGGTGCCCGCGCCCACCGAGGAGCCGAGCGCCACGCCCCCGGCCGCCGCGCCCGCCCCCGGCCGGGACGAGAGCGGGCTCGGTACGCCGCTGCTGGTCGTCGGCGGCGTCGGCGGGCTGGCGTTGCTGGTCGGCGCGGTGCTGGCGGTGCTGTACGCGATGCGCCGCCGGCTGACCCGCTCCCGCCTCGAGGCCGGTGACCCGCAGGCGCGGGTCGCGGGCGCGTGGCGGGAGCTGACGGACGCGCTGCGCCTGGCCGGGCACCCGGTCGGGCCGGACCTGACGGCGGCCGAGGTCGCCGAGCGGGCCCGCCGGACGCTCGCCGATGCCCGCGCGGCCCGATCCAGAGGGAACGCGGCCGAGCCCACGGACCGGATCAGGGACGGCGCGGCCGGGCTCACGGACCGGGCCGGGGACGGCACGGCGTCCGGCGGTCCGGACGAGTCGGCGGTCGACGAGCTGGCCGCCCTGCTCAACCAGGCAGGCTTCGCGCCGGGCAGTGTCACGCCGGAACAGGCGGAGCGGGCCGCGCGGCTGAGTCAGGGCTTCGGCGATACGCTGCGGGCGGCGCGGTCGCGGTGGGGCCGGCTGCTGTGGACGGTCCACCCGGGGCCGCTGCGGTGGCGCCGCTGACAGGCCCGGCCGGGCGTACGGCGGCCGACCGGCCGGATGCGGCCCGCCGCCGGGTGCGACCCGCCGTACCCGGGAATCCGCAGTGACGGGCCGGGCTCAGCGGTCGGCGGCGCGCAGCTTGCGGACGAGTTTGCGCAGCCCGGCCTGCCAGCCGTCCGGATCCTCGGCGCGGCGGCGGGCGTAGTCGGCCACCTCCGGGTGCGGCAGGATCAGGAACCGCTCCTCGGCCAGCCCGGCGATCACCGAGTCGGCGACCTGGTCCGCTGTGAGGATCGTCCCGGACGCGGCGATCACCCGGGCGCCCAGATGCCCCTCGGTGAGGCCGTCGGCGAGCATCGGGGTGTCCACGCCCTGCGGGCACAGCGCGCTGACCCGGATCCCGGCGTCCCGGTAGGTGATCGCCAGCCATTCGGCGAGACCGACCGCCGCGTGCTTGGTGGCGGTGTAGGGGGCGTCGCCGACCGCGGTGAGCACACCCGCCGCCGAGCAGGTGAGCAGCAGGTGGCCCTGGCCCCGGCGGAGCATGCCGGGCAGCACCGCGCGGGCGCTGTGCACGTGCCCGAGCACGTTCACCCGCCAGGCCCGGTCCCACTCCGCGTCGGGCGCGTCGATGCCGCCGCCGGTGGCCACGCCCGCGTTGGCGCAGAACAGGTCGATCCGGCCGTGGCGGCGCTCGGTCTCCTCGACGAGGGCGCGTACCGCCGCCTCGTCGGTGACGTCGAGCCCGACGCCGCTGGCCACCGGGCCGATCGCCTCGGCGGTGGCGCGGGCCGCGTCGGCGGCCAGGTCGGCCAGGACGACAGCGGCGGCGCCCTCGGCGGCGAACCGGCGGCCCAGCGCCGCACCGATCCCGCCGGCCCCGCCGGTGATCACCACAACCCGGTCGGTCAGGTTCATCTCAGGCCACCTTCCCGGGGGCGAGCCGGGGCAGCAGGTCCATCCAGGCCGCCGCGCCACCCTCGGTGATCTCGGGCGTGGGCAGCACCGCGACCACCGGCACGTCCACGCCGTTGTCGGCGTAGCGGCGGACGGCGGCCACGCACTGCTCGGGTGAGCCGTGCGGCACCAGCGCGTCGACCACCTCGTCCGGTACGGCGGCGGAGGCGCCCCGCCGGTCGCCCGCCGCCCACGCCTGCCACATCGGGCCGAGCGAGTCCTCGCGGCCCAGCCACCTGTGGAACGCGGCGTACGCGGGCACCGTCAGATAGCCGGTGATCATGCGACGGCCCAGCGCGCGGGCGTACGTGGCGTCCTCGGTCGGGCAGACGAAGATGCGGGCGGCCACCTCGAAGCCGGGCCGGCGCTCGCCCACCTCGGCCAGCGCTGTCGGCACGTCCTCGGCGGACAGCCAGTTGAGGATCACCCCGTCGGCCTCGGCGGCGGCCAGGCGCAGCATGCCGGGGCGCAACGCGGCCAGCACGACCGGCGGCGGCACGGCGGGCGGGCGTTCCAGCGTGAACTTGCGGACGGCGAACGTGTCGAACGCGCCGTCGACTGTCTCGCCGCGCAACGCGGCCCGCAGGAACCGCAGCACGTCCCGGGTGCGCTTGAACGGCTCGTCGAACTCGATCGCGTTCCAGTCGCGCACCAGCACCGGCGACGACGCGCCGACGCCGAGCGCGAAGCGGCCCGGCGCGGCCTCGGCCAGCGCGGCGGCGCTCATCGCGAGCAGTCCCGGCCCGCGGGTGAACACCGGCGTGATCGCGGTGCCCAGCCGCAGCCGCGGCGACCAGGCCGCGGCCAGGGCCAGCGGGGTGAACGCGTCCGCGCCGGCCACCTCCGACGACCACACGTCGGTGAACCCGGCGTCGTCGAGGGCCGCGTAGACGGCGGCGTGGTCGGCGAGCGGGATGCCGCCCAGCGGCACGGTCATGCCCCATCGGTTCGTCACCCGTCGATCGTGCCCGTCCGGCACCGCCGGGAGCAAGATCCAGGCCGATATGGGCGATCGGGCGGCGACGCCGGTCCCGCACGCCGCACCCGGGCTACGATCCGCGCGTGACCTTCTCGCTCGTCGCCCGCTCCGCCGACGGGCTCCTGCACGGCGTCGTCGTGGCCAGCCGGTTCCTCGCCGCCGGGGCGCTGGTGCCGGCGGCTGAGGCGCAGGTGGGAGCGGTCGCCACCCAGGCGCACGCCAACCTCGCCTACCGGTCGCAGGCGCTCGCGCTGCTGCGTACCGGCGTCAGCGCCACCGACGCGGTGGCCGGGCTGGTGGCCGCCGACCCCGGCCGCGACGACCGGCAGCTCGCCGTGGTCGGGGCGGCCGGCGACGGGGCGACCTGGACCGGGACGCGCTGCCACCCGTGGGCCGGTGGGCAGGCCGGCGACGGCTGGGCCGCGCAGGGCAACATCCTGAGCGGGCCGCAGGTGATCGACGCGCTGCGCGACGCCTGGCTGGCCCGCGTGGATCTGCCGTTCCCGCAACGCCTGCTGGCCGCGCTCATCGCCGGTGACCAGGCCGGCGGCGACCGGCGCGGCCGGCAGAGCGCGGCGATGCTCGTGGTGCGGCGCCACGGCGGTTACGCCGGCACCGGCGACGAGCTGGTGGACCTGCGCGTGGACGACCACGTGGACCCGGTCTCCGAGCTGAGCCGCCTGCTCGACATCCACCACATGCTGTTCGGCCGCCCCGACCCGGCCTCGCTGCGTGACCTCGCCGGTCCGCTCGCGACCGAGGTGGCGGAGCTGCTCGCCGCCACCGGCCACCCGGTCGGCCCGGCCGGCCTGGACGACGCGCTGGCGGCCTGGAGCGGCCTGGAGAACCTGGAGGAACGCTTCGTGCCCGGCCGGATCGACCCGATCGTGCTGGCGCACCTGCGGCGCTGCGCGGCGCGCTGAGGTCAGCCGCCGAAGGCCAGCCGGCCGATGCCCGCCCGCGCCAGCTGGGCGCGCTCGTCGCCGGTGAGCGGCAGCCGACCGGTGGCCTTGCGCAGCACGGTCAGCGCGTCCCAGCTCAGGCCCGGCGGCACCGGCACGCCGCCGGTGAGCACCCCGACCACCACGTCCGCCGCGGCCGGGGTCAGCCACGGCGGCCGGTCCAGCGCGTCGGCCAGGTCCAGGCCGTGCACCGCGACCTCCACCACACGGGTACGCAGGAACTCCGCCAGCGCCATCGCGTCACCGTGCCGGGTGCGTACCACCCGGCCTGGCGGCGCGACGGCGACCGCCTCGCCGGTGGCCCGCCAGGCCCGGCCGAACTCCCCGGCCACGGCGGCCGCGCCCGGGTGCTCCCGCGCCGCCCGCCGCGCGGACTCGACGCGGTCGAGGTCGACCGGCGGGCTGAACTTGGCCGCGCCGAAGTAGGCGGCCGCGTCGACCTCGGCCCGGGGCGGCGCGGGCTCGGCGAGCATCCCCGCCAGGCGTCCGGCTCCGGTGCTCACGTGCGCGACCAGGTCCCGTACCGACCAGGGCGGGCACGGCGTGGGCCGGTCCAGCGCGGCGTCGTCCAGGTCGCGCAGCACCCGTTCCAGGCGCTCGCACTCGGACCGGAACGCCGCCGGTACGTCGCTCACGGCGGGTCAGCCCTTCCAGCGGGGCACCAGCCGGTGCACCACGACCAGCACCAGCGCGGCCACCACGGCGACCGTGCCGCCGATGCCGGCCGCGCTGCCCGCGTACCCGACGAACAGCGGGCGGCGGCCCAGCGCCTCGACCGGGACGGTGGAGCGGTCGACCAGCCAGGACAGCGCCACCGCGCAGGCCAGCAGGGCCACCACGCCGATGCCGCCGAGCACGGCGCCGGCCACCCGGTGCGCGTCGCCCGGCTCGACCACCGCCTGCTCCCGCTGGAAGAACAGCAGCACCAGTCCGGCGACCGCGGCCCAGGCGCCGACCACCAGGTACGCGGCGACCGCGTCGCTGGGCCGGTGCCAGCCGGCGGAGAGCGTGGCGACGCCGGCGGCGGCGGCGTACCCGGCGCCGAGGAACGCACCGGCCGCCCGCACCTTGCGCGGCAGCACCAGGATCAGCGCGATCGCCACCGAGGCCGCCACGGCGGTGTGCCCGCTGGGCAGGCTGTTGCCGGCGGCGGCCCGTTCCGGGTCGATGCCGAAGTCGGGCCGGACCAGGTAGTGCTTGAGCAGTTGCGTGGTCACGTTCGCGCCGGCGATCAGCAGCGTCGCGGTGACGGCGAGCGCCTTGCGGCCCCGGATCAGCGCGATGAAACCGATCACGGCGGTCGCGGCCAGCAGCGACACCACCGACATGGCGTTGAGGATCGTGTCCACCGGACCGTCGATGCGGTCCTGGCCGATCCGGTTGCCGGTCAACGCCACCGTGTCCAGCCACTGCCCCAGTTCGGTGTGTACGGCGAAGCGCCACACCAGCCCGAACGCGGCTGTCTGGAGTAGGGCCAGTACGACCAACCAGACCGCCGTCCAACCCCTCGCCGTCTCACGCACCCGGACAACTTAACGGTAGGTCCGCTCCGGCGCGCGGCGGAGCGCCAGCGGCGGCGGCGTACGGTGAGGCGGGCGATGTGAGGAGGTGGGCCGTGACCGGCACGCCAGGGCCGCGACCGGAGGGCGAGCCCCGGCCGGAGTCGCTGGCCGACCTGCTCGGCGGCCGGCGCGGGGCGGTGGACGCGACGCTTCCCGCGCTGGCGTTCGGGCTCGGCTGGGCGCTCGGCGGGCTGGGCGGCGGCGTGCTCGCGGCGGTGCTGACCGGCACGGCGGTGGCCGGCTGGCGGTGGCGACGCGGCGACCGGCCCCGCTCGGTGCTGGTCGGGCTGCTCGCGGTCTGCGTGGCCGCGCTGATCGCGTTGCGGACCGGCCGGGCCGCCGACTTCTTCCTGCTCCAGATCGCCGCCAACGCGGCGAGCGCGCTGGCCTGGGCGGTGAGCATCGTGGTGCGGTGGCCGCTGCTGGGTGTGGTGGTCGGCACGGCGCTGGGCCAGCGGACCCGGTGGCGGCGCGACCCGGCGCTGCTGCGGGCGTACGGCCGGGGCAGCTGGGTGTGGACCGCCAGCTACGTGCTGCGCGTCGCGGTGTTCGTGCCGCTGTGGCTGTCCGGGCAGGTGGTCGCGCTGACGGTGGCGCGGGCAGCGCTGACCTGGCCGCTGATCGCGGCGGCGCTGGCGGGGAGCTGGGTGGTGATCCGGCGCTCACTGCCGGCCGGGCATCCGGGGCTGCGGCACCCGATGGACACGGACCGTAGAGCGCCGCGCACAGAATAATGGAGAGGCCGCCACGGGGGGAGCGGCCTCTCCGTCAAATACGTTACTCCGTCCACGGCCCGGATGTGATCCCTGGACCGCTGAATTTCGCGTGCCTTTTCGCGCCATGGGTCGTCGCCGGGCGGAGTGGTGGGCCGGCCGGTCCGCTGCGTCGGCCGGACGGCCGGCCCACCCGGCCTGACCGTGGGCGTCAGGCCGTTCGCCGACCCGGCCGCTCCGTTCCCCCATCGGCCGGGTCGGCCTCCTCCGCGGGCGGGCTCGCGCCCGCCCGCGGAGGAGGGGTCACCTCACCCCTGCGGGAAGTAGGTGCCGTAGTCGGCGTACGCCATGGCGATGTCCGCCTGCGCCCAGAACCGGTGGTAGTTGAAGACCGGCTCGGGACCGCCGTCCAGGTACGCCTGCACCTTCGGCCAGTCCGGGTCGTTCTTGTAGAACGACCGGATGTCCAGGAAGCTCTTGCCCGGGGCGATCGCGTCGCCGTTGGGCATCTTCCCGGTCCAGCCGTTGGGCACGTAGAGACCCTGGCCGTCGGCGGCGTTGTAGACGTCGTCGAAGCGCTTGTAGTCGCCGCGCTTCTCCGGCGTCGAGACGCCCTTGCTGTCGGCGGACGCCGAGAGCGCGTCCAGCAGGCCCTTGGCGGTGTCCTTCGCCGCGGTGTTGCCGGACTTGGCCGCGTACGCGATGAGCGTGCGGGCGTAGGCGCCGGCGACGCCGACGTCCTGGCCCTTGACCGTCACCTCGACGTGCAGGTTGCTGTTCGGCTGCGGGCTGCTCGGGTTCCAGTTGGCCGGCTGGCCCGTCCACTTCATGTCCGACGGGATCGACCAGTTGGTGCCCAGCGTGGTGTTCGCGATCGCCCACGGCACCCACTTGTCCAGCAGCGCCTTGGCCTTCGCGTTGCCGGTCTCCAGGTAGAGCTCGGCGATGCGCTGCATCGACCAGGCCTGCATGCCGAACCACTGGTTCGACGGCGGGTCGTTGTAGACCGGGTCGACGTCGTAGTACATGCCGTAGAAGGTGGCGGTGCCGGCCGGCGGCTGGGCGTAGCTGCCGTCCCAGCTGTTCGTGGCACCACCGGCGATGCCGCCCTCGGCGGACTGGAGCCAGGTGTAGAACTCCAGCTGCCGGTCGAGGCTCTTCTGCCAGTCGGAGACCGCGGTCGGCGACTTCGGCTTCAGCTCCGCGACGTTCGTCATCGCCCAGGCCGCGAACGGGTTCTGGTAGCCGAAGTGGCTGTGGCTGGAGCCGATCCGCCACGACCAGTTCTGCGAGGCGTCGTACGCGCCGCCCCAGGCGTAGTACCAGGAGAGCAGGTAGTGCGCCGAGTCACGGCCGCTGCCGGCCGGGCAGGTGCTCGCCCCGACGCAGTTGCCGATCTTCTTGAAGTACTTGTCGAACAGCGCGTAACGCAGGTAGTCGCCCATCTTGGCGGCCTTGGCCACGGTGGCCGCGACGTCGGCCTGCTTGCCCTGCGCCTTGGCCCAGGTCAGCGCCCAGTAGGCGGCCTGGACGGCACGCGCGTCGGCGTCCGGGGCGTTTGTGTACTTCCACTGCTTGGCCGGGGCGCTGGACTCCTTGACGAACAGGTCCAGGTAGCCGTTCGGACCGCCGTGCTTGAACGTGTCGCAGGACGGCTGCGGCACGGTCTCCCACACCGACTCCTGGGTGCCCCGCTGGAACGTGTTGATGTACGCGGGCCGCGTGGTGCCGTCGCCGCAGCGGCCGAAGCCGTAGGTGTTGTCCACGTCCAGCAGCCAGTGCATGCCGTAGATGTCACCGGTGCCGTAGGTGGACTGCAGCTCCGAGCGCAGCGGGTCCTGGCCCACCGGGACGCTGGCCTCCAGCGCCGACGGGTACTGGCTGGGCAGGTTGTGCTCGGCGGCGTACTGCGGGGTGCCGGGCGAACCGGCCGTCGCCTGGTCTGAATGATTCGGAATAATATATTTTTCCATCACCGTCCAGGCGTTGTTGAACGGGGCCCAGTTCTGGGTGACCCGTCCGTACTGCGCCTCCAGCCAGAGCCAGAAGCTGAACGCCTCCGAGGTGGTCTCGTGGCCGTGGTCGGGCGCCTCGACGATGAGCGTCTCGATCGAGTGGTACGGCACGCCCTCGGGGCTGAAGTAGCCCGAGTTCTTGATCTTGCCGTACTGGTCGAGGAACTTCTTGATGTAGGCGTTGTCGCCGCCGGGGGTGTCGTTGTCCGCCTCGGTGGCCACGACGGAGATCGGCGCGTAGCCGGTGGCCGACGCGGTGATCGTGGCGGTGCCGCCGACCGTGTCGGCGTCCTCCGCGGCGGAGACCGTCGCGGTGACGCCGGTGCTCCAGTTGCTCGGGGTGAGCGTCAACGTGGACGGCGAGACGGTGATGTCGCTGTCGCCGGTGACGGCGAGGGTCACCGGGACGTTGGCGGTGGGTGCCGCGCTGAGCGTGTACCGGACCGTGGCGCTGCCGCCCTCGGACACGGTGACCGCCGACGGGCTGGCGACCAGCTTCGGCCCGCTCGCCGCGGTCACTGTGAACGACTTCTCCGAGACCGCCGTGCCGCCCGCGTTGTCGTACGCCTTGGCCTGCACCGTGTAGCTGCCGGCCGGCAGGTCGAGCAGGTCGTAACCGTACGGCGCGGTGGTGTCGGTGTTGACGAGCAGGCCGTTGCGGTAGAACTCGACCTTGCTGATGGTGCCGTCGGTGTCGCTCGCGGTCGCGGACAGCGGGACGTCCGCCGGCGCCTCGAACGGGCCGGTCGGCACGCTCAGGGAGACCGTCGGCGGCTGGTTGGTCTGCGCGCCGTTGCAGGCGACCCCGTTGAGGGTGAACGCGGTGGGCTTCGGGTTGCTGCCGCTGTAGCTGCCGTTGAAGCCGATGCTGGTGGACGCGCCGGTGGGCAGGCTGCCGTTCCACGACTCGTTCGTCGCGGTGACCTCGCTGCCGGACTGGCTCCACCGGGCCGACCAGCCCTGAACCACGCGCTGGCTGCTGTTCGGGAAGGCGAACTTCAGCGACCAGTTGTTCAGCGCGTCACCCAGGTTCTTGATGGTGACGTTGGCGGTGAACCCGTTGTTCCAGTCGGTCGTCGCATAGGTCACGTCGCAGGCGGGCGCGGCCTGTGCGGCGCCCGCGGGCAGGGCCACCCCGCCTATGACGAGGGCGGTGGCGGCGACCATCGCCGTACGGCGACGTCTGGCCAGAAGTCTCATGTGGGCGGTTTCTCCTCGGACCGGGCCGGGACCTCGGGGCCCCGGCAGGGCGCCTCCACGCGACGACGGGCGTACGCGGGGGGACGGAGGCGTCCGGAAAGGTGGTCGTCCCGGCCGTGCCGGGGATCGGGGCGCCGCACCGGTTCGTCACCGGGTGCCCTCGGCGGCCCGCGCTCGCGTTCACTGGCTCCGCGCTGCGTGACGAGAGTGTGACATGGAAGCGCTCCCACCACAACGGCCAGGGCAGATACGCGCTTCCATGTTTCGATCTCGTTTAGGGTCTTTTCCAAACCCGTGACGAGCGTTACAGTCGCAGCATCGCCGATGGGAGCGCTTCCATCGACGGAGATACAAGTACTGGATCGCCGGGTACACCCGTGCCCGGCGCGTCGGCCCAGAGGCCGACGGCGGACCAGCCCGGACGCCGCCGCCGGCCGTCACCCGCCAGACACGGAGGGAGGTGGAACCAGAGCCACTCGCGTGGCCCGGCTCCCGCGCGACGCGCACGACGGACGCCAATTCCACTTCGTGCGTGTGTGCACCATCGGTGGGGACGGGGGTTGCCCTCCCCCGTCCCCACACTAAACCCCCGTTGTCGACGGCAAAAGAGGCCGACGGGACAGGCGTGACACGCCACCCGGACGGCCTTTCGCGCTATCCGCCCCATCCCTCGCCGCTCACGCCGCCGCGAGCGACGTTCCCGAGCGACGCCCCCGCCCACCCCACACCCTTCCGGCCGCCCGCCGGCCGCGCCGCATCCTCGCCGCGACCGCCGGATCGGGGCCGGCCGCCCCTGGCTATGCTGGGAGCGCTCCCGGCCCTGGGCGGCCCGTCACTCCGAGGAGAAGCCTCATGTCGTTACTCACCCGACGGCGCCTGCTCCGCCGCGCCGCCCTCTCCGCGACCGCGGCCGGCGCGGCCCGGACCGGGCTCGCCGGCGCCACCGCGGCCGGGGTCGCCGCGTCGACAGTCGCGCTCGGCGGCTGCGACAGCCGGCCCGAGCGCACCACCGACCCGGAGCCGGATCGCGGGCTGCGCTTCCCGGACGGCTTCGGCTGGGGGGCGGCGACCTCGGCGTACCAGATCGAGGGGGCCGCGAAGGAGGACGGGCGGGGTGAGTCCGTCTGGGACACCTTCAGCCACACGCCGGGCCGCACCCGCAACGGCGACACCGGCGACGTCGCGGCTGACCACTACCACCGGTACGCCCAGGATCTGGACCTGATGCGCGAGCTGGGGCTGCGCAGCTACCGGTTCTCCATCTCCTGGCCGCGCATCCAGGCCGACGGCTCCGGCCGCCCCAACCAGCGCGGCCTCGACTTCTACCGCCGCCTGGTGGACGGGCTGCACGAGCGCGGCATCGCGCCGATGGCCACGCTGTTCCACTGGGATCTCCCCCAGGCTCTGCAGGACGCCGGCGGCTGGGAGAACCGGGACACCGCCGAGCGCTTCGCCGAGTACTCCGACGTGGTGTTCCGCGCCCTCGGCGACCAGGTGCCGGTCTGGCTGACCATCAACGAGCCGAAGACTGTGGTGCAGAACGGCTACATCTGGGGCCACCACGCGCCGGGCATCCGCGACGAGGACGCGGCGTATCTGGTCGCCCACCACCTCCAGCTCGCCCACGGCCTCGCCGTGCGGGCGCTGCGCGCCTCCGGCGTCACCGGCCGGATCGGCCCGGCGCTCAACCTGCACCCCTGCTACCCGGCCGACGACTCGGCCGAGTCGGCCGCCGCGACCCGGCTCCACGACGGCTACGAGAACCGCCTCTACCTCGACTCGATCTTCAAGGGCGCGTACCCGGAGGACGTGCTGGACGACCTCGGCCCGGACAGCCGGATGGCGCGCGGCGTCCGCGACGGCGACCTGAAGATCATCTCCAGCCCGGTCGACCTGCTCGCCGTGCAGTACTACACGCCGCTCTACGTCACCGGCACCCGCGACACGGTCCGCAAGTGGCCCACCTCCGAGGCGGAGTGGCAGCAGATCTACCCGGAGGGCATGTACGACATCCTGACCCGGGTCACCCGCGACTACGGCCGGGTGCCGATCACCATCACCGAGAACGGCCTTCCCTGCCCCGACGTGCCCGGTCCGGACGGCAACATCGACGACGCCGGGCGGGTCGCCTTCCTGCGCGACCACTTCGCCGCCGCCCACCGGGCCGTCGCCGACGGGGTGCCGCTGGAGAGCTACCACGTCTGGTCGCTGCTTGACAACTTCGAGTGGGCCGAGGGGTACGAGCAGCGCTGGGGCCTGGTCTACGTGGACTACGCGAGCCAGCGACGGGTGCTCAAGCGCAGCGCCCACTGGTACCGCGACGTGATCCGCCGCAACGGCCTGTGACCCGGTGCGCGCCCGGCCGGCAGACCACCGGCCGGGCGCGCTCTCAGCGCGGCAGCGCCTGCTGGAGTTCGGCGCGCAACGCCGGGGTGAGCATCTCGCCCGCCTGCTTGGCCAGCCGCGCCATCTCGTAGCCGACCACGCCGATGTCGGCGTCCGCCCCGGCCAGCGTGGCCAGGATCGAGCCGTCCCGGATCTGCATCACCAGGAAGTAGCCGCGCCCCATCTCGACCACCGTCTGCTTGACGACGTCACCGTCGAACATCTGCGCCGCCCCGGCGGTGATGCTCATCAGGCCGGAGGTCACCGCGGCGAGCTTGTCCGCGTGGTCGCGGGGCAGGTGCGCCGAGATCGCCACCAGGAGCCCGTCGGAGGACACCACCACCGCGTGGGCCACCCCCGGAACACGCTCGGCGAACGCGTTCACCAGCCAGCTCAGGTCGCGTGCCTCCTGGCTCAACGTCGTCACTGTCGTCGCCCTCCTTCGTCGTGCGGCAGGTACATCTCGGTGGTCTCCTCGGCCTCGGCCCGCCGTACGCCGCTGTAGAGGCGCGACAGCATGCCGCCGACCGCCTCCGGATCCGGCTCGTGCCGCACCACCGGGCGGTCCGGAGGCCCGGCAGGGGCGACCGAGGTGAGCTGGGCCATCGGCACGCGTACCGGCAGGCCCCGCTCGTTCGTCCCTCCGGTCACCGGCGTCGCCGCCGGGGCCGGCGTCACACCCGGCGCCGACGCGGCCGGTCCCTGCCGGCTGAACCAGCCGCCGCCCGCCGCGCCGGCGTCCGGCGTGAGCACGTCCTCGGCCCGTCCCGGCCGGGGCCGTGGCGCGGTGACCGGCGCGGCGGCCGGCGCGGCGGCCGGCGCGGCGGCCGGCGCCGGCGCGCCGGGCGCGGCGTCGGTTCCGTCGCCGAGCGGCCGGCCGGTCAGCGGGGACACCGGCAGCGCCGCGGGCTGGCCCGGCGCCGGACGCCATCCGGCCACCGGCAGTTCGGCGGTCGCCGCCACGAGCGCCCCGGACGCCGCGACCCGACCGGTGAGCGCCCGCTGCTCCGCGCCGCGCCCGAGCCGGTCCGGCCCCGGCCGGTCCGTCTCCGGCGCGGGCGCCTCGGCGAGCAGCTCGGCCGGGATCCGCACCCGGGCCACCAGGCCCGCCCGGCTGGCGCTCAACCGCACCCGTACGCCGTGCCGGGCGCTTAGGTGGCTCACCACGAACAGGCCCATCCGCTCCGAGGCCGACACGTCGGCGGCCGGCGGCTCGGCGAGCACCGCGTTCGCCTCGGCCAGCGCCGACGGGCTCATGCCCAGGCCCGCGTCGACCACCTGCACCAGCGCGCCCCGGCCGTCCGGCTCGACGACCACCCGCACCGCGGTGTCCGGGCGGGAGAAGGCGGTGGCGTTCTCCAGCAGCTCCGCGAAGAGGTGCACCAGGTCGCCCACCGCGTGCCCGACGACGTGCAGGTCGGTCCGGTTCTCGTGGCGCACCCGCTGATACTGCTCGATCTCCGCGCTGGCGGCCAGGAGCACCGCGCCCAGGCCCACCGGGCGGTTCCACCGCCGGGTCGACTCGCTGCCGGCGAGCACCAGCAGGCTCTCGTCGTTGCGGCGCATGCGGGCGGCGAGGTGGTCGAGCTTGAACAGGTTCTCCAGCTGGTCCGGGTCGCTCTCCTCGCGTTCGAGGTCGTCGAGCAGCTCCAGTTGCCGCTCCACGAGCACCTGGCTGCGCCGGGCCAGGTTGACGAACATGGCGTTGACGTTGCGCCGCATCATCGCCTGCTCGACCGCCACGTCGACGGCGCTGCGGTGCACCGCCACGAACGCCTCCGCCAGCTCGCCGATCTCGTCCTGCGAGTCGATCACCGCGGGCGGTACGTCGATCGCGCCCACCGGGCGGTCCACCGTGCGCAGCCGTTCCAGCGTCAGCGGCAGGTCCACCTGCGCGATCCGCAGCGCCTGGCCGCGGAGCTGCCGCATGGCACGGGCCACCGACCGGCCGACCAGCAGCGAGATCAGCACCGCGGCCAGGAGCACCGTGGCGATCGCGCCGCCCACCAGCAGCGTGTCGCGCAGTTGCCGGGCGCTGGCGTCGTCCGCCTCGCGTACCGCGTCGGCGACGATCTCGCTCTCCAGCTGGCGGAACAGCTCCTGCCGCTGCTCGCCGGCCGCCCACCACTGGGCCGCGTCCAGCAGGGCCGGCTTCGCCTCGCCGCCGGGCAGGGTGCGCTCCTCCATCCGGGTGGCGGCGACGAACGCCGGGTCGACCGAGGTGCGGTCGTAGCGGCGGATCTGGTCCGAGGTCGCCGCGACCCGGAACGCGCCGAGCGCGGTGAGCTGCTGGGCCCGCAGGTCACTCAGCGTCACCTGGGCGTCGGGCTCGTACCGGCCGGACCGGGCGGCGGCGTAGAGCTCCGCGCGGATGCGCGAGGACAGCTCCTTGACCCGGGAGACCTGCACGTACCGCAGCACCGCCTCGGTCAGGTCCTGCCGGCCGTCGCCCGGCGACGGCTCGGCCAGCAGGCGCAGCAGCGCCGCGACGGACCTGTGGTAGTTGCTCAGCACGGTGTCGCTGGACAGCACCGCCGGCGCCACCGCCGCCCGGATGTTCACCACCTGGTCGTACGCCTCGATGGCCTCGGAGTAGGAAACGCGCCAGGCGGCGTCGGCGTCGGCCAGCGGCGCGGCGGCGGTGCGCAGCTCCGTCATCGCCCGGTCGGTGGCCTCCTGGAGCGGCTTGAGCGCGGCGACGGCGGCGTCCCGGTCGGCGCCGGTGCCGGCGCGGCGCAGCGCGGCCAGTTCACCGGCGGTGCGGTCCCGTTCGTGCTGGAGCCGGTCCACGGCGGCGGAGATCTGCCGGCCGATGCCGACCTGCTCGGCGAAGGCGCTCAGCGTGGTGGTCTGCCCGACCAGCCCCCGGGTCTGGATGCCGGCCAGGATCAGGAACGCCAGTGAGGGGATCACCAGCACCGTGGCGAGCTTGGTGCCCATCCGCCAGTCCCGCAGCCGGAACCCGGAGCGCCGCCGGTGCGGTTGAGGGGCCGCACCGCGAACCGGGTCGGGACCTGCGCCCACGGTTGCCTCCTCGTCCCGCCCCACCACGTCGGGGAGCGGAGTCCATCCAATCAGGCCGACGGTCGGTGTCAACGGCCGCCCGGACGGCATGACCAGGACGGTCAGCGCCGCGGGTGGACGGTCACGCGTGCGAGGCGGCCTCGTCCGTCCGGCCGACCCCGGCGATCTCGCCCGCCTCCGCGAGCCGGCCCAGCGCGATGAGCGCGGCGCCGGTCGCGCCGATCTCCGGGTTGCGCTGCCAGGCCACCCGGCGCGGCGCGAGCGCGTCGAGGAACGCCCCGCGCCACCACGGCGAGGCGGTCAGCGCCCCGCCGCCGAGGATCACCTCCGTCGGCTCGCCGATGTCGGCCTCCAGCAGGGTCAGGTCGTCGGCGACCAGCCGGCACAGCCCGCTCATCAGACCGGCGAGGATGTCCACGGCGGTGGTGCCGAAGCTCAGCCCGCGCAGCTCCCCCGAGCCCGCCGGGGCGGTGCCGGGTGGACGGTCGCCGCCGAAGCGCGGATCGGCCCGTACCGGGCCGGCGGTGCGGTCCAGCGCCGCCTCCAGCTCCGCGCCCTCCGGCAGCCGCAGCTCGCGGGCCGCCCAGGCGAAGAGGTTGCCGCCGCTGGAGTACGCCGCGCCGGTCACCACGTGGTCGTGGTCGACCCGGTAGCGCCAGAGCTGCGCCGGCAGCGGCGGCGGCTGCGCACCGGCCGGCAGCGCCTGGACCACACGGACCGCCGCCGAGGTGCCGACGGTCACCGCCGCGCGGGAGGGCTCGACGCAGCCCGAGCCGACGTTCGCCGCCGCGCCGTCGCCGACCGGCGGCGCCCACCGCGCGCCGGCCAACTGCGGCCAGCGCCGGGCGTACGTCGCGTTCAGCCGGCCGTGCCAGCCCCGCGGGGCCGGCGGCGCCAACCCATCCGGGCGTACGCCGGCCAGCTCGCACGCCTCCGCGTCCCAGTCCAGGCGCCACAGGTCGAACAGCCCGGTGCCGGAGGCCAGCGACACGGACATCGGCGCCTCGTCGAGCAGCGTGCCGAGCGCGTACTCGGTGAGCCCGGTGAAACGGGCGGCCGGGCCGGCCCGCTCGCGCAGCCAGGGCAGCCGCACCGACCAGTAGCAGCGGTGCCACCAGGTGCCGGTACGCCTGTGGAAGTCCTCCGGGTCGGCCGGCCCGGTCGCTCCGCCAAGCGGCTCCGGCCGGGTGTCCAGCCAGGTCAGCACCGGCCCCGACGGTGTGCCGTCGGCGGCCACCGGCAGCACCGAGTGCCACTGCGCGGAGGTGGCGACCAGCTCCACGTCCCGCAGGTGCCCACCGGCGGCCAGCTCGTCCACGCACTCGATCAGGCAGGCCAGATAGGCCGGGCCGTCGAGCGTCCCGCTGCCGTCCTCCCCGGTGACCAGGCGCACCCGGCGCCGGGCCAGCGCGCCCGGACGGGGCACGGCGTCCGCGTCGAGCACCAGGCCGCGCACCGAGGAGGTGCCCAGATCCAGAGCGAGAATGTCCATCGCCGGTCAACCTACCCGGCGTGACCGGCGGCTACGCCAAGATCCGTACCGCTCTCGTGTGATCGGGTTCCGCGCCGACCGCCGACCGCGTACAGTGACCGTCATGCTCGCGCATCTGTCCTGCTGGTGGCCCGCCGACCCGGCGGCCCACCCCCGCGCGTAGCTTTCCCCACGCGGCCGCCCGACGAGGCGGCCGCCGGTCTTCCCCGGCATCCCGGGTCGCCTTCACCGGCGGCCACCGGCCCACCGAGGAGACCCGATGACCCGCCTGTCCGACCCGCTCGCCGCCGTCGCGGCCGGCCGCGACCCCGGCCCGTTCGCGCTCGTCCGCCGCGAGGGCGCCGGCCACGTCGACCTGTTCACCGGCCCGGTACGCACCGCCGGCCGGCTCGCCGACCTGCCACTGCCAGAGCACGGCCCCGGGCCGCACACGCTGGCGGTGGTGCCGTACCGGCAGATCACCGAACGCGGTTTCGAGTGCGTCGACGACGGGCTGCCGCTGGAGTTCCTGGCGGTCGAGGAACACCGGCGGATACCGCTCGTCGAACTCCTCGACGACCTGCCCGACGCCGAGGTACGCACCCGCGACGCCGGCTTCGACATCCCCGACGACGAGTACGCGGCGATAGTGGAACGGGTGCTGACCGACGAGATCGGCCGGGGCGAGGGCGCGAACTTCGTCATCCACCGCACCATGCGCGCCACCGTGCAGGGCGACCCGCTCGCGGCGGCCCTGGCCGCGCTGCGCCGGCTGCTGCTGCGCGAGCGGGGCGCGTACTGGACGTTCCTGGTGCACACCGGCACCCGGATCCTGGTCGGCGCCAGCCCCGAGCGGCACGTCAGCGTCGCCGACGGGCTGGTCGAGATGAACCCGATCAGCGGCACGTTCCGGCACCGGGGCGCGACCGTCGACCGGGCTGAGCTGCTGCGCTTCCTGCACGACGAGAAGGAGGTGGAGGAGCTGTACATGGTGCTGGACGAG
The DNA here is from genome assembly GCF_040649715.1 of Micromonospora sp. NPDC048887. NCBI lineage: Bacteria > Bacillati > Actinomycetota > Actinomycetes > Micromonosporales > Micromonosporaceae > Micromonospora > Micromonospora sp. NPDC048887. Next base: position 264,179 of record NZ_JBEZGA010000003.1, on the reverse strand, counting down.
GAGCTGAAGATGATGGCCGTGGTCGCCGAGCACGGCGGCCAGGTGGTCGGGCCGTACCTGAAGGAGATGGCGCACCTGGCGCACACCGAGTACCTGCTGGCCGGGCGCTGCTCCCGGGACGTCCGCGAGGTGCTGCGGGAGACCATGTTCGCGCCGACGGTCACCGGCAGCCCGATGGAGAACGCCTGCCGGGTGATCGCCCGGCACGAGCGCGCCGGCCGGCGCTACTACGCCGGGGTGCTCGCCCTGCTGGGCCGCGACGAGCAGGGCCGGCAGACGCTCGACGCGCCGATCCTGATCCGTACCGCCGAGATCTCCCCGGACGGCGCGCTGCGCGTGCCGGTCGGCGCGACGCTGGTCCGGCACTCGACCACCGCCGGGGAGGTCGCCGAGACGCACGCGAAGGCCGCCGGGGTGCTCGCCGCGCTGGGTCTGGGCCCGGACGCGCCGCGCTCGGCCACCGAGCCGGCCGTCCGGTACGCCGACGACCCCGAGGTACGCGCCGCGCTGGCCGCCCGCAACGCCCCGCTGGCCCGGTTCTGGCTGGACCAGCGGAAGCCGGGGGCACTCGCGCTGCGCGGGCTCGCCGGACGCCGGGCGCTGATCGTCGACGGCGAGGACACGTTCACCGGCATGCTCGCCCACCAGCTCGGCGCGCTGGGCCTGGCGGTGACCCGGCGGGACTGGCCGGACCCGGGCCCGCTGGACGGCTACGACCTGGTGGTGGTCGGCCCGGGGCCGGGTGACCCGCGGGACGCCACGGCGCCGAAGATGGTGGCGCTGCGGGCGCTGCTGACCGAGCTGCTCGACTCGGGCCGGCCGACGCTCGCGGTGTGCCTGGGCCACCAGTTGCTCGCCGGGCTGCTGGGCCTGCCGCTGCACCGCCGCGACGCGCCGTACCAGGGGTTGCCGCGGGACGTGCCGGTGTTCGGGGTGACCCGCCGCGTCGGGTTCTACGCCAGCTTCACCGCCCGCGCCGACGCCGACCGGGTCGCCGGCCCGTACGGCCCGGTCGAGGTGTCCCGCGACCCGGCCGACGGCGCGGTGCACGCGCTGCGCGGCGCGGGCTTCGCCGGGGTGCAGTTCCACCCGGAGTCGGTGCTGAGCCAGGACGGCACGAAGGTCCTGGCGGATCTGCTCGGGCATCTGCTCGACCGGCCGGCGCTGAGCGCGCATGGCGCGGCCGATCGCGGGTAGGGCACTGGCGACCGGTGGTCCGGACGGGTTCGAGAGCCCCCGCCCGGCCACCGGTCACCCGGTCGCGCCGGTCAGCCGGCCATGCCCCGCTTCAGCGCCGCCCCCATGAGCACGGCCCGCTTGGCCGTCAGCGCGGTGGCGGTCAGGGCCACGTGGTCCGGGGCCACCTCGCCGTTGTTGCTGGTGTGCGACGCGCCGTACGGGTTGCCGGCGACGAACTGGCTCGGGTCGGTGTAGCCGGGGGTCACCACGACACCGCCCCAGTGGTAGAAGACCGTGTACAGCGACAGCAGCGTCGCCTCCTGGCCGCCGTGCGACGTGGCGGTCGAGGTGAACCCGGTGTAGACCTTGTCGGCCAGCGCCCCGTTGGCCCACAGCGGCCCGGTGGTGTCGATGAACTGCTTGAGCTGGGCGGCGATCATGCCGTACCGGGTCGGCGCGCCCATGATCACGACGTCCGCCCAGGCCAGGTCGTCCGGTTCGGCCTCCATCACGTCCTGGGTCTCCAGCCGGTGCGCCTGCCAGCCGGAGTTGGAGCGGATCGCCTCGTCGGGCGCCAGCTCACGTACCTTGCGCAGGCGCACCTCGGCGCCGGCCTCCCCCGCCGCCTCGACCGCCGCCTGCGCCATCTGGTAGGTGATGCCGGTCGCGCTGTAATAGATCACCGCGACCTTGACCTGGCCATCCATCAGACGTTTCCTCCTCGTTTCGGGTCAGCTCCGGCGACTACCCGTTACTTGCTCCGTCAAACGCCGGGCGTGGCATGCTCGCCGGGTGCAGATCCGTACCGCCACGCCGGCCGACTGGCCGCTGATCTGGCCGTTCCTGCGCGAGATCGTGGCGGCCGGCGAGACGTACACCTGGCCCCGCGACCTCACCGAGGAGCAGGCGCGTGGGCTCTGGATGCCGGCCCCGCCGGCGCGCACCGTGGTCGCGGTGGCGCCGGACGGCGCGGTGCTCGGCTCGGCCAAGCTGGCGCCCAACCAGGGTGGTCCGGGCGACCACGTGGCGAACGCCTCGTTCATGGTCGACCCGGCCGCCGCCGGGCGCGGCGTCGGCCGGGCGCTGGCCGCGCACGTGCTCGACGCGGCCCGGGGCGACGGCTACCGGGCCATGCAGTTCAACGCCGTGGTGGCCACTAACACCCGGGCGGTCGCGCTGTGGCGGTCGCTGGGCTTCGAGGTGATCGGCCGGGTGCCGGAGGGCTTCCGGCACCCCACCCGGGGGTACGTCGACCTGCTGGTGATGCACCGGCGCCTGGCTTGAGCGTGGCTCAAGATTTGCGCAAGTTCCGCCGGCAACCGCTGCCTGCGCCCAGCTCACACGGGATGCTGATCGGACCGGCGCCGGCCGCACCGGCCGCCCCCGCGCCGGGAACCTGAACGGGGGATCGCGCTGGTGTCGGCAGCGCCGCCGGCGCAGCGCGATCAGGGGCCGGGTTGTCGTACCCCGGGCCTAGGCTGACGCCCGTGACCGTACGCCTCAGCCGCGCCGAGGCGCTCGCGCTGCGCATGACCGCCCTGCTGCTGCGCCCGCACCCCACCGCCCGCCCGACAAGTGTCGCCGACGTGGTCGAGTGGTTCGGCGCCATGCAGGCGCAGGACGCGGCGAGCGGGCTGTGGTCGCTCGGCGTACGCCTGCCCGGCGCCACCCAGGCCGACGTCAGCGCGGCGCTGGAGCGGCGCGAGGCGCTGCGCACCTGGCCGATGCGCGGCACCGTGCACCTGGTGCCGGCGCGCGACACGCGGTGGATGCTGGAGCTGACCGGGGCGCGGACGCTCGCCGGCATCGGCGGGCGGTGGCGGCAGCTCGGGCTGACCCTCGCCGACGGCGACCGGGCCGGCGACGTGCTGGGCGCGGCGCTGACCGGCGGCGGGCGGCTCACCCGCGCCGAGTGCCTGGCCGCGTTGCGCGCCGCCGGGCTGGACACGGACGGTCAGCGCGGCTACCACCTGCTGTGGTACGCCAGCCAGCGCGGCGTCACCTGCATCGCCCCGCACGTCGGCACCGAGCAGACGTTCGTCCTGCTCGACGAGTGGGCGCCCGAGCCGCACCGTCCGGAGCGCGACGAGGCGCTGGCGTTGCTGGCGCACCGCTACGTGCGCGGCCACGGCCCGGTGTCGCGGCACGAGCTGGCCCGGTGGACCGGCCTGACCGTCACCGACGCGACCCGGGCGATCACGCTCGCCGGTGACCTGCTCTCCCCGGTCGAGGTCGACGGCGAGCCCGCGGTGGTCGACACCGCGCTGCTCGACGCGTCACGCGCGCCCGCCGACGACGTGCACACGCTGCCCGGCTTCGACGAATACCTGCTCGGCTTCAAGGACCGGTCGCTGATGCTCGACCCGGCGCACGCCGCCGCCGTGGTCCCCGGCAACAACGGGATGTTCCGCTCCACTGTGGTGCGCGGCGGGCGCGTGGCCGGCACCTGGACGCGGACGATCGGCGCGAAGGCGGTGAGGGTGACCGTGCACCAGCTCGTGCCGTTCGACGCCGCGCTGCGATCCCGGGTCGGCGCCGCACTGACTGCTTACGCCCGCTTCCTCGGCCTTGCGCTGCGCCACTCCTGGTGACGGCGCAGGGCCTGCCGTTCCCCTCCGGCGGTCCTGCGGAGGGCCGGCGGCAGACATGCCACCGGCCCTCGGGCGGGTCCGGGATCAGTCGGCGAGCGCGCCGGCCGATCGGCCCTCGCGCAGCGTCAGGTTGCGGCCGCTGCCCGGGTCGAACAGGTGGATCTTCTCCAGGTTGAACCACACCCGCCGCGACTCGCCCTCGCGTACCGGCGACTCCGCCGACAGCCGGGTGACCAGGTTCGACCCGGCGCCGGCGAAGTCCGCCGCACCCGTGTCGGCGGCCAGCTCCTCCAGCTCGGCGGCGGTGGCCCGCTCCCCCTCGACGGTGAAGTAGACGTACTTGTCCGAGCCCATCGACTCGACGATGTCGACGGGCGCCTCGAACTCCATGCCCCGGCGGCGGGTCTCGTCGTCGATCAGCGCCGCGTCCTCGAAGTGCTCCGGGCGGATGCCGAGGATCAGCTCCCGTGGTGCGTCGGCGCCTTCCAGCTCGCGGCGGATCCGGTCGCCGACCGGCACGTCACCGATCGCGGTCCGCAGCCGGCCGTCCTCCACGACGGCGTGCACGAAGTTCATCGAGGGCGAGCCGATGAAGCCGGCGACGAAGAGGTTGCGCGGGTGGTCGTACAGCTCCTGCGGCGGCCCGACCTGCTGCACCGCGCCGCCGCGCATGATGACCACCCGGTCGCCGAGCGTCATCGCCTCGGTCTGGTCGTGGGTGACGTAGACGGTGGTGGTGCCGAGCTGCTTCTGCAGCCGGGACACCACTGTGCGCATCTGCACCCGCAGCTTGGCGTCGAGGTTCGACAGCGGCTCGTCCATCAGGAACGCCTTGGGCTGGCGGACGATCGCCCGGCCCATCGCCACCCGCTGCCGCTGCCCGCCGGACAGGTTGGCCGGCTTGCGGTCCAGCAGCGCGGTCAGCTCCAGCACCTTCGCCGCCTCGTCGACCTTCTGGTTGATGGTCTCCTTGTCCAGCTTCGCCAGCCGCAGCGGGAACGCCATGTTCTCCCGCACGGTCATGTTCGGGTAGAGCGCGTACGACTGGAAGACCATCGCGATGTCCCGGTCCCGGGGGGCCTTGTCGTTGACCCGCTCACCGCCGATGCGCAGCTCACCGGAGCTGATGTCCTCCAGCCCGGCGATCATGTTGAGCGTGGTGGACTTCCCGCAGCCGGACGGGCCGACCAGGATGACGAACTCGCCGTCGGCGATCTCCAGGTCGACGTCCTGTACGGCGGTGGTCCCGTCCGGGAACCGCTTGCTCACCTTGTCCAGCACGATGTCGGCCATTGCTACCACCTATCCCTTGACTGCGCCGGAGGTCAGACCGGAGACGATGCGGCGCTGGAAGAAGAGCACGAACAGGATGATCGGCACGGTGATCACCACGGCGGCGGCGCAGATCGCCCCGGTCGGGTCCTCGAACTGCGACTCGCCGGTGAAGAACTGCAGGGCCACCGGGACCGTGCGGGACCGCTCGGTCGAGGTGAGCGTGATCGCGAACAGGAAGTCGTTCCAGCAGAAGATGAAGACCAGGATCGCCGTGGTGAACACGCCGGGTGCGGCCAGCGGCGCGATCACCCGCCGGAACGCCTGCGCCTGGGTGGCGCCGTCCATCTTCGCCGCCTTCTCCAGGTCCCACGGGATCTGCTTGAAGAACGCCGACAGCGTGTAGATCGCCAGCGGCAGCGCGAACGTGATGTACGGCAGGATCAGCCCCGGCCAGGTGTCGAACAGCCCGAGCTGCCGCTCGATCTCGAACAGCGGCGACACCAGCGACACCTGGGGGAACATCGCGATCAGCAGCGAGACGCCGACGAGCAGCTTCTTGCCCGGGAAGTCGAGCCGGGAGATCGCGTACGCGGCCATCGTCCCGAGCACCACAGCGATCGTGGTGGCGATCAGCGCGATGCCGATGGAGTTGACCAGGGCCCGGACGAACTGGTCGGTGTCGAAGATGGTCCGGTAGTTGTCGAGCGTCCACTCCCGTGGCCAGAACTTGCCGTCGGTGAGCGTGGCCGGGGTCTTGAACGACAGCGAGGCGATCCACAGGACGGGGACCAGCGCGAAGACGACTACCACGACGTCCAGCAGGCCCCAGCGCACCTTCGCCCGCGTGGTGGTTTCCACTGCCATGTCAGCGCCTCTCCCCATCGTCGCTGCCGGGGGCAGCGGTGCCGAACAGCTTCACGAACACGAAGGCGATGATCGCCACGGTGATGAAGATCAGCACCGACATCGTGGAGCCGATGCCGAGGTTCAGGCCCCGGATCAGGTTGTTGTAGGCGAGCATCGACACCGACGACGTCTCGTTGCCGCCGTTGGTGAGCACGAAGATGTTGTCGAAGACCCGGAACGCGTCGAGCGTGCGGAACAGCAGCGCGACCAGGATGGCCGGCTTCATCACCGGCAGCATCACCTTGGTGAACCGCTGCCACGCCGTCGCGCCGTCGGTGGAGGCCGCCTTGAGCAGGTCCTCCGGCACGAGCGCCAGCCCGGCCATGAGCAGCAGCGCCATGAACGGGGTGGTCTTCCAGATCTCCGCCAGCATGATGATCGCCAGCGAGCTGGCCCGCTCGGTCAGCGGGGCGCTGCCGTCGAACAGGTTCGCCAGGTAGCCGGTGCCCGGCGTCCAGGCGTACCGCCAGGAGAACGCCGCGACCACCGTCACGATGCCGTACGGGATCAGCGCGGCGGTGCGGACGATGCCGCGGCCGACGAGCGTCCGGTGCATGATCAGCGCCAGGCCCATGCCGAGCACCAGCTCGACCGCGACGGTCACCACTGTGATCAGCGCGGTCACCCCGAACGCAGTCCACCAGAAGTCGTTCGTCAGCACGGTGACGTAGTTCTCCAGCCCGACGAACTCCCGCTCGTCGGGGAAGCGCAGGTCGAAGCGTTGCAGCGACAGCCAGACCGAGTACAGGATCGGGTACGCGGTGACCAGCACCATGACCAGCGCGGCCGGCGCGCACAGCAGCCAGCCGAGACGCCGCTCGGCCCGCTTGTTCTCGCTGAGCGGGGCGCGGGATCCACGCCGGGACCGCTGTTCCGGTACGGCGGCGTGCCGGCCGCCCGGCTGCTCGGCCTCGGCCTCGGCCTCGGCGGCGGCCTGCGCGCCGGCCGGGGTGGCGTTCACGCTCACGGTGCCACCTTCTTTCGCGACTGCGGGGCTCGCAGGACCGGCTCACTCCTCGCGCTCATGGCAGAACCCCCTTGGACTCCAGCGCGTCGGAGATCGCCTTGCGCAGCTCGTCGGCGGTCTGCTCGGGCCGGATCGCCGACGGCGGCGACAGGATCGCCGACATCACCGTGGAGATGCTCTGGTACGCCGGGGTCAGCGGCCGGACCGCGGAGTCCTTCAGCTCCTCCAGGATGGTCTCCTTCATCGGGTACGCCTCGGTCATCTCCGGGTCGTCGTAGACGGCCTCGATGGTGGGCGGCACGCCGTCGTTGACGGCGGAGAACTTCTGGTTCTCGGCGTTACGCAGGCAGCGGGCCACCTCGAACGCCTCCTCCGGGTGCTTGGAGTAGCTGCTCACCGCCAGGTTGACCCCGCCGATGGTGACCTTGCTGGGGGTGTCCGCGTCGACGCCGGGCACCCGGGCCCACTTCACGTCCTTCGCCAGGTCGGGGTTGGCCTCCTGCAGCGCCGGATAGACGAACGGCCAGTTCACCTGGAACGCGCCCTTGCCGGACTGGAACTCCAGCCGTACCGGGTCCTCCAGCGCGTTGCTGAACGACGGCGAGGTCACGCCCGACGTGGCGAACTTCTGGAGCTGGTCCAGCGCGCGAACCGCGCCGGCGTCCATCTCCGCCTTCTTGCCGTCGTCACTGAGGATCTTGCCGCCGGCGCTCTCGGCGAGCGTGTTGTAGAGCACCACCAGGCCCTCGTACTGGGCGCCCATGGTGAGCACCTGGTACGGCTTGCCCTGCTCCTTGAGCTGCTGGGCGGCGGAGATCATCTCGTCCCAGGTCTTCGGCGGCTGCGACACCAGGTCGGACCGGTACCACAGCAGCTGCACGTTGGTGTTCTTGGGCGCGGCGTAGAGCTTGTCCTCGTACCGGGCGGTCTCCAGCGGGCCGCCGAGCGTGCCCTGCTCGACCTCGGCCTTGTCCTGGCCGGTCCACTCCTTGATCCACTTCGCGCTGGCGAACTCCTGGGTCCACGTGACGTCCAGGCCGAGCACGTCCATCCCGCTGTCCTGCGCGGCGAGCCGCCGCACCATCTGCACCCGCTGCTCGTCGGCCTCGCGCGGCAGCACCCGGTAGTCGATCCGGTACCGCCCCTGCGCCGCCGTGTTGCAGGTGTCGACGACCTTCTGCAGGTTCTGCTCGGGCGGGTAGTACAGGTTGATCGTGGGGACGCCGCCGTCGCCGCCGGACCCGCAGGCGGCCAGCGGGGCCACCAACGCGAGCGCGGCGGCCGCTGCCGCCGCGCGTCCGGCCGGCCGCCGTGCGGCCGTGTCGGGGACTGTCGTCATCACCCTCCCCCTCTCTTCGGCGAAGAACCGGGGAGTGACACGTGCCCCGGTGCACGGCGAGACGACCGGGGCACGGGCCCGATCGCCCGACGCCCCGGGCGTGTCGTGCGGCTGAACGTGCCCGACCTGCGACGGAGCGAAACATCACGGACATGTGACGGCGGCCCGGCACACCGGCGCCCCGACCGCCGTGGCGATCCGGGAGCGGCGGAGGCTACCCAGCGTCAGCCGGCTCGGCTAGCGTTTTGCCCAGCTCCGTAGCCGGCGCGTCGCCGTCGACGCCGACGCGCCTCCGGCCGTCCCCCATCGCCCGCCCGATCGGTTGGTTCTGACGGGAAGTGCCGTGCGCGCGTTCCCCGGTTGGGCAGGATTCCCCCGAGGAGGTGCCGTCGTGCAGGACACCCGCGCTCTCGCCCTGACGTTCGAGGTGAGCGGCCTGCCCCCGGTCAAGACCGAGGCCCTGTCCATCTTCGCCGCCGGGCACCGGCAGGCGACGAGGGTCCGCGCCCTGCTTCAGGCCGCCTGCACGGCGGCCCAGCGCACCGGGTGGACCCCGCTGACCGGGCCGGTCGAGGTGGAACTGACCCTGCGCTGTCCGCCCGGGCACCGCACCTCCGACGCCAGCACCCTGCTGGGCGGGGTGTGCGCGGTGCTCCAGGACAAGAAGCGGGTGTCCAGCATCGGTCTCGCCCACCTCGGCGTGCTCGTCGACGTCGCGCTCTGGGCCGACGACCGGCAGATCCGCCGGCTGTCGTACGTCGAACAGCCGGCGGAGGAGTTCTCGTATCTGGTCCGGGTGTCGGCCGTACCGACGATGGTTTGACCGACGTCCGCGGTGGGGTACCGCGGACGCCGACGAAGGGAGTGCCGATGTCGGAGCCACATGTCACGCTCGATCCGAGCGGGCTCGACCCTGTGCAGCAGAAGCTGCGCGGCCCGCTGGAGGATCAGCTGACCTCGGCCCTGCAGGCGGCCGCCGACCGGGTCCGCGCCGGCTACGCGGGCGAGCCGGTGGAGGACGTCTGCCGTCGGTTGCTCGACGAGACCCGCTCCGGCCTGCACCCCGACATCGCCGCCGGGTTCAACCCGGACATGGACGAGTTCTGCCGTGTGGCGGTGGCGATCGTGCGCGGCGAGGTCGGCTGACACTCACTCATCGACGGGGCATCCGAAGCTCGAAACCAACGGCCTCACCCGCCTCCTCGCCGGATCAGCTCCGCCGCACGTCGACTGCCACCACGTGGGTGCCGTCCGGGCGGTCGGACTCCCCCAGCCGCACCGGCAGCCGGCCGCCGTCGGACGGTTGCAGGCCGAGGCCGAAACTGAGGTGGCCCTCGAAGTCGCCGGCCACCGCCCATCCGCGCAGCGTGGGGAAGCGGATCGCCGCCGGCGGCAGGTCCGCCGTTCCGCCGCCGCGGGCGTCGTGCGCCTGGGCCGGATCGAACCGCACCGACAGGTACGCGGTGCCGGGCAGCGTGACCGGCGCGCCCCGCCCCTCGGTCACCACCTGTGGCACGTAGGAGACCTCGTAGGACGGGGTGGGACCGCGGAAGGCGAACGTGATCCGGCTGAACCCCTCCGCCGGATGGTCACCGACGTCGATCGCCACCAGGACGGGCAGCGGTTCCCCGGGCGGCGGGGTGACCGGCACCCGTACCCGATGGGTCACCCGGGCCGGGCCGCCCGGCACCGCCCACCCCCAGGTGACGCGCCAGGACTCGGCGGCCGACGCGGCATCGGTCGGGACCGGCGGGGTGGGGGTGGCCTCCGGAGCGTCGGTGAGGGCCGGCGCGGACGCCGCCGCGACCGTCGGGGTGGGCGCCGGGGACGCGCCGTCGTGGCCGGTCGCCGTGCAGGCCGTCACGAACAGCACGACCAGACCGGCGAGCAGCGGTACGCGCTGAGGTGTCATGACTCAGTGTCGCTCCGTCACCGGCCCGCGCACCAGGGGTGTCCCACCCGCGATCCGGGCGGCGATCCAGCGTGCTGGTGGAGGGCGCCGGACGGGTCAGGACCGGGTCCGCAACTCCCCGGTCCTGACCCCGGCCGTCCGGTTGGGTAGCGGTCTGCGCCACGGGAGCGCGGCAGGCGTGGCACGACGCCTTCCGCCGGGCTCCGCACGGCGAGCCGGTATGCCCGCACTCAGCTCCACGGTGCTCTCACCACCGGACTCCGGTGCGCCCCCGCCTCACCCCGACGAGGCATGGGCGCCGGCTCAGGTTAGGCGCGTCCGCGCAGGCCGGACAAGCGATGACCGACGACTGCGGTTGTGATTGATGTCTATGCGGAATTGCGGCATGTCGGCGTAACGGGGTCAGCCGGTTTCGCGCTGTTCGACTTCGAGACGCCGAGTCCGCCCGGCGGGCGACGGCGGGCCGGTCCGGGCCGCCACCGCCCCGGCGACGAGCGCCAACGCGACCACGTGCAGCGCCCGTACGCCGGCCGGGGCGGCGACGCCGGCCGCCGGCAGCGCGGGCAGCAGCAGCGCGCCGAGCCCGGTGACCGCCAGCGCCACCCGCCAGAACACGTTCGGCTTCGCCTCCGGCCCGGGTACGGGCACGTCACCGGACCGCAGCCCGCGGCGGGCCTCGTAGACGGCCAGCCCGGCCACCAGCAGCCCGCCGCCCAGACCGGTCACCAGATCGGCGAACTGGTACCAGTACACGCCGGTCAGGGCGTGGAAGTCGGCGACGCCGAGCAGACGGGGCAACCGCTCGCTGTGGCTGGCCCGGTCCCAGGCCACGTGGCTGAACGCGCCGATGAGCGCCGAGCAGACGGTCACCTGCCACGGGTGGCGTACCCGGGCCAGCGTCGCGTACCACTGCCAGCCGAACAACCGCTGAGCGGGCAGGTGCACCGCGATGCCGGCGACCACGCGGCGCACCACCCAGGCGTACGCGATGGCGACCGGCAGGCACCACCAGAGCAGTCCACCGAGCGTGTGCGTCCGCATGCCGAGCGCCAGCCGCGTGCCGGTGAACAGGTACGCGACGTCCGGCGCCACCGCGCCGGTGCACAGTGCCACGCCGTCGAACCAGCCCGGCCGCCACAGTTTGAGCGGCAGCACCGGCGCCAGGTGCGACGGGAAGGTCAGCGGCACCCTCCGGACGTTACCGGCCCGCTCAGAAGTGCTGGACCAGGTCGGGGAACGCGGCCAGCCGGATCACCCGCGAGTCGGACGGGTCCAGCTCGTCGTGCTCCAGGATCCAGGTGTTCTCGTTCGGGATGAAGACCGCGTTCATCCCGGCGGCCCGCGCGGGCAGGATGTCCGAGCGCGGGGAGTTGCCGATCATCCACGCGGCGGCCGGGTCGAAGGCGTGCTCGCGGGCCAGCCAGCGGTAGGTGTCGGCGTCCTTCTCCGGCACGATGTGCGCGGCCCGGAAGTGGTGCAGCAGCCCGCACGCGTCCAGCTTGCGCTGCTGCTCCTCGCGCTCGCCCTTGGTCAGCAGCAGCAGCTCGTGCCGCCCGGCCAGGTCGTCGAGCGTCTCGGCCACGCCCGGCATCAGCTCCACCTGGTGCCCGACCAGCGCGGCGGCGAGCTGATCGATCTCGGCGCGCTCCCCTGCGGTGGCCGGACGCTCGCGCAGCCTCTCCAGGCACTCCCCGAGGCTGCGCAGGAAGACCTTGCTGCCGTAGCCGTGCGCGACGGCGTTCGCGCGCTCGATGTCGTCGAGCACCGCGCGGATCCGGGCCCGGTCCAGCGTCGGATGGTCGAGCCAGGTGAGGAAGTCGTCGATGACACGCTCGAACAGGACGTTGTTCTCCCAGAGCGTGTCGTCGGCGTCGAAGACCAGCACGGCGGCCTCCCGGCGCGGCGGCATCGCATCCCTCCCTCGTGGACCCCGGACACCGTACTGCCCGGCCGCCGGACGGGCCACGCGGTTTATCCGGTCGGCGGCCGGTTACCGGCGGCTACCCGACTGCGGAATCCCTGGTCGGACGGCATGCTTCGGCCATGAAGACCTCACCTGATCATCCACCTGGACGCCGGCGGCGGGTGGCCGTCGCGGTGGCCGCGACGCTGGCGGTCGCGGGCGCCGCACTGCCGGGTTCCCCGGCGCTCGCCGTCAACGCCGCGCACACCACAGTGGTCGGCACGAACCCGGTCGACTGGACGCCGCACGCGCTGGACGGCACGGTGCACCGGATCCTCCAGATCGGCAACCGCGTGTACGTGGCCGGCACGTTCACCAAGGTGCGCAACGCCAGTCAGTCGGCCCAGCTGGCGATGCCCCGGCTCGTGGCGCTGGACGCGACCACCGGCCGGATCGACACCACGTTCCGGCCGCAGGTGAACGGCGCGGTCAAGGCGCTCGCCGCCGCGCCGGACGGCCGTTCGCTCTACATCGGCGGCGCGTTCACCACTGTCAACGGCACCGCGGCGTCCCGGCTGGCCCGGGTGGACGCGGCCACCGGTGCCCGGGTCGCCGGGTTCTCCACGCCGGCGTTGAACAACCAGGTGAACGACATGCGCCTGGTCGGCAACCGGCTGATCGTCGGCGGCGCGTTCCAGACCGTCGGCGGGGTGACCCGCCGTGCCCTGGCGGCGGTGAACGCCACCACGGGGGCGGCCGACGCGTCGGTCAACCTGAACCTGGCCGGCCCGCGCAAGACCACCTCCGGCGCGACGGCCCCGGTGAAGGTCGAGGCGCTGGACGTCTCCCCCGACGGCACCCGGCTGGTGTTCGCCGGCAACTTCAGCACCGTCGCCAGCGTGGCGCGGCACCAGCTCGCGGTGGCGAACCTGTCCGGCGCGGGCGCCACGCTCTCCGGCTGGGCCACCGACCGCTACCAGCCGCAGTGCGCGCGGTCGATGCCGTCGTACCTGCGCGGGGTGGACATCTCCCCGGACGGCACCTGGTTCGCGGTGGTGACCACCGGGGCGGCGTTCCCGGGCACGCTCTGCGACACCGCGGCGCGCTTCGAGTTCGGCACGGCCACCGGCGGCAAGCAGCCGACCTGGGCCAACTACACCGGCGGCGACACGCTGCTGTCGGTGGCGGTGACCGGCGCGGCGGTCTACGTCGGGGGGCACCAGCGCTGGCTGGACAACCCGCAGGGCCGCAACTCGGCCGGCCCGGGCGCGGTGTCCCGGCCGGGCATCGGGGCGATCCACCCGACCACGGGCAAGGCGCTGCCGTGGAACCCGACAAAGGACCGGGGGGTGGGCACCGGCGAGCTGTACGCCACCGACCGGGGCCTGTGGGTCGGCAGCGACACGGTGACGGTGGCCGGGGAGTACCACGCCCGGCTGGCGTTCCTGCCGCTGCCGTGAACGGGCGGGGCGCGGCGGTGTCCCGCCGCGCCCCACGCGTCAGCGACGCAAGGTGAGGGTTGGCCGCGTCAGCGACGCAAGGTGAGGGTTGGCCGCGTCAGCGACGCAAGGTGAGGATCAGGTCGGCGACCAGCGCGGTCCAGCCGGTCTGGTGCCAGGCGCCCAGGCCGGCGCCGTTGTCGCCGTGGAAGTACTCCGGGAAGCAGATCAGGTCGCGCCAGTCCGGGTGGGTCTGGAAGAGCTGCGCGGCGCCGTAGATCGGCCGCCGTCCCCAGTCGTCGCGGGTGAACAGCGAGATCAGCCGCGCGGACAGGTCGTCGGCGATCTCGTCCAGCGTGCGCTTGACGCCGGACCGGGTCGGGTACTCGACCTGGAGGTCGTCGCCGAAGAACGCGGCGTAGTCGCGCAGCGCGCTGATCAGCAGGAAGTTCGTCGGCATCCAGATCGGGCCGCGCCAGTTGGAGTTGCCGCCGAACAGGCCGCTGGTCGACTCGGCCGGCTCGTAGCCGACGCTGAACTCCTGCCCGCCGAGCATGACTGTGAACGGCTTGTCCAGGTGGGCCCGGGACAGCGTGCGCAGCCCGTACTCGGAGAGGAACTCGTCGGTGTCGAGCATCCGGGCCAGCAGGCGTACCACCTGGTCCGGGGCGACCATCGACAGCAGCCGCTGCTGGCGGCCGTCCGGCCCGAGCCGGCGGGCGCCGATCACCTCGGCGTACTCGGGGCGGTTGGTGAGGAACCAGCGCAGCCGCGCGCCCAGTTCCGGCAGGCGGCGCATGGTCCGGGCGGTCAGCCGGGTGACAGCGGCCAGCGGCAGCAGCCCGACCACCGAGCGGACCTTCAGCGGCACCTTGGTGCCGTCGGCGAGCCGCAGCACGTCGTAGAAGAACGCGTCCTCGGCGTCCCAGAGCCCCTGGTGGTACGCCGCCGCGGCGATGTACGCGAAGTGCTCGAAGAACTTGGTGGCGGTGTCGGCGTACGTGCGGTCGTGCTCGGCCAGCACGATCGCCATGTCGAGCAGGTTGAGCGCGTACATGGCCATCCAGCCGGTGCCGTCGGACTGCTCCAGCACCCCTGCCACCGGCAGCGCGGCCGAGCGGTCGAACGGGCCGACGTTGTCCAGCCCGAGGAAGCCGCCCTCGAAGACGTTGTTGCCGCCGGTGTCCTTGCGGTTGACCCACCAGGTGAAGTTGAGCAGCAGCTTGTGCATCACCCGGGCGAGGAACTCGTGGTCGCGGGCGCCGTCGATCTCGAAGACCTTCAGCGCCGCCCAGGCGTGCACCGGCGGGTTGACGTCCCCGAACGCCCACTCGTACGCCGGGATCTGCCCGTTGGGGTGCAGGTACCACTCGCGCAGCAGCAGCAGGATCTGCTCCTTGGCGAAGCCCGGGTCGACCCGGGCGATGGTGACGCAGTGGAAGGCCAGGTCCCAGGCCGCGTACCAGGGGTATTCCCACGGGTCCGGCATGGAGATCACGTCGAAGCTGTTCATGTGCCACCAGGCGCTGTTGCGCCCGTGCCGGCGGCCGGCCGGCGGCGGCGCGGAGCCGGGGTCGCCGGCCAGCCACCGTTCGACGTCGAAGTGGTAGAACTGCTTGCCCCACATCAGCCCGGCGATGGCCTGGCGGGCCACCAGTGCCTCGTCGGCGGTGGCGGCGGCCGGGATGACGCTGTCGAAGAACCGGTTCGCCTCGGCCCGGCGGGCCCACAGCACGGTGTCGAACCCGTCGCCCAGGTCGGCCGGGGCGGGCGGCGCGGCGGCCGGCGGCGGCGCGGTACGGGTCAGCCGCAACCGGATCTGCCGCTTCTCGCCCGCCGGCACGTCCAGCACGTAGTGCAGCGCGCCCTTGGTGCCGGTGCGCTCCGGGTTGACGGTGTCCGCGCCGGCCACCACGTGGTCGTTGATGCCGTCCTTCGGGTACGGCGACCGCCCTGGTAGCCCCCACAGCCGCTCGGCGTTCGTCTCGTTGTCGCACAGCAGCGGCACCGGGTCGCCGTCGCCCTCCAGCAGCAGCTGGCCGAGCACCCAGTGGTCACCGACGAGCCGGGCGCCGCCGCGCGTCCCGGCCTCCTCGCCGGTCAGCCTCGGCACCCGGTCGGTGCCGGGCAGGCCCCACGCCCAGGTGTTGCGGAACCACAGCGTGGGCAGCACGTGCAGCGTCGCGTCCTGGTCTCCCCGGTTCGCCACGGTGACCAGCACGCACATGTCCGCCGGGGACGCCTTGGCGTAGTCGACTGTGACCGCCCAGTACCTGTCGTCGTCGAAGATGCCGGTGTCGACCAGCTCGTACTCGGTGTCGTCCCGGCCGCGCAGCGCGTTCACCGCGACCAGCTCGTCGTACGGGAAGGCGGCCTGCGGGTAGTGGTAGCGCCAGCGCATGAAGGAGTGCGTCGGGGTGCTGTCGAGGTACCACCAGTACTCCTTGACGTCCTCCCCGTGGTTGCCGCCGTCGCCGCCGAGGCCGAACATCCGCTCCTTGAGGATCGGGTCGCGCCCGTTCCACAGCGCGAGGGCGAAGCAGAACGTCTGCCGGTCGTCGCAGACGCCCGCCATGCCGTCCTCGTTCCACCGGTACGCTCGGGACCGCGCGTGGTCGTGGGGGAAGTAGTCCCACGCCGTGCCGTGCTCGCTGTAGTCCTCCCGTACCGTCCCCCACGCCCGCTCGGACAGATAGGGGCCCCATGCGCGCCAGTCCTGCTCCCCGGCGTCGGCCTGGGCGAGCCGGTGCCGCTCGGGGTCGGGGGACGCGGAGGTCGACCGGTCGGTGATCACTGGCTCATCTTCGACGCCGCCCGGGTACTTCTCCACAGCGGCCATTGTCGCCGTGGCATGTCACACCTCGCTGCCGGTGGAGGAAAGTTGATCGACATCCGTTTCGGGCCGCGGGTCTGCGGCGAGCTGTCCACCGCCGCCGCGCGGGAATGGCTGGTCACGGACGGGCGCGGCGGGTACGCCATGGGCACCGTGGCCGGGCTGCGCACCCGCCGGTACCACGGACTGCTCGTGGTGGCCGGTGACACGCCCGCGTCCCGCAAGGTGGGACTCGTGAGCCTCGATCCGGCGGTGACCCTGCCGTCGGGGCGGCAGGTCCGCCTCGGCGCGCACGAGTGGTCCTCGGGCGTGGTGGACCCGCGCGGCTTCGAGCTGCTGGAGCACTTCGACCTGGCCGACGGGGTGCCGCGCTGGCGCTGGCGCATCGGCGACGTGGTGATCGAGCGGGAGATCGCCATGACGTACGGCCGCTCCTGCGTGGCGGTGGTGCACCGGCTGATCTCCGGCGGCCCGGTGCGGCTGGACCTGGCGGCGGCCTGCACCTGGCGCGACGCGCACGGCGAGCGGCGGGCGGACGGCCCGGCGCCCCGGCTGGAGCCGGCTGCGGGCGGCGCCGTGGTCGACGGCGCGTACCGCCTGTCCGGGCCGGACTGGACCCCGGAGGGGCAGTGGTGGCACGGGGTGCGTCACCGGGTGGAGGCCGAGCGCGGCCTGCACCCGGACGAGGACCTCTGGTACGCGGGCCGGTTCACCGGCGCGCTCGACGAGCCGGGCGCTACCGTGTCGGTGCTGGCCTGGGCGGACGACCTGGCCGAGGAGCCGCCACCGGCGACCGCGGTGGTGGAGGCCACCCGGCGGCGCAGCCGGGCGGTGGTGGCCGCGGCGAAACCCGGCGACGCGGTCGAGGCGACGCTCGCGCTGGCCGCCGACGCGTTCGTGGTACGCACCGCGACCGGCCCGGACGTGGTCGCCGGCTACCCCTGGTTCGGCGCCTGGTCGCGGGACACGATGATCTCCTACGAGGGCCTGTTCCTGTGCACCGGCCGCGCCGACGAGGGCCGGGACCTGCTGCGGGCGTACGCGGCCACGCTGAACGAGGGCATGCTGGCGAACACCGCCGACACCGGCCGGGTCGAGTACAACACCGTGGACGCAACGCTGTGGTTCCTGCACGCGGTCCACCGGCACGTCACGGTCACCGGCGACACCGACCTCGGCGACGAGCTGCTGCCCGCGCTGCACGGCGTCGTCGAGGCGCACGTGGCGGGCACCCGGTACGGCATCGGCGTGGACCCGGCCGACGGGCTGCTGGCCCAGGGCGGCCCGCCGGACGTGGCGCTGACCTGGATGGACGCCCGGGTGTACGGCGTGCCGGTGACCCCGCGTACCGGCAAGCCGGTCGAGGTCAACGCGCTGTGGATCAACGGGCTGGCCGGGCTCGCCGAGCTGACCGAGCTGGCCGGACGCGACGCCGCCGGGCTGCACGCCCTGCACGACCGGGCCACCGCCGCGTTCCGGGAGCGTTTCCCCGCCCCGGCCGGCTGGCTGCACGACGTGGTGGACGCACCGGCGCCCGCGTACCCGCTGGGCGGGGCCGCGCACCACGACGACGACCTGCTGCGCCCCAACCAACTGCTCGCCTGGTCGCTGCCGCACGCGCCGCTGGAACCGGACGAGGTGACGTTGCGCCGGATCACCGAGGCGTTGTTCACCCCGCTCGGCCCGCGCAGCCTCGCCCCGGACTCCCCCGGCTTCACCGGACGGCACCGGGGTGGGCCCGCCGAGCGGGACTCCGCGTACCACCAGGGCACCGTCTGGCCGTGGCTGACCGGGCCGCTGCTGGACGCGTACCGCCGGGCCGGGCTGCCCACCGACGACCTGCTGGTGGGACTGGTGGGCCACCTCACCGAGGACGGCCTCGGCTCGGTGAGCGAGACCGCCGAGGGCACGCCCCCGCACGCGGCCACCGGCTGCCCGTTCCAGGCGTGGTCGGTGGCCGAGCTGCTGCGCGCGCGGCGGATGCGCCGGTAACGCGTTACAGACCGGCAACCGGCGCGTCGCCGCCGGTTATCGACCCCTCGGCAGGATGGGCGACGACCCCACCGGACACCGCGGCGACGCCGCCCGGGGTGGGGACGCCACAACTCAAAGGGGGCCGCGTGTCAGCCGACGCCGAAGTGATCGACATCCAGCCCGCCCGGCGCCTGCGGGTGCTGCTGCTCTCCTGGGAGTACCCGCCGGTGCTCGTCGGCGGGCTCGGCCGCCACGTACACGCCCTCTCAGTGGCGCTGGCCGCCGCCGGACACGAGGTCACAGTCGTCACCCGCCACGCCGAGGGCGCTCCCCTGGAGGAGTACGCCGACGGCGTACGCGTCGTCCGCGCCGCCGAGGACCCGGTCCGGTTCCCGCTCGCCACGGGCTCGCTGCTGGCCTGGACCATGGCCTTCAACCACACGCTGACCCGGGCCGCGCTGCGCGCCGCCTCGACCGGCACCTACGACGTGATCCACGCCCACGACTGGCTGGTCGCGCACACCGCCGTCACGCTGGCCGAGCACCTGGACGTCCCGCTGGTGACCACCATCCACGCCACCGAGGCGGGCCGGCACCAGGGCTGGCTGCCGGAGGAGATGAACCGCACCATCCACGGCGTCGAGCACTGGCTGAGCAACGCCTCGGGCCGGGTGATCGCCTGCTCCGGCTACATGCGCGACCAGGTGGCACGGCTGTTCGGCGTACCGGCCGGGCGCATCGACGTGGTCGCCAACGGCGTCGACGACCGGGTCTGGCGGGCGCGGCCGCACGCGGTGGCCTCCGCCCGGGCCCGCTTCGCGGCGGGCGGCCCGCTCGTCGGGTACGCCGGCCGGCTGGTCTACGAGAAGGGCGTGCAGCACCTGGTGCACGCGGTGCCGCACCTGGCGAAGCGACACCCCGGCCTGCGGGTGGTGATCGCCGGGGACGGGCCGTACCGGGACGAGCTGGTCGACCAGGCACGGCGGCTGCACCTGGGGGACACGGTCCGGTTCGCCGGTTTCATGGACGCCACCCAGCTCCCCGCGGTGCTGGCCGCCACCGACGCCACGGTCATTCCCAGCCTCTACGAGCCGTTCGGCATGATCGCATTGGAGGCGGCGGCCGCCGGAGCGCCGCTCGCGGTGGCCCGCACGGGCGGGCTGGCCGAGATCGTCGAGCCCGGGGTGACCGGGGTGACCTTCCCGCACGGCGATCCGGACGCGCTGGCCGGCGCCGTCGACCGGCTGCTCGGCGACGAGGTCTTCGCCCGGCGGGTGGCACGCAGGGCGCGGACCATGGTCAGCCGGCGCTACACCTGGTCGGCGATCGCCGCCCGGACCGCTGCCGCCTACGCGACCGCCCGCCGCGACCACGACGCGTTCCAGGCCCGCCGGGCCACCACCCTGCTCGCCGGCGACCGGTCCCCGATCGCCGTGCCGGAGGGGAACCTGCTCGCCGGCGCGGCAAGTTAGGCCCCCGGAGGACATGACGCACTGACATGCGATAGGTACCGTCCGATCCGTTGGCTATTGTGGACCACTGACCAGCGGTGAGGAGTGCGGTGCGGGAGGTAGTGATCGCGGGGCGGTACCGCCTGCTCGAACTGGTCGGCCGCGGCGGGATGGGCCAGGTCTGGCGGGCGCGCGACGAGGAGCTGCAACGCGAGGTCGCGGTGAAGCAGGTGGTGCCGCCGAACTGGCTCGCCGAGAACGAGCGGGACGAGCTGCGCGCCCGTACGCTGCGCGAGGCGCGCACGTCCGCCCGGCTCAACCACCCCAACGTGGTACGGGTCTACGACGTGGTCCGGGTCCAGGGTGAGCCCTGGCTGATCATGGAGTACGTCCCGTCCCGCTCGCTCCAGGAGATCATCGAGAGCGACGGGCCGCTGCCGCCCGGGCGGGCCGCCGAGATCGGCCTGTCGGTGCTCGCCGCGCTGCGCGCCGCCCACGACGCCGGGGTGCTGCACCGGGACGTGAAGCCCGCGAACGTGCTGCTGGCCCGGGACGGGCGGGTGCTGCTCACCGACTTCGGGCTGGCCGTGTTCGAGGGCGGCGACGGCGCCATGACCCGTCCCGGCCTGGTCCTCGGCTCCCCGCAGTACGTCGCCCCGGAACGGGCCGCCGAGGGTGTGTCCAGCGTCGAGGCGGACATGTGGTCGCTCGGCGCGACGCTGCACGCCGCGGTGGAGGGCCGCTCGCCGTACGCCCGCAGCACCGCGATGGCCACGCTCGCCGCACTCGCCACCCGGCCGCCCGACCCGGCGCCGCACGCCGGCCCGCTGACGCCGGTGCTGGCCGGGCTGCTGCGCCGCGATCCGCGTACCCGCATGGGGCACCGCGAGACGGCCCGGCTGCTCGGCGTCGCCGCGGTGTCGGAGGCCGACGCGGAGGCCGCCGGGTCCGCCGGCCGCGCCACCGCCGCGTCCTCCGACCGGGCGGGGGCCGGCCGCGAGGCCGACGTCCCGGCACGCGGCGCCGCCGGTGACGGTGCGGCGCTCCCGGGAAGCCCGGCCGCACCAGCTGGCGGTATCTACCCGGACCTGATGCCGCCGGCCGCCGCCGCGCGGGCGTGGAACCGGGCGGCGAAGCGCAGCGAGTGGGCCCCGCCCGCCGAGGGCGACCGCGCGCCGCCACCGGGCGACGCGGCCGAGGCCACCGGACCGGCGGACGTGCCGGGTTCGGCCGGCCGCCGCTCGGATTCCGGCGGCCTCCCGTCCCCGTCGTCCGCGGCCGGCGGGCCGGATGCGGACCGCCGCCCGGATGCGTCAGGCGGTCCGGCCGCCGACGGAGGTTCGGGCGCGGCCGGTGGCCCGGCCGCACCTGCCGGCTCCGGTGCGGCCAACCGCCCAGGTGCGGCCGATCGCCAGGGTGCGGCCGATCGCCCGGTCGCCGTCGGCCGGGCCGCGCCGCCGGAGCACGCCCGGGCCGGTGACCCGGATCGGGACCGGGCCGGGGCCCCGGGTCGTGCCCCCGCAGGCGCACCGGAGCGCGGCCGGGCCGGCCCGCCGGGGCAGAACGACCCGGCCGCCGCCACGGAGCCGGACCCGCCCCGGGGCGGGCCGGCCCGCCCCGGCCCGATCAGTCTCGGTCCCACGGTCCTCACCAGCTTCGTCGATCCGGGCAGCCCGGGCGGGCCCGAGTCGGCCCCCCGCGCCGACGCCCTCAGTCCGGTGCGCATCGGTGGTCCCGGCTCCGCGCCGGTGGCCAAGCCTCCCCCGGTCGCGCACAGCGGGCCGGTCGACAGCGGCGCTGTGCACCCCGCCCCGCCCCGCCCCGCCGGGGTCCCCCGCCCCGCCGACCCGCCGCTGCCCGCCGCCGACGGGAACCCGCTGCACCGCTGGGGGCTCGTGCTGGGCGCCGTGCTGCTGGCGGTGGCGACGGGCGTGGGCACCGCGCTGGCGATCAGCGGCGGCCACGACGATCCACCGCAGGCGAGCACGTCCACCGAGGCTGTCGTCCGCCCCTGGGACCGCCCGCCCGGGCCGGGCATGCCGCCCCCGCCGTTCCCCTGCGTCCGGCCCGACGTGGCCGGCACACCGGTCCGCAAGGGTCCGCCCCCCGACAACCCGCCGGTGACGGTTCCGGCCGGCTGGGTCTGGCCCGCCGACACCGGTGGCTTCCGCATCGCGCTGCCCGCCGGCTGGCTGCAACTGCGCTCCGGCGACACCACCTGCTTCCAGGACCCGGCCACCCGGCGCATCCTCGGCGTCGAGCCCTACCCGGGCGGCGATCCGGTGGGCCGGTTGAAGTCGTCCGAGCGGGACCTGAAATCCGCCGGCCGGCTGCCGCTGTACCAGAAGCTCCGGTTGGAGCCCGACGGCCCGGGAGCGGCGTGGGAGTGCCTGTGGACAGCGCCGTACGGGGAGCGGATGCACGCGCTGCGCGTACTGCCGGGCGAGCGGGCCGGCTGGACGCTCGGCTGGACCACGTCCGACGCCGACTGGCAGGCGGCCTCGAAACAGTTCGCGGTCATCCGCGCGAGCCTCGGCACGGTCCGGCCCACCCGTACCGCGGGCTGAACCTCGGCGTCCCCGGCTGCTCCTTCCCCTGTGGACCGTCCGGGTGATGCCCCGCCGTCGTACCGGCTGACTACAGTGGCGTAGTTTCGTAGATCAAGATCTTCGGGAAGGGCGAGCCGAGATGATGGGACCGTCCCACGCGCTCTCGGGCGCGGCGGTGTGGCTGACCGGCTCCTGGGCGATGGCCCAGTTCGCGGACTACCACCAGACACCGCTGGCGGTGGCGGTGGGCACCGCGGTCTGCGCCGGCGGGGCGCTCTTCCCCGACCTCGACCTGTCCGGCAAGGTCACCCGGAACCAGGGTGGCGCCACCGTGGCGCGCACGTTCGGCGTGTTCAGCCTCTTCGTCGCCGAGGTGGTGGAGAAGATCTCGCTCGGCGTCTACTACGCCACCAAGCTCAGCAAGGATCCACGCCGCAACAACGGGCACCGCACGCTGACCCACACCGTGCCGTTCACCGTGCTCGTCGGCTGGGGTACCACCGCGCTCTGCGCCCACTACGGCAAGTGGGCGGTGGTCGGCATCCTCTTCTTCATGATCGGCCTGGCGCTGCGCGGGCTCTTCGACCAGTGGGCCGAGCGCGCCGGCTGGGTGGTGGTCACGCTGGTGTCCGCCGCCGCGGCCTGGTTCACGTTCGCCAACCTGCCCGGTGACCGCGGCTATCCGATGATCGGCCTCGCGGTCGGGGTGGGCTGTTTCGTGCACATCCTCGGCGACATGATCACCCGAGCCGGCGTGCCGATCCTCTGGCCCATCCCGATCAAACGCCGGATGTGGACGATGATCGGGCTCCCGAACAAGATCGCCCTGCGCACCGGCAGCAAGGCCGAGACCGTGGTGCTGCGCACCGCTATGACGGTGCTCTCCGTGCTGGCCGCGCTGGGGCTGGTCGCCCCGTCGGTGCTGCAACGCTTCAACATCCAGGTGTAGCCGGAGCGCACGTCCAGGAGCGGCCCGGGTCAGCCCGCCTCGGCGCGCAGCGGACCGGCAGTGGCCGTCCGGCGCCGGAACAACCGGGCCGCCCGTCCCACTCCGCCGGCGGTGAGCGCGTACGCCACCGTCTGCGGGAGGGCCAGCGGCCTTCCGGCTCCGCCTATGCTGTCGAATTCCCGACTGCCGGCCCCCTATCGACGTCTTTGTCCATCTGGACATCGAGCACCGGCGTCTCCGATGTGGAATGTCGTCTAACCTTCACGTCTGCGATCCGGGGTAGGCACTTCGCGATTCGCATGATCGGAACAGGCGGGACGGCCCGCAGGCTGAAGGAGCACACCGATGGTACGAGCCGGATGACCGTGGCGACCGACATCGGTGGGCCGCCGGTAGCCGGCCAACTCGTTACCGTCCGCAATCGTCGTTGGGTCGTCGCTGACGTGGCTCACAGCGACGTGGCCAGCAGCGATCCGCATGTCTTCACCGACCAGATCCCACACCTGGCCACCCTGGTCAGCATCGAGGACGACGCCCGCGACGAGGAGTTGCGGGTGATCTGGGAGCTGGAGCCGGGGCGGTTGGTGCATGACAGCGCGACGCTGCCGGATCCGCGACACGGATTCGATCCCCCTGGCCAGTTGGACGCGTTTCTCGACGCGGTGCGTTGGGGTGCCATCGCCTCCGCCGACCGGACCGCGCTTCAGGCGCCGTTCCGCTCCGGCATCGAGATCGAGGACTATCAGCTCGACCCAGTGGTCCGGGCGCTGTCGATGCCGCGGACCAACCTGCTGATCGCCGATGACGTCGGCCTCGGTAAGACGATCGAGGCCGGACTGGTGATGCAGGAGCTGATGCTGCGCCACCGTGCTCGTACGATGATGATCGTCTGCCCTGCCGGTCTGACCCGCCAGTGGCGTGACGAGATGCGCGACAAGTTCGGGCTCGACTTCCGCATCGTCGACGCGGCCCTGCTGCGCGAGCTACGCCGTACCCGCGGTCTCTACACCAATCCGTGGACGCACTACCCGCGGTTGATCGTGAGCGTCGACTGGCTCAAGCGGGATCGGCCCATGCGGCTGCTCCGCGAGGTGCTGCCGGTCACACCGCGCTATCCACGCGCGTTCGACCTGCTGGTGGTGGACGAGGTGCACACCTGTGCGCCGTCCGGCCGTGGCCGCTACGCGGTGGACTCGCAGCGCACAAAAGCCATTCGCGCGCTCGCTCCGCACTGCGAGCACCGGCTCTTCCTGTCCGCCACCCCGCACAACGGTTTCACCGAATCGTTCACCGCGCTGTTGGAGTTGCTCGACGACCGTCGGTTCGCCCGGGGCGTCAAGCCGACCGACGAACAGTTGGCGCGGGTGATGGTGCGTCGACTCAAGAGCGAGCTGCCGCCGAAGTGGGACGGCACCCCACGCTTCCCGGAGCGTCATCTCGACTACCTGGAGGTCGACTACTCCGCCCCGGAGCGACGCGCCCACGACCTGCTCAACCGCTACGCGGCGAGCCGCCGGGTGAACGCCGACAGCCGGGCCGGCGAGATCGCCGCCGACTTCGTCACCACCCTGCTCAAGCGGCGGCTCTTCTCGTCGCCGAAGGCGTTCGCCGAGACGGTCGACACCCATCTGGCGACGATGACCGCCAGGGCCGACGACGCCACCGGCGATCGGGAGCAGTCGGGCGGTGAGCGGGTCCTGCAACCGGTGATCGACCGGCTGGCCGAGACGGCCGATGACGACGACGCCTACGGCAACGCCGAAGCCGATGCCCTGACCACGGTCCGGCGCTACGCCGCGCCGCTGTCGGCCGAGGAGCGGGCAACCCTGGGCGAGCTGCGCACCTGGGCCCGAGCGGCGCAGGACCGGCCGGATGCCAAGCTCACCGCGCTGCGTCGTTGGCTGGACCCGATCGTGCGGCCCGACGGCGAGTGGCGGCCCGACCGGGTCATCATCTTCACCGAATACCGCGACACCCAGCGTTGGCTGCACGAACGGCTGCTCA
Source organism: Micromonospora sp. NPDC048887 (assembly GCF_040649715.1). Taxonomy (NCBI): domain Bacteria; kingdom Bacillati; phylum Actinomycetota; class Actinomycetes; order Micromonosporales; family Micromonosporaceae; genus Micromonospora; species Micromonospora sp. NPDC048887. Next base: position 238,908 of record NZ_JBEZGA010000003.1, on the reverse strand, counting down.
GCGCCGGCTACCCGCCGGAGCGGATCGCCCTGCTGCACGGCGGCCAGGACCCGGACGAGCGCGAACACGTCAAGAACGTCTTCACCGAACACCCTGACCTCGACCCGGTCCGGATCCTGCTCGCGACCGACGCGGCCAGCGAGGGCATCAACCTGCAACGGCACTGCCATCGGCTGCTGCACTGGGAGATCCCGTGGAACCCGAACCGGCTGGAACAGCGCAACGGCCGGATCGACCGGCACGGCCAACGCGCCGGCCGGGTCGAGGTGCTGCACTTCGTGCCGACCGGCTGGCAGCAGATCGACTACGCCAACGGTTCGCTGGAGGACGAGTTGGCGTTTCTCCGGCTGGCGGTGGAGAAGGTCGAGGCGATCCGCACGGATCTGGGCAGCGCCGGTGAGGTGATCGCCACCCAGATCGAGCAGAAGATGACCGGCAAGCAGACGGACTGGAAGGTGACCGACGTCGAGATCGACCGGCGGGCCAGCCGGGCGCGGCTGCGGGTCGAACGTGACCTGGCCCGGGATCTGCAACGACTCGTCGACACGCTGAAGGGCAGTCGCGCGGAACTCAACCTCATCCCCGCCACCGTGGAACGCGTGGTTCGCACCGGGCTGCGGCTGGCTCACCGCCGGGACCTGATCGACGCGCCGACTCCGAGCGGCGTGCCGGGCCCCTGGTTCCGGTTGCCCGAGCTGCCCGGCGCCTGGTCCGCAGCCCGCAACGACGGGCTCCTGCACCCGGTGACCGGTCGGGAACGGCCGGTCACCTTCGATCCGGACGCGGTGGTGGGGCGCACCGACGTCGTGTTGCTGCACCTCGGGCACCGGCTGGTGCAGATGTGCCTCCGGCTGCTCCGAGCCGAGCTGTGGGCACAGGCCCGGGGCGACGCCGGCGCCGGTCGCGCGAGACTCAGCCGGGTCACGGCCCGAGTGGTGCCCGGGGACCTGCTCCGCACTCCGGCACTGGTGGCGCACGGCCGGGTGGTGATCACCGGCGCGGAGGGCACCCGGCTGCACGAGGAGATCGTCACCGCCGGCGGGCCGATCGAGGGCGGGAAGCTGACCCGGGTCCGACAGGAGGAGTTGGCGGCCCTGCTCGCCGCCGCCACCGACCAGGTTCCCGCCGAGCAGGTCCGGCAGAGCCTGATCGAGCTGTGGCCAGCCCTGAGCAAGGCACTCGGTCGGGCCCTCGCCACCCGCGCCGACCAGCGGGCACGCAGCCTGCACGGACTGCTCGCCCGGCGCTGCGCGGAGGAGGTCACCGCCGTCGACGCGGTCCTGACCGAGTTGGAGACCTCGATCCGCGGCAAGCTCGCCGACGAGCCGCACTGGGAGCAGCCCACCCTGTTCGCCGTCGAGCGGGAACAGTTGCACACCGACCGGGAGGCGCTGCGGGCGCGGTTGCGCGCCATTCCGGCGCAACGCGAGCGGGAGGGCGACGCGCTGCGCCGCCGATACGCCGACCCGACGGCCCGGTGGTTCCCCGCCGCCGTCACCTTCCTGGTCCCCGCCTCCCTGGCCCGAGGTGCCCGCTGATGCCCGCCGTCCCCCGCCAGTCCCGAGGCTCCTCCCGCCGGGCCGGCGCCGCGACCGGCCGTCCGTTCCGGCCGCCCGCGCAGCGCGTCGACGAACAGCACGCCGAGTGGCTGGGGCTGCTACGCCCGGAAGGCCCGTTCCTGACGGTGCCGGTGCTCGTCGAGGCGCTGCCGCACGGATTGGACACGGTGCCGGACGACGTACGGGATCGGGTCCGCCGGGGTTGGGCGGAGGTGCAGGACGCCCCGGACCTGCTCGGCCCGGCCTGGATCGAGTTGATCCTCGGTGAGCTGCTGCGCTACCCGGGGTCCGCCCGGTCCCACAGCGCGGTGGAGGCCGAGGCCGGTCCCCGGCCGGACGTGGTGTTGTCCGGTCCGCAGCCCGGCGGAGGTCGGGCCGCTCGGCTGCATGTGCACCGGCTACCGTTCGGCACCTCCCTCACCGTCGCCCGTGGGGGCCGGGCGGCCCCGGTCGAGCACGCCGCGCAGATCTGCCGGGACACCGCCGTGCCGCTGGCGTTGGTCACCAACGGGCAGCACTGGGCATTGGTGCACGCCCGCCGGGGCGAGGCTACCGGGGTGGGTGTCTTCGACGCCGACCTGTGGCTGGAGGAGCCCACGCTGTTGCGCGCGTTCGCCACCCTGCTCACCGCCTCCCGGGTGCTGACCCCGCCGACCGGTGTCGACGGCCGACCGTCGACCAGCCTCGCCGGGTTGTTGGCCCACAGCGCCGAGGCGCTCACCCAGGTCACCACCACGCTGGGCGACCAGGTCCGTCGGGCGGTGGAGTTGTTCGTCGGCGAGTTGGCCCGGCTGGACCGGGAGTCCGGGGGGGCGCTGCTCGGCAAGGTCAGCGACCGGGAGATCTACCAGGGCTCGCTGACCGTACTCATGCGCCTGGTCTTTCTGCTCTATGCCGAGGAGCAGCGGCTGCTGCCGGTGGTCGATCCGCTGTACGCGCAGGCGTACGCTGCTGCCACGCTGCACGGCCAGCTCGGCGCCCTGCGGGATCTGCACGGCGACGAGGTCGGCGACCGGCGGACGGCGGCCTGGCCCCGGCTGCTCGCGCTCTTCAGCGCGGTGCACGACGGCTGCGAGCACCCGGACCTGCGCATCCCCGCGCACGGGGGGTCACTGTTCGATCCGGACCGGTTCGCCTGGTTGGCGGGCGCGGCGGTCACCGATCGCGTGGTGCACGAGATGTTGGACGCCCTGCTGGTGCTCCGGCACCGGGGCAGGGCGGCCGAGCAGCTCAGCTACTCCAGTCTCGGCGTCGAGCAGCTCGGCCACGTCTACGAGGGCCTGTTGGAGTTCTCCTGCGCGCGGGTGGGGGAACCGTACGTCGGTCTGCTCGGCAGGCACGAGCCGGAGGTGCCGCTGGCCGAGCTCGAGGCCGCCGCCGCCGGGGGTGAGTCGGAGCTGGGTGTCTGGCTGGTCACCCGATGCGGCCTCACCGCCCGGCAGGTGGCGAAGGCCCGCGCCGCGACGCCCGCGCCGCACCAGCTCGCCGCGCTGCACGCGGCCTGCGACAACGACGACGACCTGGCCCGACGGGTACGCCCCTGGTGGGGCCTCCTCCGCGCCGACCTCCGGAACCTGCCCACCGTCTTCCCCACCGGCTCGGTGCTGTTCACCCAGTTCGGCGACCGGCGGGCCACCGGCACCCACTACACGCCGCGGGAGCTGGCCGAGGAGGTCGTGGCGCACACGCTCGCGCCGCTCTGCTTCTCCCCCGGCCCGGCGCAGGGCGTCACTGACGAGGCGCGGTGGGAGCCGAAGCCGGCCGAGGACGTGCTGCGGCTGAAGGTGCTCGACCCGGCGATGGGTTCCGGGGCCTTCCTGGTGGCGGCGTGCCGCTATCTGGCCGAGGTTGTGGTGCGGGCGTGGCGGCGCGACGGGCTGCCCGCCGAGTTGTCCGACCTCGCCAACGGCAACCCGGACCGGGAGGATCTGCTGCTCACGGCCCGTCGACTGGTCGCCGCCCGCTGCCTCTACGGAGTGGACCGCGACGACATGGCGGTGGAGCTGGCGAAGCTGTCGTTGTGGCTGGTGACCCTGGCCAAGGGGAAGCCGTTCGGTTTCCTCGACCACGCGTTGCGGTGCGGGGACTCGCTGGTCGGGATCACCTCGCTGGACCAGCTCACCGCCTTCCACCTGGACCCGGAGACGGGCCGTTTCCAGCACAGCCGCCTCTTCGGTGACCTCGTCGACCGGCTGCATCACACGGTCGGTGAGATGACCGGACTGCGTGAGTCGATCGGCGCGTCCGTGGTCGAGGACGTCCGCGACGCCGCCGACAAGGAAGCCGCGCTCACCGAGGTCGAACATCTCGGCCGGGTCCTGCGACTGGCCGCCGACGCGGTGGTCGGCGCCGCGCTCTCCACCGCCGTCCGGCCCCAGCGTCGCCCGTGGGATCCGGCCGACGACGAGGACGACCCGGAACGGAAGTACGACGACCGCCTGCTCCGGATCAGCGACGACGTGCACCGCCTGCTCGGCGGGGCGGACGACCCGGAGTTGGCGCAGCGCCTCGTCATCACCGTTGACGGATGGTTGCGCGGCTCCCGGCCGGAGCCGATCCGCCCGCTGCACTGGCCGCTGGAGTTTCCCGAGGTGGTGAACCGCGCCGGTTTCGACGCCGTCATCGGCAACCCGCCGTTCGTCGGTGGCCAGCGCCTCACCGGGGCGATCGGGCCGGACGTACGCGAATACCTGGTCGAGCGGGTCGGCCGGGGTCGGCGGGGCAGCGCCGACCTGTGCTCGTACTTCCTGCTGCGCAGTCTCAGCGTCACCAGCGGGGGCCGGGTCGGCATCATCGCCACCAACACGATCGCTCAGGGCGACACCCGGGAGGTCGGCCTGGACCAACTGGTCGACATGGGCTGGACGGTGTACCGGGCGAACAAGTCGCAGCCGTGGCCCGGCACCGCCGCGCTGGAGGTGTCGCTGCTCTGGGTCGGTCACGTCGCCGAGGGCGAGCAGCCGGTCCTCGACGGCCGCCCGGTCTCTGGCATCACGCCGTCGCTGGACGCCCGGTCCCGGGTCACCGGCAAGCCGTATCGCCTGGCGGCCAACGCCGACCAGTCCTACATCGGTTCCTATGTCCTGGGCACCGGCTTCCTGCTCGAGCCGGAGCAGGCGCAGGAGCTGATCGCCAGGGACCCGCGCAATGCGGACGTGCTCTTCCCTTATCTCAACGGCGAGGACCTGAACGGCCGCCCCGACTGCTCGGCCCGCCGCTGGGTCATCAACTTCCACAACTGGTCACTCGAACGGGCCCAGGAATATCCCGACTGCTTCGCCATCGTCGAACACAAGGTCAAGCCGGAGCGGCTAGGCAACAAGTACAGCGTCAACGCTCGGGAGCGCTGGTGGCAGTATGAGCGGCGCCGACCCGAACTCTACTCAGCGGTCGAAGGGCTCGATCGCGTGCTGGTGATCGCGCTGGTCAGCAGAACCGGACTGCCCGTGTTCGTTCCGACTGGGCAGGTTTTATCCCACAAGCTCGGCGTCTTCGTCTCGGCGCAGCCGGCGAGCCTCACCCTCCTGTCCAGCAGCTTTCACAGCTCGTGGGCCTGGAAGAACTCATCGACGATGAAGGCCGACCTCAACTACTCGCCTTCGGATGTCTATGAAACCTTTCCCCAGCCGGAGTCGACCGAGCGGATGGAGCGGGTCGGGGCGGAGTTGGACTCGTATCGGCGGTCGGTGATGCTGGAACGGAAGTTGGGGCTGACGAAGCTCTACAACCTGGTGCATGACGATCAGGAGACCAGCGCGGACATCCGCCGCCTGCGGGAGATCCACGTCGAAGTCGACGAGGCGGTGGCCGAGGCGTACCGGTTTGGCCCCGCGCTCGAGCACGGGTTTCACCAGACCCGCCAGGGCATCCGGTTCACCATCGACCCGGACGCCCAGGTCGACGCGCTTGACCTGCTGCTCGAACTCAATCATGAGCGTCATCGGGAGGAAGAACGTACCGGGCCGCGTGCCGGCACAGCGCGTAAGTCGCCGAAGCGAGCCAAGCCCATTCCACGGCCTCGCTCGGAAGACGCTGCCTCGGCCGAACCTCTGCTGCTCGACGGTCTCTTCGCTCCCCCGAACGCGCTCTTCTGATCGTTGAGAGCGATCCGCGACAACCGGTATCCGATGTCGGAAGGTGAACTGATGGCCGCGAACGAGCCCGACGCGGGCGAGCAGGATGAGGGTGTCTCAAATGCCGTGGTTCGCTTCTTCCAGGACACGACCGTGAAGGTCATCCGAGATGGGGTCGGCCCGATCACCGGGTCGATTCCCTATGCGGAGGCCCGCCTCAGCAAGGCCAGGCCGGAGGAAGGCAGCCAGGTCGTCGATGCCGGCGACGGGCCACTGCGTGACCACGCGAGCGAGGCGGCGATCGAACGGGTGATCGATCGGCTCATCATGGAGTCGGTGGCTACGGCCTCGACGAACGGGTTCGTCACCGGTCTGGGCGGTTTCATGACCATGCCCCTGACGCTTCCCGCGAACATCGCCGGATCACTGGTGATCAACGCGCGACTCGTCGGCTCGATCGCCTACCTTCGCGGCTACGACATCTCGGACCCGCACGTCCAGACGTTCATTACGCTCACGACGGCGGGCGGGACGCTGGCGAGCACGCTGCACGGGGTGGGCGTCAAGGTCGGCACGAAGCTGACCGCGCAAATGATCAAGGCGATTCCGATCGCCGTCATTCGGAAGGTCAACGAGCGGGTCGGCTTCATGCTCCTCGCCAAGTACGGGACGCAGCGTTCGGCCATCACCCTGGCCAAGGGCATCCCGCTCGCGGGGGGTCTCGTCGGAGCCGGGGTGGATGCCGCCCTCACCGCCCTGGTCGGTCGCGCGGCCAAGGCCAACTTCCCGGCCGCCATCTGACGCGTCCGACTCGGTCAGCCGGATATGGTCTTGCCGCCCGCGTGGAAACACCGGCCTGTTCTGCGTGCCGGACGCGCTGCCCTGACGAGGAGGAGTATCGGTGACACCACGGGTTTGGCTGGTGCGAGCGGGCCGCCATGGCGAGCGCGCGGGTTGGGCCCTCGACAATCAGGTTGCCGGAGGCGGATTCCGAGAGGTTGACGACCTGACGCAGGCGACCACCCGGGATGCCGTGGCGAAACGCGTCCGGGCCGGCTTCCCTGAGGCAAAACCGAACCTGGTGGCGAACTACACCGGGCAGCTCTGGGCGCTGCGCGAGCGCATCGCGGTGGGCGACATCGTGGTGATGCCGATGAAGACGTCGGGGCAGATCGCCCTCGGCAAGGTGGTAGACGGCTATCGGCATCTGACCGATCCAGACCCGGAACGGCGCCACGTTCGGCCGGTGCACTGGTTGCGTACCGATGTTCCCCGGACCGCGATCAAACAGGATCTGCTCTACACGTTGGGCGCGTTCCTCACTATTTGCGAGGTGAGCCGCAACGACGGCGCGTGGCGGATGGCCCAGGTGTTGAAATCGGGCCATGATCCCGGGGCGCGACCTGCCGTTGGCGCGTCGGCAGCAGCCGCTTCGGATGTGCCACAGGCGGGCGACGTGGAGGCCGATGCCTCACCGGCTGTCGATGTCGAACGCTACGCGCGCGATCGCATCACCAGCACGGTGATCGAGCACTATGCCGGGCACAAGCTCGAGCATCTCGTCGCTGCCGTGCTGCGAGCGGAGGGTTTCTCGTGCACAGTCACGAAGGCATCCGGCGACGGGGGCGTAGACGTCTTCGCCGGTCGCGGGCCGTTCGGCCTGGACAGCCCTCGACTAGTGGTGCAGGTCAAGAGCGACGCCAACCCGGTCGGCGTTGACGTGGTGCAGAAACTCCAGGGCGCGTTGAGCAGCCACGGCGCGGATCAGGCGTTGCTGGTGGCCTGGGGCGGTCTCAACGGGCATGCTCGCGCACTGCTGATCAACCAGCACTTTCGCATCCGAGTGTGGGACGCCGACGACCTCATCGACGCCGTCTGCCGGAACTACCTCCGGCTTCCGGACGAGCTTCGTGCGGAGCTGCCCCTCAAGCAGGTCTGGGTGCTGGTCGAGGAGGAGACGCCCTAACGCCCCTGTTCGGTCTTGAGGCCGGTCAGCGAGCGGGCCCACGAGTAGCCGTCGAAGGCGAGCGCCGGACCGGCGCGGCCCGCGGTGTCGCCGACGTCCGCCCACGCCGCCGGTGATCCGCACCTCGATCCGGCAGCGGCGTCCCGGCCCCGGCCGAGCAGGCGGCCTAAACCCGCTTGGCCCCGATGTACGCCACCACGAGCTGCTGTCGTGACCGGTCGATCCGGAAGTGCAGCCGCCCCGCGCCCGGCGTGAACCGCGCGTGCCAGTCGAAGAGTTGGCTGGTGCCGTCGGTGTCCTCGAAATGGCAGAGCGCCTTGCGCGTGTCACTCTCCGGCGTCACCTTGCTCCGCCACTGCGGAGCGGAGTCCAGGGTCGGCGTCCAGGCGGCGGTGGCGAGTTCGAGTTCGGCGAGCCGCTCCTTGACCGGGTGCAGCCAGGCAGGTGTCAGCCGGCGCAGGTCGTGAGCGACGCGGGGCAGGAACCGGAGGTGCGGGAAGATGTCGTCGCGTGCGTTCCACAGCTCGACTCCGGTGTGGATGCGGGTCAACTCCGAGTCGCAGAGCCACTGTCGATGCTGCTCGACGTGCTCAGAGCGTGCGGCGTGCCGGATGTCCACGTCGGTGCGGGTGACCTCGACAGTGCCCGCATCATCCTCGGCGAGGCCGTGTTGACTCAGCTTGAGCCGCGTCTTCTCCCACGATTCCGCCAGGGACAGGCTGACCGCCAGCCCACCCACCTGATACGCGGTGCCCAGGCCCTCCGCCGGTCGCCCATCGTGGAGGTATTCCGTTCCGTCGCGCAGATCTGCCGGCGCCACATCCCGGAACGGGGCGCGCTGGCGCAGGCCAAGCAGGTAGCGCAGCCAATCGCGGTTGCGCCCGTCGCCCGCCCACTCGCGGACCGAGTAGTCGTCGCCGAGGTTGAGGTCGAAGAATGCGCGTTCGGTCACCAAAGCCACGTCGGTGCGGTGCTCCCGAACCTTTCGCAGCAGCCGCACCAGACCTCGCAGTGAATCTGAGATCTCCTCGCGTCGCGCCTTGGTTTCCCGGTAGGAAAGCTCGTTCAGCACCAACAGCAAGGGCAAGATTCACTCCTCGTCAGTCGAGTAGACGATCGAGCGCCCTATCCCATTCGTCGAAGAAACCCCTGGGCCAATGCGACAGCATGCCGTCGGGCTCAATCTCGGGAGAGCTGACCTCGATCTCACCGTCGTCGTTCCGGTCGAAATAATGCAGCGCCACGCGATCCGGCGTCAACACCCGCTCCTTAACGGCGAGTCGCAGTCCGTTGAGCACATGGTCACTGTGGCTCTCGATTATCAACTGCGCCCCCGCCGCGACGGCGCGACACGCGAGCCGGGCCGCCATCGTCTGTCCACGGGGATGCAGGTGCGCCTCCGGGTTCTCCAACATGACCAGCCGACCCGGAGCCGCCGACAGGCAGGCCACGATGATCGGCAGCGCATACGTGAGCCCGAAGCCCACATTGGTGGGGCGGTAGCGGATGTTGGACGAGGAGATGCCCGCCGTGCCACCGAACCCAAAGCTCAGCCGCACCATGTCGGTGCCACGCAGGTCTTCCGCCCTCAGGTCGACGCCGGGGCAGATCTCCCGTAGCCACGCCTCGGTCTGGTCCAGCAGGCCGGTCGACTTCCCGGCCGGATGACGTAGTTCCGATGCGACCCGGTCCTCCTGGCGGGCCCGCAGGAAGTTCACCGTATGCTCGCCCCGGACACCGAGAAAGCCCCGGCGGACCGCCATCTCGTACGACTTCGGGTAGGTCACCGCGGGCACGATCCGGTCGGCTCGCAGGTATTGGAAGCCCGGCCCGAACAGGCCGGCCCGTTCCGGTGGCCACGGCAGGTCGGAGGCGTTCGACTCCTGCGGCACGGTGAGCAGATCGGCCTCGCGGTCCTCGGCCGTCCGGTATTCGGCCCGCCAGACGCTCTCGACGCCATCGATCGTCGCGGCGACCGAGATGAAGATGCGGCCTCCGTGCGTGCCGTCGGCGTAGTTCTCATGCAGCACGTCCTGCCCGACGCCCAACTCCACGAGCTCGCCGTTGAGAAGGAGGCCACCTCGGTGGTCGAGCACACCCGCGTCGTACGACTGGCGCAGCAACGCCAACGCCTGCATGGTGGTGCTCTTCCCGGCCGCGTTCACGCCGCCGAGTAGCGTCAGCGGCGCGAGCGGGAGATCCATGTGCCGGAACGCCTTGAAGTTCTCCAGCCGTACCCGATCGATCATCGGCCCATCACCGACTCGAAGACCTCCCGGATGATCCCGAAGCGCATGCGCACCTTGCCCGGGTCACCGGTGCCCTGGGAGATGGCTCCCTGGAAGTCGACGTCGGACATCAGGCCGATGAACTCGTCCTCCACTCGCTGGCGTCGATCCATGAGAATCGCCATTCCGGGCCCACCGAGTTCGGCCAGGTTGACCGAGATCGTCTCGAACAACGCCTTGTTGATCGGCATGCGACGGCCACCGCCGGAACGGTCGCGCTTGCGGAAGGCGTACGGGCCGAAGATCCCCTTTGCCGCACCCATCGCCATGCCGAACTCCGTCCAGAGCCGGTCGACCTGGCTGGCGGGAAGCGTGTTCAACGTGCCCATCGACTCCCGCAGGAAGCGGTCGAAGTCATCGTGGTCGTAGTCGTACGGGCTGGTCAACCGGAAGGCGATGAATCGGAGGATCATCTCCCGGTCGACCATGCGCTCGCTGCGTACGCTGTCGCGGGTAGCGGACCGGAAGAAGGCCGACTCGGCCCAGTCGCGGAGGATCTCACGGCCCTTGCCCGGAATCAGGGCGTGCCGCAGCTCCTGCCGTGAGAGCGGCAGACCCCCGGTGTTGATGCGGGCGAAGATGTTGAACTTGACCTCATCCGGCGTGCCCCGCCGGATGAGGTGGACGATGAGTTCGGTCTCCCGCAGCCGGGTCTGCAACCGTCCGGGCAGCTCGTCGAACGTCCTGCCGTCGTACTCCGCGCCCAGGTATTCGAGGTTGACCAGGCGCAACGGGTCGCGGCCGATCGCCTTCGGCTCGATGAACTCCGCGATCGTCGTGAGGCGCTGGATCCCGTCGACCATGGCCCACGCCTCGTCCTCGCCCTCCGCCGCATAGAAGGTGGGCAGTGGGATCCGCAGCAGCAGCGACTCGATCAACCGGCTCTTGGCCATCGCCTTCCAGATGCCGGCCTGACGCTGAAAGTCGGGTTGCAGATCGACACGGCCGGTGCGGATGCGGGACAACAGCAGGTCGACGGTGGTGTTCCGGGTCACCACGTCGATCCGTTCGGGGTCGAACGGCGTGTGGATGGTGTCGATCGACTGATCCGCCCGGGCGTCCTGCGCGTCGTCGAACTCGATGCCGGTCGCTCGGCCGAGCGAATCCAACTCCTCGAGGATCTCTGTCACCTGCTCGGAAATCTCGCCACCTCGATTCGCCTCGGAGCCCTGTCCTGCGGGAACACCGCTTCCACGACCCGCAGTAGCCTAACGGATTCCGCGCACCCCGCCGCGGTGCGCCAGCGGGCCTTTTTCCCTGTCGCATCCAGAGGCTACGGTCACCGACATGACTGGGCAGAACGTGCTCGCCGTACCGGATGAGCGGGTGATCCGCGACGAGTTGCAGCGGCTGGTCCTGGCCGATCTGCTCGGGCCGCTCGACGACCCGGCGGAGCAGTTCCCGACCCGGAAGGAAAGCCCGCTCGACCGTTACGTGCTCGGCCGGCTGGCCCCCAACGGTCAGTCGATCGATCCGGCCACTCAGGACGGCGTCGCCGACGCGACCCCGTCCGATCTGGTGGAGGGGGGCACTGAGCCGGCCGCGCCGAGCGTGCCGAGTCTGGCCCCGTCCGCATTCGGCTTCACCGCCACGGTCCCGGCGGCGGTCACCGAGCTACGGGTGACCGCTGCCTGGGGCTGCTACGAGAGAGGCCCCTCCGACCGGGAGGAACATGCCGGTGGCCAGGTGTGGCGACGGCTCCAGCGGCGCGGCACTGTCCCGGTGCACCTGCGCGAAGGGCTGATCGAGCCGTTGTCCGTCGACCCGGCGCAGCCGAAGGTCGTCGTACGAGGCCGGGCCCGGCGTCTCGACGGAGTCTGGTTGGTCTCCCTGTTCCTGGTCAACGCGGAGGACTGCAAGTCGCCGCGGGATGCGGCGCGCTGGATCTTCCAGGTGGAGCTGAGCGTGACCGGCCCCGAGCCGGGCCTGCCCGTCTTCGTGCCCCGGCCCGACCAGGTCGCCGGTGGCGACGCCGCCGACCAGGCGGAGCGACGCCGGTCGGCGATGGCCTACCGGTTCCACCCGGAGTTCGCGGTGGGACACGGCACGGCCGTCCGGGCCGAGCCGGCACCCGCCGATCCCCTGCGAGCGATCAAGATCTGCACCGCGACGGTCCCCACGCACGAACTGCCCTTCACCGACGTACCGGACAGCTCGCGGGACGCGGACCTGCCCGAGCTGGCCGACCTGGAGCTGGACATGAAGCGGCTCGCCGAGCTGGCCGAGGCAGGCCCGGCCGGGGCGTTGACCGCGGCGTTGCGGCCCCTCGTCACCGGTTACCGGGCCTGGATCGACCGGAACGAGGCGAGCGCCGGTGATCCGCCGCGCCGGCTCGGTGCCTACCCGGACCAGGTGCGGGAGGCGCTCCGCGACGCCCGCGAGGCGGCCGACCGGATCACCGCCGGCATCGACCTGCTCACGGTCGACCCGACGGCTCGCACGGCGTTCGGCTTCGCCAACCGGGCGATGTACCTACAACGTGTGCACACCATCGCCGCCGCTTACCGCCGGGACGAGCCGCAGCTCTCGCTGGCGCAGGCGGTCGATGCCGCCGACCAGCCGGAAAACCACCGCTGGCGTCCGTTCCAGCTCGCCTTCCTGCTGATCAACCTGCCGGCGCTCGCCGACCCGCGGCACCCGGAGCGCGGCGACGACATCGACCGTGCCGTCACCGACCTGCTGTGGTTCCCCACCGGTGGCGGCAAGACCGAGGCATACCTCGGCCTCACCGCCTTCACGATCGGGGTACGCCGCCGGCAACCGGACTACAACGGCTTCACCGGCGGAGCCGGGCTCGCCGTGCTGATGCGCTATACCCTGCGCCTGCTCACCATCCAGCAGTTCGAGCGCGCCGCCACCCTGATCTGTGCGGCGGAAACCCTTCGTCGCGCCGATCCGCGGTCCTGGGGTGAGACGCCGATCCGGATCGGGCTGTGGGTCGGCGGCCGGGTCACGCCCAACCGCACCCAGGACGCGAAGGACTGGCTGACCGACCGACGACGACGCCGCCCGAGCCGGGGGGTCGGGTCACCGCACCAGCTCACCAGTTGTCCGTGGTGCGGCACCAGGATCGACCCGGGCAAGGACATCGACGTGGATCGCGACTTCTGGCGCACCCTCGTGTTCTGCCCCGACACGGAGTGCCCGTTCAGCACCGTGGGTGGCTGCCTGTCCCCCAGCGGGGCGCTGTCGCCCGAGGACGAACGCGGGCTGCCGGTGCTCCTGGTCGACGAGGAGATCTACCGCCACCCGCCGGCGCTGCTGATCGCCACCGTGGACAAGTTCGCGCAGTTGCCGTGGAAGGGCGAGACCGCTGCCCTCTTCGGCCAGGTCGGCAAGCGTTGCACGCAGCACGGCTACCTCACCGAGGATCTGCGGTCCACCGACTGGGAGCGCAAGCCGCACAGGCCCGGCAGCCGGGTCGTCACCTGCGCGCGGATGCGTCCACCTGACCTGATCATCCAGGACGAGCTGCACCTGATCTCCGGGCCGCTCGGCTCCCTCGTCGGGCTCTACGAGACGGCGGTGGACCGGCTGGCGAGCTGGGAGCCGCAGCCGGGGCACCTGTCCCGGCCCAAGGTCATCGCTTCGACCGCGACCGTGCGGCGCGCGCAGCAGCAGATCGGGGCGCTGTTCAACAGGCGCACACGGGTGTTTCCACCGCCTGGAGTGGATGCCGGGGACAGCTTCTTCGCCCGGCAACGCGAGACCGAAGAACACCCGGGTCGCCGGTACGTCGGCATCTGCGCGCACGGCAATCGACTGCGGTCCACCCTGATCCGGGTGTACGTCTCGGTGCTCGGTGCGGCGCAGAAACTCCACGAGACGTACGGCCGCAACCCGGTGACCGATCCCTACATGACCCTGGTCGGCTACTTCAACAGCTTGCGAGACCTCGGCGGGATGCGGCGCGTGATCGAGGACGACGTGTCGAGCCGTCTCATCCGTGCCGACGAGCGTGGGCTCGCTCGCCGCTACGACCCCTACTTGGAGGAGCTGACCTCCCGAATGCCCTCGGACGCGATCCGGCCGCTGCTGGACCGGCTCGCGGTGCGTTTCACCGGCGCTCGCGGCAAGAACACGCCTCGACCGATCGACGTGCTCCTGGCCACCAGCATGATCTCCGTCGGCGTCGACATCGACCGGCTCGGTGTGATGGTGGTGGCCAACCAGCCGAAGTCCGCGGCGGAGTACATCCAGGCGACGAGCCGGGTCGGCCGCCGCGCGCCGGGGCTGGTCTTCACCGTCTACAACTGGGCCCGTCCCCGCGACCTGTCACACTACGAACGGTTCGACCACTTCCATGCCACCGTCTACCGGCAGGTCGAAGCGCTGTCGGTGACCCCGTTCGCCGAGCGGGCCATCGATCGCGGGCTGACCGGGGTGCTGATGGCGCTGGTCCGCGGCCTGGAGCCCGCCTACAACGGCAACCTCCGGGCCGCCGACTTCGAGCGGCACGGCCAACTCGCCGACCACGTCGTACGGTTCCTCAAGCGCCGCAGTGAGGTGGCCGCCGACAACACGGTCCGCCAGCGGGTAGAGGACGAGTTGGAGGCCCGCCTCGACATCTGGGCGCGGGAGCGGAGCCGGCCCGCCCGGCGGCTGGCCTACGACCGACCCCACCACAGCGACGACGTCGCCGGCCTGTTGCACCGCCCGGAGGAGGGCGTCTGGGAACAGATGACCTGCCCCACCTCGCTGCGGGACGTGGAACCAGCCATCCAGCTCCAACTGCAACGTGGTGCCGTCGGTGACGAACCACCACCGTTCGTGCCGCCCGTTGCCGGCGGACCGGGGGTGCCGTCATGAGCCGAGGCCAGCCGAGCAGCCTGCGGGTGGGTGCGCTCCGCCCCAACCAACTCCTGCACACGTACGGCGTCGGCTCGGTCGCCGACCTACCCAGCCTGTCGGTGCTGACACTCGGGTTGACGCACTGGGATCTCACGCACTCGGCGCCGGTGGTCGAGGATCGGCTGCTGACCGCGATCCGGCGCAGACTCGGCAATCAGGTGGAGAGTCTCCGGCTGCCGCCGCACCTGCCGGAGACCTCCGACCCGTTCGCCGACTGGACGCGGGTGGGCGTGCCGGTGACGCTCTTCCCCACCTGGCTGCGCTGCTCGGACACCCGCTGCAACCGTCTGGCCGCTGTGGACTCCGGGCTGTTCGACCTTCACCCGTCGCCCGCCCAACCTGACAAGAATCGTTACGTGCACGGCTGCCGGGGCAACGGCGCCTCCCGGCCCACCGCCGTGCCGGCCCGCTTCGTACTCGCCTGCGACAACGGTCATCTGGACGACTTTCCGTGGTCGTACGTCGCGCATGGGGGTTTCGACCCCGGGCCCGGTCACTCGCTCACGCTCGCTGAACGCGGCAGCACCGGTGAAGCGTCGAACATCTTCATCGCCTGTGAGTGCGGCGTGTCCCGACCCATGTCCGTGGCGATCGGCCTGCCGGCCGAGCGGACCCTCCCCGCCTGCCGAGGGCGCCATCCGCACCTCGGCACGTATGAGCCCTGCACCGCCACCGCGCGGACGCTCGCCCTCGGCGCCACCAACAGTTGGTTCGCCATGCATCTGCCGGTGTTCAGCATCCCCCGCGCCGAGCATCCGGTCGATCAGGTGGTCGCCGATCTGTGGCCGACGCTGCATGTGCTCGCGGGCCTGGACGCCGCCACCGCCAAGGCGATCCTGCCGACGCAGAGTTGCTGGCCGAAGCTGAAGCCCTACGGAGTCGAGCGGGTCTGGCCGGCGATCCAGCGTCGCGCCACGAACGGGCCCGCCGACGACACCGGGGACGACGACACCGACCTGCGTGCGCCCGAGTGGCGGGCCTTCACCTCGGGCACTCCCGTCGAGCTGCCCGACTTCACCATCCGACCGGAGCCGGTGCCGCTCCCGCACCGGGACTGGCTTCGGGAAGTGGTCCTCGCACCCCGCCTCCGGGAGGTAGCCGCGCTGTACGGCTTCACCCGGATCGACGCCCCCGAGTGGGACGTGCTGGACACCCCCGACCGGCGACGGGCGCCGCTGACCGTCGGCCGGCCGACCTGGCTGCCCTGCGCGGAGATGCGCGGAGAGGGGATCTTCCTGCGGCTGGCCGAGGAACGGGTCGCCGAGTGGGAGCACCGTCCGCAGGTCAAGCAACGCGAGCAGTTCCTGGCCCGCGCACATGACCACTGGCGACGGCAGCGTGGGCTGGACCCGTCGCCGCATCCCGGCCCCCGGTACGTCCTGCTGCACACCTTCGCCCATGTGCTGATCCGTGAACTCGCCCTGGAATGCGGTTACAACGCCGCCGGCATCGGCGAACGCATCTACCCCGGGTCCGCCGAGGAACCGGCCGCCGGCGTGCTGCTGTACACCTCGGCGCCAGACAGTGAAGGCACCCTCGGCGGCCTGGTCTCCCTCGGGCGGCAGGACCGGCTGGGATCGCTCATCGAACGGGCCCTGGAAGCCGCTCGGCTGTGCAGCTCGGACCCGCTCTGCGCGGAACACGACCCGACCGTGCACGCGCGCCTGTCCGGCGCGGCCTGCCACGCCTGTCTCTTCGCGGCCGAAACCTCCTGCGAGCGAGGTAACCACTACCTCGACCGCACCTTGCTGGTCGACACCCTGACCGACCCCGGCTCCGGGTTCTTCGTCCCATGAGCCACCAGCGGTTCGCCGAGGTGCTCGCGGACATCGCCGCCGGCCTTCCCGCCGGCCATATCACCGCCTGGGCAAGCGTGTTGCGGCAGGCGGCGGCCCGCGACAGCAACGTGGTGGCCGATCTCATCGACGCACGTGCGGGTTTCTCCATCGCCGCACCCGCGGAACGACTGGCCAGCGCCTGGCGACACGAGGCACCCGATCTTCCCGGTTCCGCCGTCGCGCTCGCGCTCCGCAGCGCCGCAGTCCTGCACCAGCGCACCGACGCGCAGCGGACCGAGTTGGCCGTCAGCGGCCCGACCAGCGCGTCCGTGCCCGTACGGCTCACCAGTTCGGTGGTCGTGGAAGTCATCCGTGCCGCCCGGGCCAGACTGCTGGTGGCGAGCTTCGCCGCGTACGGGGTGGCGGAGGTGATCGCGGAACTGCGCTCGGCAGTCGAACGGGGCGTCCGCATCGATCTGATGCTGGAGAGCTCGGCCGAGGACGGTGGCGCGTTGCGTGGCTCAACCGGGGCCGCAGCCACCTTCGCCGCGCTCCGCCACCGGGCGGTCTTCTGGCACTGGCCGGCCGCGCGACGGCCCACCACGGGAAGCTCCCGTGCCGCGCTGCACGCCAAGTTCGTCGCCGCCGACGACACGGTCGCGTTGATCAGTAGCGCCAACCTCACCGACCGGGCACTGACCCACAACGTCGAGGTGGGCGTGGTGCTCCGCGACCCGGAGGTGGTGCGACGACTCGTCGCGCATTTCCGAGCCCTCTGCGATCCCCGGGTCGGCCCGCTGGAACGGCTTCCGGATCACGCCCCGACGCGCTGCTCGGGGATGGACAGGCCGTAGAGCGCCATCAGCTCCGGGCTGTCGATCCGGCTGCCGTCGGCCACCGAGTCGCAGGCGATGTCGACGATCTGGTCCTTGTGCGCCAGCAGGTACGGCCGTGCGCCGACATCGGCGCTGGCCAGGGTGGCGATGCCGGACCAGTGCCGGCGGCCGAACAGCATCGGGTAGCCGCGCAACCCGTCGTAGGTGGCGCAGACCAGCACGTCCGGGTACGGCAGCGCGGTCACCCGGCGGACCGCCGCAGCGGTGAGCCCGGGCATGTCCACCGGCACCACGACCACCGCCTCGATGTCGTCGTCGGTGAGCGCGGCGAGCCCGGCCCGGATCGAGGAACCGACCCCGGTGCCCCAGGCGCGGTTGACCACGACCGTGGCGCCGCTCAGGTCGGTGGTCTGCCGTACCTGCTCGGCCGCCGCGCCCAGCACCACCACGACCTGCGCGCAGCCCGCCTCGGCCAGCGTGTCGACCATTCGGCTGACCAGTGGCTTCTCGCCCTGGTGCAGCAGCGCTTCAGGTCCGCCGATGCGGCGGCCGCCACCGGCGGCGATGATCATTGCAGCGATCCGGTTCAGCGGTGCCCCCTCGATCAGGGGACGGACCGGGCACAGCCGCCCGGTCCGTCCCGTCGTACGCACACCGGGCCCAACGAGCGCGGCCGGAGGCGGGTAGCGGGGCAAAACGGAAAATTGTGTGACTATGCCGCGTCCGCGTAGCAATCGACAGTGGACAGGTCCAGCGGGAACCGGACCGGGGTGTCACCGAACAGCAGCCGGGTCGCCCGCGCGCCGGCGGCGCTGACCGCCTCGGCGACGGCCGCCGCCTGCCCGGCCGGGCAGTGCACAAGCACCTCGTCGTGCTGGAAGAAGACCAGCTCCGCCTCAGTGCCGGCCAGCTCGGTGCGCAGCGTGGCGAGCAGCGTGGAGGCCCACTCGGCGGCGGTGGCCTGGATGACGAAGTTGCGGGTGAAGCGCCCCCGCGAGCGGGCCGCCCGGGCCGACGGGCTGTGCGGATCGGCCCCGCCGTCCGGCATCGCCTCCTCCCCCTCGGCGAACCCGGCCGACCCGGGCGGGCAGGTACGCCCCAGCCAGGACCGGACCAGGCCGCCCGCCTCACCGGTGCGCGCCGCCGCCTCGACGTAGCCGAACGCGGTCGGATAGCTCTTCCGCAGCACCGCCAGCGCGGGCAGAGCCGTCCCGCCGGTCTGCCCGTACATCGCCCCGAGCAGGGCCACCTTGGCCTTCGCCCGGTCACCGCCGAACGAGTCCCGGGCCAGCGCCGCGTACAGGTCACCGGCGCCACCGGCCGCCGCCAGCCGCTCGTCGCCGGAGACCGCCGCGAGCACGCGCGGTTCGAGCTGGCCCGCGTCGGCCACCACGAACGTCCAGCCCGGATCCGCCACCACCGCCCGCCGGATCACCTTCGGGATCTGCAATGCCCCGCCGCCCCGGGTCGCCCACCGGCCGGAGACCACGCCGCCCGGCACGTACTCGGGGTGGAACCGGCCGCCGGACACCCAGGCGTCGCGCCAGGCCCAGCCGTGCGCCGTCCAGATCCGGTACAGCTCCTTGTATTCCAGGACCAGCGGGGCCGCCGGGTGCTCCACCCCGCGCAGCACCCAGGCGCGCGTGTTCGGCAGGTCCACGCCCGCGCGGGCGAACGCCCGCAACAGCTCCGCGGGCGAGTCGGCGTGCACCTGGCGTACGCCGAACGCGTCGGCGATGCGGGCCTGCAACTCGGCCAGCCGGCGCGGCGGCCCACCGACCGGGGACGGCTCACCTAGCAGGCCGGCCAGGATCGCGTCGTGCACGTCGGCACGCCACGGCAGCCCGGCCGCGCCCATCTCGGCGGCCACCAGCGCGCCCGCCGACTCGGCGGCCACCAGCAACCGGAACCGGCCGGGGTGGGTGGTCGCGGCGATCCGGGCGAGCTGGTCGGCGTACACCCTCGTCAACGCCGTGATGCCCGGACCGGGCGGGCCGGACGGTGGCTCGAAGAGCGTGGCCTGGGCGTGGCCCGGCGGCTCGGGCGGGCGGGGCGCCGGGTCCGGTGGGACCGGCGCGCCGGTGACCCGGGCCCAGGCGGCCGGCAGCGCGCGCGGCTCGCCCCACCGGCCCGCGTGCCCGAGCAGCAGCGCCTCGGTCAGCTCGACGTCGTGGCAGCGGTCGAGCCGCACCCCGGCGCGCAGCAGCGCCGGGTAGACGCCGGCCCAGGCGGCCCACAGCCAGCGGGGGTGGCCGGCCGCCTCGCGGGCGGCCACCGCGGCGGCCAGGTCGGCGACCTCCTCGGCCGCGCCGGCCGGGCGGCCGTCGGCGTGCAGCGGTTGCAGCAGGCCGCCACCCCGCTCGTCCGCCACCACCGCCATCAGCACGAACGCATTCTGCCCCCTCCCCCCGACACGCTCCGCGTGGAAGGAAGGGCCCCCTCTTAACGCCTGCGGTAGAGGAAGGGCCCCTTGTTAACGCCGAGCGTTAACAAGGGGCCCTTCCTTGCACCCGGAGGGTTACTTGCCGACGCCGGCGGTGAGGCCGGACTGCACCTGGCGCTGGAAGACGATGTACACGATCAGCACCGGCAGCATCGCCATGGTCACGCCGGCGAACAGGCCGGACCAGTCGGACTTGTAGCCCTGGTTGACGGACAGCTCGATCAACCCCTGGGCGATCACCTGGTTCTTCGGCTCGCCGGAGACGGACTGCATGAGCAGCGTCGGCAGGTACCACTGGTTCCACTGGCCGAGCACGTTGAAGATGCCGATGCTGATCAGGCCCGGCTTGGCCATCGGCAGCATCACGCTGAAGAACGTCCGGGTGTGCGAGGCCCCGTCGACCTGGGCCGCCTCGGCGATCGAGTCGGGCAGCGTCCGGAAGAACGAGTGCATGAAGAAGATCGTGAACGACAGCGACCAGGCCACGTAGACCAGGATCAGCATGAGGTGCTTGTTCGGGCCGAGCAGCGGGAGGCTGACCCCGGTGTTGTAGACGCCCTTGAACAGCGGCACCGCTGCCAGATAGATCGGCAGCGTCAGACCGGACAGGAACATCCAGTAGATCAGCCGGTTGCCGCGGAACTCGAAGCGCGCCAGCGCGTACGCGGCCATCGAGCCGAGCAGCATCGTCAACGTCACGCTGAACACGAGCACGAGCAGCGTGTTGAGGAAGAAGCTGTCGATCCCGGCGGTCCAGGCGCGGGCGAAGTTGTCCCACTGCAACGCGTCGGGGATCAGCGACAACGGCTCGCGGATCACCTCGGAGTCGGTCTTGAGCGCCGACATCACCACCCACAGCAGCGGGTAGACCACCATGATCGCCCAGACCGCGAGGAACAGGTGCGAGAAGCCGTTGAAGATCCGGCCGCCGAAGCCGTTGCCGACGTCCTTCGCGCGCCGGTCCGCGGGTGGCCGGTCCGGCGGTGCCGTGTCGGACCGGGCCGGACCGGAGGTGTGGGTCACCGTGCTCATCGTCCAGACCTCCTCAGTACTCGATCCGCTCACGGCGGGTGATCCTCAGCTGGAGCGCGGCCAGCAGGATGGTGAAGATGGCCAGCGCGACGGCGATCGCGCAGGCGTAACCGAACTGGCCCTTCTGGAACGCGTTGAACTGGATCACCGAGGCGAAGATCTCGCTGGCGTGGTTCGGCCCGCCCTGGCTCGGCGTCATGACGAAGACCAGCGCGTACATGTCCAGCGCGATGAAGCCCAGATACACCCAGGCGACCGAGATGCTGTCCCGCAGCAGCGGCAGCGTCACCTTGAAGAACGTGTGGAACCGGCCCGCGCCGTCGAGGATCGCGGCCTCGTAGATGTCCTTCGGGATCGACTGCATCGCGGCGGAGAACAGCACCATGTAGAAGCCGGCGCCGCTCCACACCGCGATGAACAGCAGCCACCACAGCACCGCCGGTACGCCGAGGAACGGCTCCGGGTCGGCGGTGAAGGCGATCGGGTTGTCCGCGTCGACCAGCCCGATCTTGATGAGCAGACCGTTGATCAACCCCTGCCCGTCGGTGCGGTAGATCTGCTGCCACATGACGGCGATGACCACCAGCGACAGCACCTGCGGGAAGAAGAAGATGACCTTGTAGATCCCGGAGCCGAACACCCCGCGGATGCCGGCCCTGTCCTCGCGTCCGCCCACGTTGAGCAGGAACGCGAGGAACAGGGCCAGCGCGATCGTGAACAGCGGCACGGTGACCAGGAAGAACACGTTGTGCCAGAACGCCTTCCGGATCAGCTCGTCGGAGAACAGCCGGACGTAGTTGTCCAGCCCGACGAAGCGCTGGGAATCGGAGTACCCGCCCCAGTCGGTCAGCGAGTATCCCGCCGCCTGGGCGAACGGCCACACCACGTAGAACAGGTACAGCGCGACGGGCAGGGCCAGGAAGCCCGTGACGAAACGCGCGACTCCGTGCCGCATTTGACTCACTTCCTCGCGGTGATCAGGCGGTGCGGGTCTGCTTCTTGATCGACGAATCCTTGGCGACCTTGTCGGCGGCCGCCTGCATCTTGTCGACGAACTGCTGCGCGGTCAGGCGGCCGGCCATCAGCTCCTCGGAGAGGTTCTGGCTCTCCTTGTCCAGGTCGGCGTAGAAGTCCGGGAACTTCACCGAGATCAGGTCCGAGCTGCCGTTCTTCATCAGCGAGTTCGCCGACGCCAGCGCGGTGTCCTGGACGTTGTCGCCGGAGCCCTTGGTGGACGCCAGCGACTTGGTCAGCTCGGCGAACTTCGCCGAACCGGCCTTGGAGAGGATGGCCCGCAGGAACTCCTTCGCGGCCTCCTTGTTCGGCGCCTTGCTCGGCACCACGAAGCCCTCGCCGGAGGAGGCGAAGACGTCCTTGGCCGCCTTGTCGCCGCTCTTGCTCCAGTAGTCGGAGATGGTCATCTCGAAGCCCGGCGGGATGGTCGCGGCCATCTCGTTCTTCAGCCAGGTGCCGACCTGGATGAACGCCGCCTTGCCGTCCAGGAACGCCTGCTGCGACTGGGTGTGGTCGAGCTTGCCCGGCAGCAGCAGCTTGTCCTTGACCAGCTTCTCCCACGGCTCCAGCGCCGCGACGATGCCGTCGGCCTTCCAGGCGCCGTCCTTCAGGTTGTCGATGTCGACGACGGCCTGCTTGCCGACGGCCTTCCAGATGCTGGCGAACAGCGCCCAGCGCGGGTAGTAGCCGTGCACCGCGTCGTGCACGTACGGCGCCATGCCCTTGGCCTTGATCTTCGGCGCGAGCGCGAAGAACTCGTCCCAGGTGGTCGGCGCCGTCCACCCCTCCTTCTTGAACAGCGCGGCGTTGTACCAGTTGCCCCAGACCGTGTACGCGACGTTGACGACGTAGAACTTGCCGTTCTGCGTACCGTCGGCGACCGTGCCCGGCAGCAGGCTGTCGGCCACGGTCCCCTCGCTGTCCCAGGCCGGCGCGGTGAGCAGGTCGTCCAGGGGCTCGATCGCGCCCTCGTTGATCAGCGTGCTGCGGTCCATCATGTCGGCGCCCGAGTTCATCACCAGGTCGCTCGGCTGCGTCGCCATCTTGGGCTGCTCTTCGGTCTTGATCTTCTGGGTGGAAGACATGTTGACCGTGACGTTCGGGTGCTTGGCGTTGAAGACGACCTTGTCCTCCTTGGCCCACTGGTCGCCCAGGCCACCGTTGAACACGACCACCTTGACCGCGCTGCCGTCCTTGACGCCGAACGGGTTGTCCTTGCTCTTGGCCGCGCCGCCGCCGCCGGACTTGCTCGGCTCGCTGCCGGCGCAGGCGCTCAGCAGACCCGCCGCCGGTACGGCCAGCAGACCGGCCGCCGCGGCGCGCCGCAGCAGGGTCCGCCGGCTGACGTCGCCGAACTTCTCGGGGGAAACCGACATGTTGTCTCTCCTTGTGGGTCGGGTCAGGCGGTCCGCCGGAGACGCCCGGCGTACCGCGACTCGAGGGCGAGGTTGTGCTCGTCCCCACCGGGGACGTTGGCGGAGAGGTAGACAGGGGGTACCTCTCCGGCCTGGTGGAACCGTCGTACGACCTCGGCGGTCAGCAGCTGCGCCAGCAGCGCCGCGGTGACCGAGGAGACCGCACAGACCGCGCCGCCGCCCTCGAGCGGCAGCAGTGCGTCGCCGTACGGCGCGCCGTTGTCCAGCACGACGTCGGCGAGGTCGGCGAGCCGGTGCCCGGAGGGGTGCCGAGGAGCTACCCGGGCGGTGTGCTCGACCGAGGTGACAGCGATCAACTGATGGCCGCCGCGCTTGACGAGCGTCGCCAGCTCGACCACCGAGCCGTTGATGCCGGACTGCGAGGCGACCACGAACACGTCCTCCGGCTGCGGCGCCGCCAGCGCGTAGAGCTGGTGCGCCACGGCCGGGTCGCGTTCCAGCTTCGGGTCGGCGAGCACGTCGCGGGGCGCGTCGCCGTGCAGCACGAGGTCGTGCAGGGAGATCCGGTTGGCGGGGACCAGGCCGCCGGCCCGGGCGACCAGTTCGGCGGCGAACGCCTCCGAGTGGCCGGCGCCGAACGCCTGGAGGACGCCGCCGGCGCGCAGTCCGGAGGCGATCAGGTCGGCCGCCCGGTCCACCGCCACGGCCTGGCTGTCCACCAGCCGGTCGAGCACCGGGCGGACCGCGTCGGCGTACCGCTGGGCACTGATCATGATGGGGACCCCTTCGCGGCCTTGTGCCCGTCGACGGCCTGGGCGGTACGCCGGAAGGCCGCGTGGGCACGGTCGTGGGTGCGCTGCGCCACCGCGATGTAGAGCAGGTCGAGGACGACGAGCTGCGGGTGCCGGGCGGAGAGCGCGTCCGGCCGGAACGTGGTCGCCTGGCTGGCGGTGACCAGCACGATGTCGGCCAGCTCGGCCAGCGGCGAGCGGGGGAAGCCCGTCAGCGCGACGGTGGTGGCCCCGCGACTGCCGGCCTCGGCGAGCAGCTCGATCGTCTCCCGCGTCTGCCCGGTGTGCGAGATGCCCAGCGCGACGTCCCCGGCGCCCAGCAGCGCGGCGCTGGCGAGTCCCTCGTGCACGTCACTCCAGGCCCACGCGGCGACGCCGATGCGGTGCAGGCTGAACTGCATCTCCTCGCCGACGAGCGCGCTGCCGCTGGCGCCGAAGATGTTCACCCGGCTGGCCGCGGCGATGGCGAGCGCCGCGCGTTCCACCTCGGCCAGGTCGAGCAGCGCGGCGGTGTCGTGCATGGCGCGCGTGTCGGCGGCCATGATCTGGTCGAGCACCCGGGAGAGCGGGTCTCCGGGCTGGATCTCGCGTCCGATGTCGACGGTCCAGCCCGCCGAGCGGGCCCGGCCGGTCTCGGCGGCGATGCCGAGCCGCAGGTCCGCGTACCCCTCGAAGCCCATCGCCCGGCAGAACCGGGTGATGGTCGCCGGTGAGGTGCCGCTGCGCTCGGCCAGCTCGACGATGGTGGCACGGGCCGCCGCCTCCGGGTCGCTGAGCACGTGCTCGGCGACCCGGCGCAGCGCCCCGGTCAGCTCCCCCGTGCCGGCCCGGACCCTGGCCAGCACCCCGTCGGCGCCCAGCCGGTCGGCCGGGCCGGCATCGACCACCGCGGTCGCCGCGGAAGTCTCCACCTCGTGCTCGGCCATCGGCGTAAGCCTTTCGGAAAAGAGTGTTAACTGTTAGTGGTAAAAGTTCTTACTGAAGGCCCCTCCGTGTCAAGGGCGTGGGTGAAGTTTTCAAACTGTTACCTCCCGCGAGGCCGCGATCTTGCGTCCGGCGACGCGGCCGACCAGCATGAGTTCCATGTCGGACACCGTCGTGGTCGGCCTCGACGTCGGGGGCACCTCCACCCGCGCGGCAGCGCTGAGCCTCGACGGCACGCGACTGGGCGCCGGCCGCGCCGGCGGCGGCAACCCCACCAGCCACGGCGCCGAGCGGGCCGCCGCCGAGCTGCTCGCCGCCCTGCGCGCGGCGCTCGCCGACATCGACCCGGCTCGGGTACGCGCCGGCGTGATCGGCCTCGCCGGGGCCGGCCGCCTCCTGGCCGACCCGCGCGGCCGGGACGCGTTCGACCAGGCGTGGGCCGAGGCGGGGCTGCGATGCCCGTACGCGGTGCACGGCGACGCGCTCGTCGCCTACGCCTCCGGCACCGCCGCGCCGGACGGAACGGTGCTCGTCGCCGGCACCGGCGCGATCGCCGCCCAGGTACGCGACCTGCGGCTGGACCGCACTGCCGACGGCCACGGCTGGCTGCTCGGCGACGCCGGCTCCGGGTTCTGGCTCGGCCGTGAGGCGGTCCGGCGGCTGCTGGCCGACCTGGATCGTGCCGAACCGCCCGGTGACCTGGGCCGCCGGGTGCTGGCGGAGCTGACCGGCACGACCGAGGTGGACGACGCGCCCCGCGCCACCGCCGCAGCCGTCGTGCAGGCGGTCACCCGGCGACCGCCGGTGGAACTCGCCCGGCTCGCGCCGCTCGTGGTGTCGTCGGCCCGCGACGGGGAGCCGACCGCCGTCGCACTGATCGCCGAGGCGGCGGCACTGCTGGCGGAGAGCGTGTCCCGTATCCGCCCACCCGGCGCGACCGACGCCGTGGTGCTCGGCGGCGGACTGCTCACCGGCGACACGCCGCTGGCCGGCGCGGTACGCGCGGAACTGGCCGCACGCTGGCCCGGCGCACCGCTGCACGGTGCCGGGGACGGTGCCGCCGCCGCGGCCTGGCTGGCCGCCCGCGACCTGCCCGAGGTCGCCGACCCGGCCGCACTGCACGCCCGCCTGGTCCCCCCACCCGCCTGACCCGCCCGGCACGCCCCTGACCCGCCTGGCTCGCCCTGCCGCCTGCCGCCGCCGGACCGCCCCGCGCTGCCGCCGGATCGCCCGCGCTGCCGCTGGACCGGCCGACGGGTGGAACACCATGGGCGCCATGGCCCCGGTTTGACACCGTGGTGTTCCACCCGCCCCGTGGCTGCCCGCGGACGGCCTCGGCGAGTTGTCGTCCGGCGGGCGGTGCGCGGCGTCGGGCTTCCTGCCGAGCGGAGAGTGACGACGGCTCAGGACATCTGCCGCGCCGTCCTGCGGGTTCGGTCGCTTCCGCGCTCAGCTCGACAGGCGACCGCGAGCACCCACGCGAAGGGTCAGGGCAGCGCGGCCAGGGTGCCGGCGAGGCGCGTCCAGACCCGGGTACGCCAGCCGCCGTCGAGGACCGTGAAGGTGCGGCGCTGAAGCGGGTCGTCCGGGTCGAACCCGGCGTGCTCCAGGAACAGGCGGGTGCCCCGCCCCTCGGGCACCAGCGTCCAGGTGACCACGGTGTCGAGCGTGCCGCCACGCCAGGCCCACCGCATCCGGCGCGGCTCGTCCAGTTCCAGCACCTCACAGTGGACCAGCCCGTCGAACCGCCGGCCGGGTCGCGGCTCGGTCCGGAGCGTGAACCGGTGCCCGGGCACGGGCCGGAAGTCGTTCGGCATGAGCCAGCGCTCGATCAGATCGGAATCGGTCAGCACACGCCACACCTTGGCCGGCGGGTGAGGCAGGAACCGGTCCACCGCGATGCGGGTCGGCTCACTCATCCGGCATCGTGTCCAGCACGTCGCCCAGGCTCGCCAGCCGCTGCCGCCAGAACCGCTCGTACGGGGTGAGCCAGTCGGCCAGCTCCCGAAGCGGCTCCGGGCGCAGCGCGTAGACCCGCTGCCGCCCGACGGGCTGCTCGGTCACCAGCCCGGCGTCCTTGAGCACCCGCAGGTGCTCCGACAGGCTGGGACGACGCATCTCGAAGCGGTCGGCGAGCCGCCGCACCGGCTGCTCCCCCTCGTCGCGGAGCAGCCGCAGCAGTTCCCGCCGGGTCGGGTTGGCCAGCGCCGTGAACACGTCCGGCTCAGACATGCGTCTCCTGCAGGACGAGCCCGTTGCCGTCTGGGTCGGCGAAGGTGACGTAGCGCCCCCAGGGCGCGACCTGGACGCCGTCCTCGGCGAACGCCACGCCCCGCTCGCGCAGCCGGGCCACGTCCGCGTCGAGGTCGTCGGTCTCCAGCACCAGCCCGCGCAGCGAACCGGCCGGCATGCTGTCGAACCAGGTGACAAGCGTGAGCGTGGTCGTGGCGCCCGCGGGGGCCACCTGGACCCAGCGACCGGCGGGCATCGGATTGTCCCGGACCAGGTCGAGACCGAGAACGTCGACGTAGAAGTCACGCGCCCGGTCCTGGTCGCTGACGGGCACCGAGAGGATCTGCACGTGGGTGACGGACATGCCGCCAGAATAGGTAGGAGATTTCCTACCGGTCAAGCGGCACGCGGGCCGGCCGGCTCGACCCGGCCGGCCCGCGTCGCATGCTCAGGCGTTCGGATTGCCCGGCTGCCCCGGGTGCCAGCCCTGCGGAGCCTGCTGCCCCGGATGCGGCGGGTACGCCGCACGCTGCTGCGGCACCTGACCGGGGTGCCCCTGCGGCGCGCCGTACTGCGCGGACTGTCCCTGCGGCGCGCCGTACTGCGCCGGCTGCCCCTGCGGCGCGGCGCCGTACGGTGCCGGCTGGCCGTGGGCGGGCCCGAACGCCGGGCCGGGCTGACCGTGCCCCGCCGCCGGGTACGTGCCCGGCTGCTGCGGCGCGCCGGCGAACTGCTGCCCACCGGCGAACTGCTGTGCGGCGGCCTGTTCGCGTGCCTCCTTGCGCGCCTTCACCGCGCGCACGATCAGCAGGATCGGCAGCACGAAGACGTAGAAGAAGATCCGGTAGCTGTCGCCGTCGAAGAGGAAGAGCAGGTAGAAGCCGTACCCGAAGAAGGCCAGGCCGATGACCACGTTGAGGATCCGGGAGCCGGTCCCCTGTTCCTTGACCACCGCGCCGACGACGACCATCGCGATGCCGCCGAGCATCAGCAACAGCGTGTAGAGGAGGAAGAACATGATATTCCTGTCGATAGACGAGCGTGCCGGCTCACCCTAGGTCAGCTCGATCTCTCCCACTGCCCCGTTGCCTGTGGCAACCACCTCACTTGAGCTGCCCGGCGGTCAGTCCGGACTGGACCTGGCGCTGGAACGCCACGTACACCACGAGCACCGGCAGCACCGCGATGGTCAGGCCGGCGAACAACTGGGCGTAGTCACCGGCGTAGCCCTGGCTGACCGCGAGCGAACTCAGCCCCTGGGCGAGCATCCGGTCCTGCCCGTCGCCGGGCAGCAGCACCTGGGGTAGCAGGAACTGGTTCCAGTGACTGAGGAAGTTGAAGATCCCCACACTGATCAGTCCCGGTCGCGCCATCGGCAGCATCACCCGGAAGAAGAGCCGGAAGTGCCCGCACCCGTCGATCAGCGCGGCCTCCGCCACCGACGTCGGCAGCGTCCGGAAGAACGCGGTCAGGAAGAACACGGTGAACGGCAGCGAGTACGCGGTGTAGACCAGGATCAGGCCGGGCCAGGTGCCGAGCATGCCGACGCTGCGGACCACGAAGAACAGCGGGACCAGCGCCAGGAAGACCGGGAACATCATGCCGCCGACGAACAGGTAGTAGACCACCTGCCGGCCGCGGAACTCGTAGCGCGCGAAGACGTACGCGGCGGTGGCGCCGAGCAGCATGGTCAGGCTCAGCGAGCCGGCCACCACGACCAGGCTGTTGAAGAAGAACCGGCCGATGTGGGCGGTGGTCCAGGCACGCGTCCAGTTGTCGAACCGCAGCGCCTCCGGCAGGCCCCACGGCTCGGCGACGATCTCGCCGTTGGTCTTGAGCGAGCTGAGCACCATCCAGGCCAGCGGCAGGACCGTCATCGCCGCCCAGAGCAGCAGGAAGCCGTGCGAGAAGACGTTCGCCACGCCCAGCTCGCGGCGCGGCGGCCGGTCGCCCGGTCGTGCGGCGCCGGCCGGGACGGGAGCACCGGCGGTCGTCGTACCGGGATCCACTGTGGTCACGAGTACTCGATCCGATCACGCCGGGCGGTGCGCAGCGCCAGCACCGCCACCGAGAGGGTCAGGAAGAACATCGCCACGCCGATCGCCGACGCGTACCCGAACTTGTTCTCGCTGCCGAACGACGTGTCGTACATCCGCAGCCCGATCACGTCGGAGGAGAAGTTCGGCCCGCCGTTCGTCATGAGCTGGACCAGGATGAAACCGTCCAGCGCCGCGATGGCCAGGTAGATCCAGGCGACCTGGATGGTGTCCCAGAGCAGCGGAATGGTGATCTTCCGCAGCATCGTGGTGCGGGACGCGCCGTCGAGCAGCACCGCCTCGTAGATGTCGCGCGGGATCGCCTGCATGGCGGCGCCGAAGAGCACCACGTAGAAGCCGACGTTGCTCCACACCATCACGGCCAGCACGCACCAGAACGCGAAACGCGGGTCGCCGAGCCAGGCCGGCGTGGCCAGCCCGACGGCGCGCAGGGCGCCGTTGAGCAGGCCACTGGTCGGGCTGTAGATCTCCTTCCAGAGCAGCGCGATGATCACCACCGAGAGCACCTGCGGGAAGAAGTAGACGAGCCGGTAGACCGAGGTGCCCCGCACCCCGGTCACCCCGGCCCGGCCCTTGCGTCCGCCCATGGTGAGCATGCTGGCGAAGAACAGGCCCAGCGCGATGGTCACCACCGGCACCACGGCGAGCAGGATCGCGTTGTTCTTCAACGCGTTCCACACGTACCCGTCGTTCAGCAGCGTGCGGAAGTTCGCCAGGCCGACCGGGTCGGCCTGCGCGGAGTAGCCCATCCAGTCGGTGGTGGAGATCTGAAACGCCTGGAGGTACGGCGAGAGCACGAAGATGCCGTACAACGCCAGCGGGGGCAGCAGGAACGTGAGGATCAGGGGGTAGCGGCCCTGTCGCATCACGCCGACCGCTTGTACTTCTTGACCGAGCTGTCCTGCGCGATCGAGTCGGCGCCCTTCTGGCACTGGTCGAGGAACTCGGCCGGGGAGATCCGGCCGCTGAAGAACTCGCCACAGGCCGCGTCGACCAGGTTGCGCTCCAGCTTCCGGTAGTAGTTGTTGTAGACCCAGTTGAAGCCGTTGGACCCGGACGCGTCGAGCGCCTTGACCACGGTGCTGAGCCCGTACGGCAGGTCGATGCCCTCGGTGGCGCCGGCGACCACCGGCAGGCTGGCGACCTTCTTGGTGAAGTCCTGTGCGCCCTTGCGGGAGAGCATGGTCCGGAAGTACTCCAGGCCACCGGCGACGTTGCGCGCTTTCGCCGGCACCATGAACGGCTCGCCCGCGGTGCCCCGGATCGCCTCGTACGGCAGCTTGTCGCCGCTGCCCAGGCTCGGCGTCGGCGCGACTGTCATGTTGAAGCCGGGCGGCGTGACGTCCTTCTGCTCGCTCTCCAGCCAGGAGCCGCAGGAGATGAACGCGGCCTTGCCCTGGCACCAGGCGGTCTGCGACTGCTTGTGGTCCAGGCCCGGGGAGCCGTCGAGGATGAACTTGTCCTTGACGATCTGGTGCCAGGCGTCGGCGGCGGTCTTCATGGCGTCCGACTTCCAGGCGTTCGGCTCCAGGTTGTCGATGGCCAGCGCCACAGACGGCCCGCCGAGCTTGATCGCGGTGGAGATCAGCGGCCAGCTCATGTAGCGGGGGTGCACTCCGGCGTACGTCCAGGGGGCGATGCCCGCGGCCTTGATCCGGCGGCAGAGCGCGATGTGGTCGTCCCAGGTCTTGGCGTCCTCCCAGCCGCGGTCGGCGAACAGCTTGGTGGAGTGCCAGATGCCGTACACCGTGTAGGTGTAGTTCAGCACCAGGAACCGGCCGTCGTAGGAGCCGACCTCGACGGTGCCGGGCAGCAGCGTGTCCTTGACCGTCTTGCCGGGCGTGTCGAGGCTCGGCGCGGCGAGCAGCTCGCCCAGGTCGGCGAGCGCGTTCTGGGAGACCAGGCCGTTGAAGTCGATCTGGCCGGCGCCGGAGTTGTTCACCACGTCGGGCGGGCTGCCGTCGACGAAGCGGGGCTGGAGGGTCTTGCTGATCTCCGCGGTGGCCGAGTGCTTGATCTGCGCCTTCGGGTACCGCTCCTTGTACATGGCCTCGTGTGCCTTGGCGTAGTCCTCGCCGAAGCCACCGTTGAAGATCACCACCTCCAGCGGGGCGTCCTCGGCGACGCCGAGCGGGTTCTGCTCGCTCTTGGTGCCCTTGTACGCGTCCTTGTCGCCCGCGTCGTCGCCACCGGAGGTGGCGCAGCCGGCGAGCAGGCCGGCGGCGGGGGTGGCCAGCAGACCGGCGGCGGCGCTGCGCCGTAGGATCTCACGCCTGTTCATCGCATCTCCTCGGTCCGGGTACGCGCGGTGAGCACCCTGTCGCTTGTCTTCACAAGACGCATTTGCAATGAAGAATTTCTACGACAGTGCGGCGGGGACCACAAGCCCTCTCGACCGATCCGTTATCCGTACCGGTCCGGGCCGGCTGGCCTAACCTGAGCCCATGCGCCGCCTGCGGCAGCTCGCGCAACGCACGCCGCCGGGGCGGGAGCGCTACATCGACCTGCTCCGGGCGCTCGCCATCACCATGGTCGTGCTCGGCCACTGGGGCGTGACAGTAATCGGGTACGACCACGGCCGCCCCGCCGGCCACTCCGCGCTGGGCGACCTGCGCTGGGCCTGGCCGCTGACCTGGGTGGCCCAGGTGATGCCGGTGTTCTTCCTGGTCGGCGGCTACGCCAATGCCGCCTCGCTGGCCGCCCGCCGGCGCCGGGGCGGGTCGGCGGCCGGGTGGCTGGTGGACCGCAGCGCCCGGCTGGTCCGGCCGACCACCGTGTTGCTGCTCGTCCTGGCCGCCGGGGCGGGAGTCGCCACGCTGCGCGGCGCCGACCCGGCGCAGGTGCGCGCGGTGGTCTGGTTCGCCACCATCCCGCTGTGGTTCCTGGTCGCCTACGTCGCGGTGGTGGCGCTGACCCCGCCGATGTACGCGCTGCACCGCCGGTTCGGGCTCGCCGTGCCGGTGGCGCTCGTGGTCCTCGTCGCGCTCGGCGACCTCGGCCGGCTCCTCGGCCCGGCCGCGCTCGCCGACGGCAACTACCTGTTCGGCTGGCTGGTCGTCCACCAGCTCGGTTTCGCCTGGTACGACGCCGCCCGGGCGGACACCCGCCGGACCGGCGACGCGGCCGGCGGCGGAACCCGGGGCCTGTTCCGCCGCCGGCTGCCGCTGTCCCGCCGCTCGGGCGCGGTCCT
This sequence comes from Micromonospora sp. NPDC048887, assembly GCF_040649715.1. Classification (NCBI taxonomy): domain Bacteria; kingdom Bacillati; phylum Actinomycetota; class Actinomycetes; order Micromonosporales; family Micromonosporaceae; genus Micromonospora; species Micromonospora sp. NPDC048887. The sequence goes on along the minus strand of NZ_JBEZGA010000003.1, from coordinate 206,498 downwards.
GCTCGGCGGCGGTCTTGTCGCGCTGCTGCTGCTCACGGTGCTCGGGCCGTACCCGGTGGCGATGCTGCACGTGCCGGGCGAGCGGCTGGACAACGCGGCGCCGCCGAGCCTGGCGCTGATGGCCACCGCCGCCGCACAGCTCGGCCTGATCCTGCTGCTGCGCGGCCCGGCCGGGCGCTGGCTGCGCCGGTCCGGCCCGTGGCAGGCGGTACTCGCGGTGAACGCCGTGGTGCTCACCCTCTTCCTCTGGCACCTGACCGCCGCGGTGCTCCTCGTCGGCCTGCTGGACGCGCTCGGCGTGCTGCCCACTCCCCCGGTCGGCTCGGCGGCCTGGTGGGCGTGGCGCGTGCCGTGGCTGCTCGCGCTCACCGCGGTGCTGGCCGTGCTGGTCGCCGTCTTCGGGCCGGTCGAGGCCCGCACCCGCCGCCCGGCCGCGACCGGGCCGGCCGGGGCGAATGGCCGGCGGCTGCGGGCCACCCTGGCCGTGGCCGGGTACGCGGGCGTGCTGGCCGGTCTGCTGCTGAACAGCCTCGTGCCCAAGGCCGCCCAGGAGCCGCTGGGCCTGCCCGCCCCGGCGCTCGTGGCGTACCTGGCCGGGGCGGGTCTGCTGCGGCTGCTCAGGTCGGGGCGGGCGGGCCGGCGCCGGCCGGGTTGACGCTCACGCCCCGATCGCGGCGCTGATCGCGTCGACCAGGATCGCCAGGCCCTCCCGGGCCTCGTCCTCGGTGAGCGTCAGCGGCGGGCCCATCCGGATCACGTTGCCGTAGAGGCCGCCCTTGCCCACCAGCAGGCCGCCCGCGCGGCACGCCTCGAAGACGCTTGTGGTCAGCGCCGGGTCCGGCTCGACGGTGCCCGGGTGGACGAACTCGACGGCGAGCATCAGCCCCTTGCCGCGTACCTCGGCGACCTGGGCCAGTCCGGCGGTGGCCGCGCGCAGGCCGTCGCCGAGGATCGCGCCGACGCGGGCGGCGTTGCCTTGGAGATCGTGGTCGAGCAGGTAGTCCAGCACCGCGTTGCCGGCGGCGGTGGAGACGGGGTTGCCGCCGAAGGTGGAGAAGCTGATCGCCGGCACCGACTCCAGCACCTCGGCGCGACCGACCACACCGGCCAGCGCGAAGCCGTTGCCGACGCCCTTGGCGAAGGTGAGCAGGTCCGGCGTCACGCCGTGTGCCTGGTAGCCCCAGAAGTGCTCGCCGGTACGGCCCCACCCGGTCTGCACCTCGTCGCTGATCAGCAGGATGCCGTGCTCGTCGAGCACCTTCTTCCAGGCGGCGAACAGCCCGTCCGGGCCGTGCACGAAGCCGCCCACGCCCTGGACCGGCTCGGCGATCAGGCAGGCCACGTCGCCAGTGGTCTGGGTGGCGAGCACCTCGCGCAGGTCCTCGACCGCCGCGTCGACCCGGTCGGCGGCGTCGAGCCGGGCCAGCAGCCCGCGCAGCCGTTCACCGGAGTGCAGCCAGGCCACCTGCAACGGGTTCAGGGCGCTGGCCGACCAGCCGCGGTTGCCGGTGACGCCCATTGTCGCGTACGTCCGGCCGTGGTAGCTGTTGCGCACCGCGAGGATCTGGTGCGAGCGCCGGTGGTTCGTGGCCACGAGCAGCGCCGCCTCGTTCGCCTCGGTGCCCGAGTTGGTGAAGAAGACGCGGGCGTCCGGGATGCCGGAGAGCCGGGCGATCTTCTCGGCCAGCTCGACCTGCTGCCGGATCAGGTAGAGCGTGGAGGTGTGCACGAGCCCGGTCCGCAGCTGCCGTTCGACCGCCTCCCGGATCTCCGGGATGTCGTGACCGACCATGGTGGTCAGCACCCCGCCGAAGAAGTCCAGATAGGTCCGGCCGGCCGCGTCGGTGACCCGGCGGCCGGAACCGGCCACCAGTTCCAGCGGTTCGGCGTAGTAGAGCGGCATCCAGGACGGGAGCACGGCGCGGTGCCGGGCCAGCAGGTCGTCGGAGGTCATCGGCGCACCCTTCAGCGGAGGTGGATCCCCGCACGTTCCCACCACCACCGGGGCCGGGACAACAGGCGACGGACGGGAGGCCCGTCCGATCCGCGTCCCGGCCGGTGCGGGAGCGGTCCGGCGGTAGCATCCGCCGGGTGCGTACGGATCAGGTGACACTGCCGGGCGGCGCGACGCGCGCGCATCTGCTGGCCGAGGTCCGGTCCTGGGTGGAGTCGGCGCCGGTGCGGCGTCTGGTGTCGCACTTCGGCGGCGACTGGCCCGGCGGTGATCTGGCGGCGGTGCTGGCCGGGTTGGACGCGTTCTCCGCCCGCCGCTGGGACTTCCGCCAGGGCCGGGAACGCCCGGACGCCCGGGAGCCGGCGTTCGATCCGGCCACCGCCGCACTGGTGCTGAGCGCCGCCGAATCGCTGGGCCTGGTCCGCTCGGTCGCGCCGGCCCGATCCGGGTACGCGCACCTGTTGGTGCTCGGCGGGCTGGCGCACGCCTGCCTGCGGCGCACCGCGTACGCGGCGGTGCTGGCCCGGACGGTGGCCGAGGTGTCCGGCGAGGTGGCGGTGCTGGGCAGTTTCCGGCCGCTGTCGGCGGCCGAGTCCCACACGCTGGACGCCGCCGGGCTGTCCGGCTGTGCCACCGAGGTGGACGTCCTCGACGCCGGTGTGCGGCTGGCGTTCGGCGTGACCGGGCCGGACGACGAGCGTGGCGAGCCGGGCGGTCATCCGCACCGGGCCTGGTCCTCGCGCACCTACCGGCCGGCCGGGTCGCCCCCGGTACGGGTGCTCGCCGCGCCGTCCAGCGAGCCGGACCGCCGTCGCGCGCACACCGCCGACACGCAACGGTTCTGGGCCGAGCACGTGCGGCTGCGCGCGGACGACCCGGTGCTGATGGTGACCGCCCCGATCTACGTGCCGTTCCAGCACTGCGACGCGCTGCGGACGCTCGCCGTGCCGTACGGCTGCGGCGTCGAGACCGTCGGGGTGGATCCGGCCGCACGCGCCGTCGTCGACCTGCCGGAGCCGGCCCTGACGCCGGGCCGCTACCTCCAGGAGATCCGGTCGGCGCTGCGGTCGATGCGAGCGCTGCACGCGACGCTGGCCACCGGCTGACCGGCTCATGGGCCGGTGCCCGGCGAATCCGCCGCGCACCGGCCCGGGAGCCGGGTGTCAGTTGACGTAGACCGCCGGGCTGCCGGTCTTGCTGGTGTCCTTCACCGGCGAGTACGACGCGGTGAAGTACGCGGTGCCGAAGCACAGCGACGGGCCGGAGAACTTGGTCAGGGGCTGGTTGGTGAAGCTGATCGAGTTGGTGGCGTTCGACGCCGTGCCGGTGAGCGAGTTCGTGCTGGTGCGGTAGACGCAGGTGATCGCGCCGAGCAGCGAGTTGAGCACGACGGTGCTCTGGATCGGCGCCGCCGCCGTCCCGGAGATCTTGACCACGCCGGCGCTGGTCACCGAGGTGGTGTACGGCAGGTTGTTGACGGTCACGCTCTTTACGCCGGTGGTGCCGATGACGTTTGTCGTGCAGCTGGTGAACGACTGTGCGGTGAGGCTCTCGGTCGCGGTGCCGGGTGCGGTCGGGTTGGTCAGCACCTTGGCGCTGAAGGTGGACGCGGCGCACTTGATGCCGGTGGTGCCGCTGGTCGAGGAGTAGAACGTGGCGTTCGTACCGCTGCGCAGGCTGGCCTGGATGACGTCGCCCACCGACACGGCGGTGCCGCCGACGGTCGGGTAGGTCAGCACGGCACTGGCGAGCGAGGTGGCGGGGGCGGCGGTGGCGGGAGCGGCGCCGACCAGACCGGTCAGCAGCGTCAGGGCCGCGAGGCCCGCGCCGATGCGTCCGTACCTGGGCATGGTTGTTCCTTCCGGCGGTGGGACAGGTGCCGGCGGCGTCCCGATTGGACGGAGCCGGTGGGATGCGGCGGCCGGGATCGGGCCGCCGATGGTGGTGGTGCGCCGTCGCGGCCTCAGCGGGCCGGGCGGCGTGGCGCAGTGCGGCGTCGCCGCGTCACCTGGGTCTCTCCGGCCTTGGGGGGACGGGTCCGCGCGGCGATAATGGCAGCCATCCGGCCCTCCTTCGACGCGTACGGGGTGACCGACGAGAAGTGATCACCAGCGGTGACGAGGCGTAAACTGAGCGTGTCGAAAGTTATAAACCTCGGAGGGTCGTAAAGTCAACGAATCAAGAAAGGTCGATGAGTGACAGTGCCGAGCCCGCCGCCGCCGGCGCCCGCGCCACTGCCGGGCGCCCGCCACGGCCGCGACCCGGATCGCGCCATCAAGCGCGGTCCGCGCCGCGTGCCGGCCGAGGAGGTGGCGGCGACCCAGCGCGACCGCCTCTTCGACGGGCTGGTCCGGGAGGTCGCCACCCGGGGGTACGACAACGCGCGGGTCAGCGACATCTGCCACGCCGCCGGGGTCACCCGGCCCGCCTTCTACGCGCTGTTCAACGGCAAGCAGGACGCGTTCCTGGCCGCGTACCGGCACGGGATCGCCGTGGTCTCGCACCTGATGGAGGACGCCTACCGCGACGCGGGACCGGACTGGCCGCAGGCCGCCCGGGCAGCGCTGCGCACGCTGCTCGACGTGCTGGCGAGTGTGCCCGCCTTCGCCCGGATGGCGCTCGTCGAGGTGGACGCGGCCGGCCCGGACGCCCGCCGGGAGCGCGACGCGCTGCTGCACAGCTTCCGCCGGTTCTTCGCCGACGCCGGGCCGGCACCCGCCGAGGTGGACCGGGAGGCACTGCTGTCCACAGTGGTCGGCGGCATACACGCCACCATCCGGGAGCGGGTGGCGCAGGGGCGGGCCGACGAGCTACCGCTGCTGCTGCCGGCGCTCACGTACGCGGCGACCGCGCCGTTCCTCGGCCCCGGAGAGGCGAGCCGCGTGGCCCGGGTGGCCCGGACGGACGACGGTCCGGCCGCCACCGCGCCCTGCGTTCAGCCCTGAGCGGTGGAAAACCGCAGCGGTTTTTCACTTTGGCCGCTTTTGGCAAATGCCGCCCAACCATCTGCTACAGACAGTTGACCGCATCTTTACTCAGCGGTAACTTCGGCCTGCGCCCTCGGCGCGCACATCTTGCGAATCCCACTCGCATCGTCGCGAATGAATTGATCTCGAAAGGGGCCGGCATGTCGGAGCAGATCGAGCAGATCGAGACCGATCAACCGCGGAGTGGCGTGCGCTGGCGCCGGTTCGCCGTCACGCTCGGCGCCGTGGCGGCCGGCGCGGCCGGCATGGTGGTGCTGACCGCGCAGGGTGTGCTCGGCGCGCAGTTCGCCATCTCGGGCATGCCGTTCACGGTCACCGCCGACAAGCTGGAGGGCACCGGCTTCGAGCAGTTCGCCACGCTCGACCAGATGATCCCGGACAGCCCCAACCAGGGCGACACCGGCGGGCAGGTACTCGTGATCGTCTCGGCCATCGACAAGGCCGAATTGACGAATCTCTGCCAGAGCATCAACCTGGGCGGGACGAATCTGCGGATCACCGCCGGCAATTCCGGAAAGCCGGTGACCGCCCGCACGCTCGTGGTCGACGGCGACGAGGTCGCCGGTAACGCCTCCTTCAAGAACATCGACGTGGGCCAGGACGCCAGCACCGTCGACAAGGTCCCCGGGGTCAAGGGCAACCCGGGTGTGTTCGCCCAGCAGGCCGACAGCGTGACCATCACCAACCTGCGGCAGAACAACTACGCCACCACGGCCGCCGTGTTCACCCTGCCCAACCTGCGCATGGGCTTCAGCTCCGAAGGGTGCTGAGGTGAGCGCGGGACAGCACTCGGCGCCCGCCGCCGGCGTACGCACACGCTGGCGGCGCTGGCGCCGGGCCCGGCCGTTCACCGCCGGGCTGCTCATCGCGCTCGGTGGCGCGGAGATGCTCGTGACACTGCGCGCGCCGCTCGGGGTGCTGCTGCACGTCGGGCCGCAGGGGCTGGCCGCGTACCTGGTCCCCCTCGTCCTGGTCATCTGCGGCGTACTGCTGATCACCACGCCGCAGCAACGCGTCTTCTACGCGGTGGTCTCCCTCGTGCTCGGGCTGGTCTCCTGGCTCACCTCGAACCTGGGCGGCTTCCTGATCGGCATGCTGCTGGCGCTCGTCGGCGGCGCGCTCGCGTTCGCCTGGACGCCGGTCAAGCGACGGGCGACACACGCCGGCCCGGCGACGGCGCCCGCCGCGACTGACACGGTGCCCATTGAGACGGCGCCCGCGCCGCGCGAGCCGGTGGACAGTGCGGCACCCACCGAGTCGCTCGACGCGCTCCTGTCGGCCGAGCCGGGGCCGCCGGGGAACGCCCGGGCCGACCGCGGCTGACTCAGCGGGCGGTGTCGGCGACCGCCTGCGCGAACACCTCGGAGCGGTGCTCGAAGTTGCGGAACCGGCCGTAGCTCGGCGCGGCCGGGGACAGCAGCACCACCCCGCCGGCCGGGGTGAGATCGCGGGACAGCCCGACGGCGGCGACGAGGTCGTCGGCCAGCTCGGTACGCACCGACGGCAAGCCGGACAGCGCCTCCACGATGCGGGGGCCGCTGTCCGGCACGCCGATCACGGTGATCTCCCGGCCGGCCAGGTGGGCACGCAGCGGGCTGTAGTCCAGCCCCCGGTCGGCGCCGCCGACGATCACGGTCAACGGCCGCCCCTCGTACGCGTCGATCGCGTGCATGGCCGCGTACGGGCTGGTGGCGAGCGTGTCGTCGACGAAGGTGAGCCCGGACGGGTCGGCGATCTCGGTGAGCCGGTGCGCCAGGCCCTGGAACTCGGCCACCGCCACGGCGAGGCTGTCCTTGCGCGCCACCACGTCGACGCCGAGCGCCTCCAGCACGGCGAGCGCGACGCAGAGGTTGCCCTCGTTGTGCCGCCCGACCAGCGGCAGCACCGCGCGCGGGAACAGCGGCGTGTCCCGCAGGTGGAACCACCGCGTGCCGTCCGGCCCGGTGGCGACGTGCGTGGTGTCCGGCGTGCCGGCCCGGATCGCGGCCCGGTCACCCAGCTCCGCCGTCAGGCGCGGGTCGGCGCCGTTGACGACCACGGCGTGCGGGCCGTGCGCGATCAGGTTCAGCTTGTCCCGGTAGTACTCCCGCTCGCCGCCGTGCGCGTCCAGGTGCTCGGGGAACAGCGCTGTCACCACCGCCACCCGCGGCGAGTCGGTCAGGTCGGAGCACTGGTAGCTGGACAGCTCCAGCACGTACAGCTCCGCCTCGGGCAGGTCCAGCAACGGCACCCCGATGTTGCCGCCGAACACGTTCGGCCGGTCCATCGCGGTGAGCAGGTGACTGATCAGGCTGGACGTGGTGCTCTTGCCCTTGCTGCCGGTCACCCCCACGGTCCGGTCCGCGTGGTCGGCCATCCACAGCGCGCTGCCCTGCGTGACGAGCACGGACCGGCGGCGCAGCTCCACCATCCACGGGTGGGTGTTCGGCACACCCGGCGAGCGGACCACCACGTCGGCGGCGGCCAGGCGCGCGAAGCCCTCCTCGCCGGTGACGAGCGGCGCCGCGGCGGCGAGCGGACCGTCCCAGGGCAGCGTGAGGAAGTTCGCGCTGTCGTCGACGACGACCAGGCCGGCCGGCCCGTGCGCGGCGATCGCGGTCACCGCGGCCCGGCCCTCGCGGCCGGCGCCCCAGACGGCGACATGACGTCCGCGCAGATCAGACAGGCGCACGGGCTCTCCTCGGACTCGGTCGACGCACGGCGGGCAGGGTCCGGCCCAGCCGGACACGGCCGGACGAACCAGGGCCTAGTATGGCGTGTGCCCAACGAGCAGCTGCGGCGGATGGACGCCTTCACGTTCCCGTCCTACTCGATCGACTTCGCCACCGGCGAGGTCCTGTTCGACTACGCCCTGACCGGTCCCGACGGCGAGCAGCGATTCACCGAGGTGATCACGCTTCCGCTGCCGGCCGAGCCGGTCACCGACGCCACGGCGGCCACCCTGGCCCGGGTGCTGGAGCTGCTGCACGTGGTGGCCGGCGTCAGCTACTACAAGGCCGCCGCGCCGCCCCGGCTGGTGCTGCCGGCACCGCTGGGCGCCGCCGCCGTCGAGCTGGTCACCGCCGTCTACACAAAGGGCCTCGCCGAGTACGCGTACCGCAACGAGCTGCCGCACGTGCTGGAACTGCGTCCCGAGGTGCCGTCCGGCGCCGTGGATCCGGCAGTGCCGGTGGACAACTCCGACCGCCGTCCGCTGTCCGCGGTGGGCGGCGGCAAGGACTCCATCGTCACGCTGGAGGCGCTGCGCCGTGCCGGCCTCGACCCGGTGCCGTTCTCGGTCAACCCGAACCACGTGATCGTGTCGGTGAACGAGGCGTCGGACCTGGTGCCGCTCGCCGCCCGGCGACGGCTGGACCCGGTGCTGTTCGAGCTGAACGCGGCCGGCGCGCGCAACGGGCACATCCCGGTCACCGCGATCAACTCGCTGATCGCGGTGGCCACCGCCGTCCTGCACGGGCTCGGCCCGGTGGTGATGTCGAACGAGCGTTCCGCGTCCGACCCGAACCTGATCTGGAACGGCCACGAGATCAACCACCAGTGGTCGAAGGGCGTCGAGGCGGAAGGGCTGCTGCGCGCCGCGCTGGCCGAGCACGCCGGGCTCACCGAGCCGTACTTCTCGTTGCTGCGCTCCCTGTCCGAGCTGCACATCGCCCGTCTCTTCGCCGAGATCGACAGGTACGACGCGGTGGTGACGAGCTGCAACGCCGCGTTCAAGCTGCGCGACGCGACCGAGCGCTGGTGCCGCGACTGCCCGAAGTGCCGGTTCGTGTTCCTGGCCATGGCGCCGTTCATGCCGCGCGAGCGGCTGACCGGCATTTTCGGCGGCGACCTGCTGGCCGACGAGTCCCAGGTCCCCGGCTACCGGGAGCTGCTCGGCATCGACGGGCACAAGCCGTTCGAGTGCGTGGGCGAGGTGGAGGAGTCGGTGGTCGCGCTGAGCCTGCTCGCCCAGCAGGACCAGTGGCGTGACGCCCCGGTGGTACGCGCCCTGGTGGCGGCGCTGCCCGACGCCGCCTGGCAGGCGGCCGCGACCTCCGACGTGTTCACCCCCGGCGGCGACAACTACGTCCCCGCCCTGTACGCCAAAACCCTCACCGCCCTGACCTGACCCCTCCCCCTCCCACCCACCCCGCTCCACCCAGCCGCGTCGATCATGAGGTTGGACCGGCGGTTTGTCCGGGATCGGCACCGTCAACTTCATGATCGACGCGGGCAGGCCCGGTGGGGACGAGGAGGGCGGGCGGGGTCAGGGGGTGCGGATGGCGTCCAGGGCCAGCAGGGCGACGTGCAGGGACAGGCACCTGTCGACCGAGTCGAGGTCGGCGTCGAGGATGCGGCCGATACGGGCCAGCCGCTCGTAGAACGCCGGCCGGGACAGGTGCGCGGCAGCCGCCGCAGCCGACTTGTTGCGCCCCTGCTCCAGGTACGCCCGCAGGGTGCCCAGCAACTGCTCCCGCGGATGCCGGGCGTCGTGGGCGAGCAGTGGCCCGAGTTCACGCTCGACGAACGTCTGCAACCGGGGCTCGTCACGCAGCAGGTGCAGCAGCCCGGCCAGCCCGACGTGCGGCAGCCGGTAGCAGGGCAGATCCCGGGGATCCCGCCGGGCCGCCTCGGCGACCTGCCGCGCCTCGATCAGCGACCGGCGTGCCTCGCGCAGGCTGCCCACGCCGGACCCGGCCGCCACCACGATCGCCGCCCGGGGCGGCGCGTCGACGGGCCGCCCGTTCCCGGACGCCACAGCCCTACCGCCGGGCCGGTCGGTAGCGTCGGCCGGTCGAGCCGAGCGGGCGGCGGGGACGGCGTCGAGGCGTACCCGGCGCAACGCCGTGGCGAACGCGGCGAGGGCCTTCTCCTCGGCGGCCGGGTCGGGCAGCGCCAGCAGCGCGCCGACCGCCTGGTCGTCGAGCGGGCTGGTCAGCGCGGTGAGCTTGGCGTCCCGGACGGCCTGGCTGACCGCCTCGGCGAGGTCGCGCAGGCGGGCCGGGCCGGCCTGCGGACCTTCGGCGTCGGTGTCGCGGCGCGTGCCGCGCCGGGCGGGGGTGGCCTCGTCGTCGGGGGCGCCCGGATCACCGGCGAGTTCGTCGGCGCGGTGCCGGACCACGACGCCGACCAGGTGCCGTCGGTCCAGAACGACGCCGAGCGCCTTGGCCCGCAGCGCCACCTCGTCCACCGGGCGGGTGTGGTCGATCAGGGCGGTCAGCAGCGTGCGGTGGATCTGTCGTTCCAGGCCCTCGGCGTCGCGCCGGATCAGCCGGCCCAGGGCCAGCGTGGAGGCGGCCCGCTCGATCAGGATGGTCAGCCGGGTCGGCGGGGGCGACTCGGTCGCCGGCCAGCGCAGCAGCAGCCGTCCCCAGTCCTGTCCCCGCGCGCCGACGGTGGTGACCAGCCAGCCACTGTCCGGGTCGTACGCGGTCCGCCCGGGCGGGCGGATCTGCCGCGAGTGCCGCTCCCAGCCGTCCAGCAGCAGTTCGGCATTCTCCCCCGCCGGGTCGTACGCGAGCACCTGCCGGGAGAGGTTCTCCAGCACCATCGGGCAGCCGGCCAGCTCGGCGGCCTGCCGCAGCACCTCGGCCGGCTCGGCACCCTCCACCGACAGCTCGGTGAACCGCTGGTGGATCTCCTCGGTGGCGCGCAGCTCGGTGAGCTGGGCGTCCACGATCAGCGCGTGCACCGCCTCGGTGATCCGGACGAACGGGGTGCCCCGGCGCAGCTCGATCAGGGGCAGGCCGCGGCGTTCGGCGGCGGCGGCCATCACCCGGGGCACTCCGGTGAGGTAGCGGCGGCCCAGCTCGACCACCAGCCCGGAGGCGCCGACGTCGGCCAGGGTGCCGATGAACTCGCGGAGACCGGCGTCGTCGGCCGGCAGCCCGATCCCGGTGGTCAGGACGAGTTCCCCGCCGCCGAGCAGGGTGGCGATGTCCGGCACCTCGGCGATGTGCACCCAGCGCACCGACCGGTCCAGTCCGGCGTTCCCGGCGACCAGGCGGGGCGCGCCGTGACGCACGGGCACCAGGTCCAGCACCTCACGCACGGTAGGGAACACGGGCGATACGCTACCCTGCGTCACCACCGTCGCCGAAAGCCACACCGCCCGCCGGCCCACCGGAGAGGCGGGACCGGCGGGCGGTCAGACACAAGCGGCGGTCAGTCGACGCCGAACTCCATCGCGGCGCGGTCGAGCGCCTCGTCCTCGGCGGTGGGCACGCCCCGGGACGCGATGGCCTCCGCGCCGCCCTGCGGCATGGCGCCGATCAGCCCGGTCGAGGCCGCCTGGGCGGCGCCGACGACCCGCTGCGGGGTGCCGCCGCCGACCATGCCGACGGAGGCGTACTGCTCCAGCTTGGCCCGCGAGTCGGCGATGTCGAGGTTGCGCATGGTGAGCTGGCCGATCCGGTCGGCCGGGCCGAACGCCGAGTCCTGGGTGCGCTCCATCGACAGCTTGTCCGGGTGGTAGCTGAACGCCGGGCCGGTGGTGTCCAGGATCGAGTAGTCCTCGCCCCGGCGCAGCCGCAGCGTGACCTCGCCGGTGACCGCCGTGCCGACCCAGCGCTGCAACGACTCGCGCAGCATCAGCGCCTGCGGGTCCAGCCAGCGGCCCTCGTACATGAGGCGGCCGAGGCGCCGGCCCTCGTTGTGGTAGTTCGCCAGCGTGTCCTCGTTGTGGATGGCGTTTACGAGCCGCTCGTACGCGGCGTGCAGCAGCGCCATGCCGGGCGCCTCGTAGATGCCCCGGCTCTTGGCCTCGATGATCCGGTTCTCGATCTGGTCGGACATGCCCAGGCCGTGCCGGCCGCCGATGGCGTTGGCCTCCAGCACCAGGTCGACGGCGCTGCCGAACTCCTTGCCGTTGATCGTCACCGGGCGGCCCTGGTCGAAGCCGATGGTGACGTCCTCGGCAGGGATCTCCACGGACGGGTCCCAGAACTTGACGCCCATGATCGGCTCGACCGTCTCGATGCCGGTGTCCAGGTGTTCGAGCGTCTTGGCCTCGTGCGTGGCGCCCCAGATGTTGGCGTCGGTGGAGTACGCCTTCTCGGTGCTGTCCCGGTAGGGCAGGCCGCGCTCCAGCAGCCACTCCGACATCTCGGTGCGCCCGCCCAGCTCGGTGACGAAGGCGGTGTCCAGCCACGGCTTGTAGATCCGCAGCTGCGGGTTGGCCAGCAGGCCGTACCGGTAGAACCGCTCGATGTCGTTGCCCTTGAACGTCGAGCCGTCGCCCCAGATCTGCACGTCGTCGGCGATCATCGCGCGCACCAGCAGCGTGCCGGTGACGGCGCGGCCCAGCGGCGTGGTGTTGAAGTAGGCCCGCCCGCCGGAGCGGATGTGGAAGGCGCCGCAGGTGAGCGCCGCCAGCCCTTCCTCGACCAGGGCGGCGCGGCAGTCGACCAGGCGGGCGACCTCGGCGCCGTAGCTGAGCGCGCGGCCGGGCACCGAGGCGATGTCGGGCTCGTCGTACTGGCCGATGTCGGCGGTGTAGGCGCAGGGGACGGCACCCTTGTCGCGCATCCACGCGACGGCTACCGAGGTGTCGAGGCCGCCGGAGAAGGCGATGCCGACACGTTCGCCGATGGGCAGGGAGGTGAGAACCTTGGACACAAGGAAGATTATGCACGGTCTCGCATGGTCATGCAAGCCCGTTGGTCAGAGCGCGTCCTCGCGTCCCAGCTCCCAGAACGCCACCGCCGCCGCGGCGGCCACGTTCAGCGAGTCCACGCCGCGCCGCATCGGGATCACCACCCGCACGTCACTGGCCGCCTGCGCCGCCGCGGTCAGGCCGGGCCCCTCCGCGCCCAGCAGCAGCGCCGCCCGCTCCCGCTGCGCCGGGGTCAGCCGCTGCATCGGTACGGCATCAGGCGCCGGTGTCATCGCGAGCACCGTGAAACCGGCCGCCCGGACCTGGTCCAGCCCTTCGGGCCAGCTGTCGAGCTTGGCGTACGGCACCGCGAACACCTCGCCCATGCTGACCCGTACGCTGCGCCGGTAGAGCGGGTCGGCGCAGGTGGGCGACAGCAGCACCGCGTCGACGCCGAGCGCGGCGGCGCCCCGGAAGATCGCGCCCAGGTTGGTGTGGTTGTTCACGTCCTCCAGGACCACCACCCGCCGGGCGGCGGCCAGCACGTCGTCGGCCGGGCGCAGCGGCTTGCGGTGGAACGACGCGAGCACGCCCCGGTGCACGTGGAAGCCGGTGGCGCGCTGGAGCACGTCCGGCGTGGCCGCGTACACCGGCGTGTCGCCGGTGTACAGGTCGGCGAGCTGGTCGACCCGCTTGGCGTCGACCAGGTACGACCGGGCCGGGTAACCGGCCCGCAGCGCCCGCCGCAGCACCAGCTCCCCCTCGGCGATGAACAGCCCGTGCGGCGGTTCCCAGCGGGTACGCAGCTCCACGTCGGTGAGCGCGCGGTAGTCGGCGATCCGGTCGTCGTCGGGGTCGGTGATCTCGTGGACGGGCACCAGGCGATTCTGCCCGGCCCACCCGGCCGCCCCGGCACGGGCCGGGTTTCCGCCGCCCCGGGCGGGGAAGCAAGCCGGGAGGTCGACGCGACGGAGGGGACCACGATGGGCGCGGATCACGACGGCAACCTCCCCCGCGACGCCACCGTCGCCGACTACCTGGTGGCCCGGCTCGCCCAGTGGGGCGTGCACCGCTACTACGGCTACCCGGGCGACGGGATCAACGGCATGACCTCGGCGCTGCAACGCGCCGAGGGACGGGCCCGGTTCATCCAGGTACGGCACGAGGAGACCGCCGGATTCGCGGCCGGCGCGCACGTCAAGTACGGCGGCGGTCCGCTCGGCTGCGTGGTGGTGACCAGCGGCCCGGGCGCGATCCACGCCCTCAACGGCCTCTACGACGCGAAACTCGACCACCAGCCGGTGGTGGCGCTGCTCGGGCACACCGCGCTGCCCGCCGAGGGCGGCGGCTACTACCAGGAGGTGGACCTGCTCGCGCTCTACAAGGACGTGGCGTCGGCCTTCCTGGCCCAGCTCGACGATCCGTCCCAGGCCCGGCACCTGGTCGACCGGGCCTGCCGCACGGCACTGGCCCGGCGTACCGTGACCGCCCTGGTCCTCCCCTCCGACGTGCAGGACCTGCCGGCGGTGCCCGACCCGCCGCACGCGCACGGCTACTACCACACCAGCGTGGTGCCGAGCAGCGAGCCGACGGTGCCGCCGGAGGCCGACGTGCGCCGCGCGGCCGAGGTGCTGCGCGGCGGCGAGCGCGTGGCGATGCTCGTCGGGCAGGGCGCGCTCGGCGCCGAGGACGAGGTACGCCGGATCGCCGACCGGCTCGGCGCCGGGGTCACCACAGCGCTGCTCGGCTTCACCGCCGTCGACCACCGGCAGCCCTGGGTGACCGGCGCGATCGGCCTGCTCGGCACCCGCCCGAGCTGGCAGCTCATGCGCGAGTGCGACAGGCTGCTGATCGTCGGCAGCCAGATGCCGTACTCGGAGTTCTACCCGCCGGAGGGTCAGGCGCGGGCGGTGCAGATCGACATCGACGGCACCCGGATGGGGCTGCGCTACCCGACCGAGGTGAACCTGACCGGCGACGCCGGGCCGACGCTGCGCGCGCTGCTCAAGGAGCTGGGCCCGGGGCCGGGCCCGACCGCCTGGCGGGCCACCCTCGCCGATGCCACCGGCAAGTGGCGGGCCGCGCAACGCGAGGTCGCCGCCCAGCCGGCCGACCCGGTCAACCCGCAGTCGCTGTTCACCACGCTCGACGACGCGCTACCGGACGACGCCATGCTGGCGGTGGACTGCGGCACCGTCACCGCCTGGTACGCCCGGCACGTACGGGTCCGCCCCGGCATGCTGGCCAGCCTCTCCGGCACGCTGCTCTCCATGGGCGGCGGGATGCCGTACGCGCTGGCGGCGAAGTTCGCCCACCCGGACCGCCCGGTGATCGCGCTGCTCGGCGACGGGGCGATGCAGATGAACGGCGTCAACGAGCTGATCACGGTGGCGAGGTACTGGCGGGAGTGGCCGGACCCCCGGTTCGTGGTGCTGGTGCTCAACAACCGCCAGCTGGCGTTCGTCAGCTGGGAGCAGCGCTCCGGCGAGGGCACGCCGATGTTCCCGGACAGCCAGGACCTGCCGGACGTGGCGTACCACAGGTGGGCCGAGGTGCTGGGTCTCGGCGGTGAGCTGGTCGACTCCCCCGCCCGGGTGGACGGCCTGTGGCAGCGGGTGCTCGACGCGGACCGCCCGGTGGTGGTCAACGCGGTGGTGGACCCGGCCGAGCTGATGCTGCCGCCGCACTTCACCGCCGAGCAGGCCCGCAAGACCGCCGCCGCGGTGCTGCGCGGGGACAGCGACCGGGCCGGCATCGTGCGGCGCGGTGTGCCGGCCGCGCTCGCCACGTACCGGCCCCGCCGCCGGGGCCGCTGAGCCGTCAGGCCCGCGCGTAGCGCAGCAGCACCGACCGTCCGTCGAAGGCGCGCGTCTCGACCAGCCGCAGGTGCTGCCGGGCCAGGCCGGGCAGCACCTGCCGCCCGCCGCCGAGCACCACCGGGTGCACGATCACCTCGTAGGTGTCGACGAGCCCCAGCGCGGCCAGCGCCGTCGCCGCGCCGGTGCCGCCGGTGACCAGCAGGTCGCCGGGGAACCGCTCGCGGACCTGCGCGAACTTCTTCGCCAGGTCGCCGCCGCCGACCACCACGGCGCCGTGGGAAGCCTCGGCGAGCGTGCGGGAGACCACGACCTTCGGGGTACGCCGCCAGACCGGCGCGAACGCCAGGTCGTGCGGGTGGTCGGAGATCGACTCGACCTGCGGCCAGTAGGAGGACATCATCTCCCACACCCGCCGCCCGTAGACGAAGGCGTCGGCCCGCTCGGCCAGCCCGATCGAGTACGCGGACAGCTCCTGTCCCATCTGCGGCCAGTCGAACTCGCCGTCCGGCCCCTCGATGAAGCCGTCGACCGACGTGTGCACCCCGTAGATGACCTTGCCCATGATGTGTTCCTCCGCGTTGCGGCGCGTCCCGGTCTGGCGCGCTCACCGGTGGGTCGGAGCCGCCGGCCCGGATCCGACACGTCGTTGCCCGGGTGCGTTAGCGTCCGGGGCTGTGGCCCGCCCTCTGCTGATCGCGTTGATCGGCGTCGACGGCTCCGGCAAGACCACCCAGGCCAGGGCGCTCGCGGCGCGGCTGGGCGAGCGGGGTGTCCGGGCGCGGTACTTCGAGAACGCCGGTGGGCGGCCGCTGTGGAACCGGCTGGCGCGGGCGCTCGGCCGGCCGGACGGGGTGGCGCTGTTCGGCCGTACCCTCTATGCGGTCCTGGAGGCGACGGTGCGCGCGGTGGCGATGACCCGCACCGTGGCGGTGGCCCGCCTGACCGGACGGGTGGCGGTGCTGGACCGGTGGACCTGGTGCCAGGACGTGATCATGGCGGCCCGGGGCGACCGGGGACGGCGCGTGGTGCGCGCGGTCTACGCGGTCTTCCCCCGCCCGGCGGTGGTGTGCTTCCTGTCCACCTCGCCGGCGGTGGCCCAGCGGCGGGTGGCAGCGCGCGGCATCGACACCGAGGAGCTGGCGCACCTGCGCGCGCTGGACGCCGCCTACCGGGCGTTGCCGGAGTTCGGCTCGTTCGTCACGCTCGACGGCGACGGCACCCCGGACGAGGTGGCCGCCGCCTCGACGCGGTAGTGGGCGCCGTCGTGGGCGCGGCGCGGGACGCGGGGCGCGGCGTTAAGAAGGTGCCCTTCCTCTACCGGAGGCGTTAAGAAGGGGCCCCTCCTTACCCGCGGCCGCGCAGCCAGCGCAGCACGTCGGCGGGCAGCTCGCTGTCCTGGCGCTGCTCGCGGCGGTTGTCCGGCTCGGTCCGCCGGGGCGGCTGCGGGCGCTGCGGGTCGCCGACCAGCGCCCGGCTCGGCGCGGTGAAGCCGGCCACCGGCTTGCCGGTGAGCGCCGTCCTGATGGTCCGGGCCACCGCGTCGATCACCTTCGCCTGCACGGCGGAGCCGACCAGGTCGTTGACGTCGTCCGGGTTGGCGGCGATGCCCGCCACCGCGATCTGCGGGGTGTAGCCGACGAACGTCTCCGTGGCGTTCCGCTCCGAGCTGCCGGTCTTGCCGGCCACCGGGCGGCCGACGATCCGGTCGACGGCGGTGGCGGTGCCGCCGTTGCACTGCCCGACCGAGGACTGCTGGCCGACCGGGCAGCGGGCCGCGTCGGTGGCGGCGCGGGCCACGTCCGGTTCGAGCACCCACTTGCAGGACGGCTGCGCCACGTCGACGGCGTCCCCGTCGGGCGCGGTCACCGAGACCACCGGCAGCGGCGTGCAGTACGTGCCCTCGGCGGCCACAGTGGCGTACGCGTTCGCCAGGTCCAGCGGGGTGGTGGCGGCGACGCCGAGGGTGAAGGCACCCCAGTTCGCGGCGTTGTCGCGGGCGAACGCGGCGTCGGAGTCGGCCCGGAAGGTGATGCCGAGGCGCTGGGCCATCTCCACCACCTTGTCCTCGCCGACCTGCTCGGCGAGCCAGACGAAGTACGTGTTGACGGAACGGCCGAAGCCGTCCCACATCATCCGGTAGCCGTCCATCCACTGCGGGTTGGCGTTGGCCGGGCACCACGTGCCGTCGCAGTTGCCCTCGTCGTCCGAGGCGTACCGGGTGGGCAGCCGGCTCGGGGCGTCGAAGCCGGTGGACAGCGGCTTGCCGGCCTCCAGCGCGGCCAGCATGGTGAACATCTTGAACGTCGAGCCGGCCTGGTAGCCGTCGACGCTGGCGCCGCCGGAGATCAGCGGGTTGACCGTGTTCGGGTGGTTGGCCTGCCCGTCCGGGTTGGCGTCGAGGCTGTAGTGCCGGTTCACCGCCATGGCGAGCACCCGGCCGGTGCCGGGCTCGACCGCGGCGATCGGCAGCGCGCGCTTGTTGCCGTACCCGTAGACCTTCGTGGCCTGCTCCTGCGCGGTCTGCTGGATCTCCGGGTCGAGCGTGGTGACGACCCGGTAGCCGCCCCGGCGCAGCGCCTGCTCCCGCTCCTCGGGGGTGCTGCCGAAGGCCGGCTGGGTGAGCCACCAGCGGCGCAGATAGTCGCAGAAGAAGCCCCAGTCGTCGTGGCCCTGGGCGGTGGCGGTGCAGCCGTTGGGCTGGGCCGTCGGGCGCAGCGTCAGCGCCTCGGTCTTCGCCGCGGCGGCCTGCTGCGCGGTGATCGCGCCGGTCTCGGCCATCGCGTCGAGCACGTAACCGCGCCGGGCCAGCGCCTGGTCCTTGTCGCCGTCGATCGGGCTGTACGCGTCCGGCGACTGCACCAGGCCGGCCAGCAGCGCCGCCTCGCCCAGCGTCAGGTCGGCCGGGGCCTTGCCGAAGTAGCGCTGGCTGGCGGCGGCGACGCCGTACGCGCCGGAGCCGAAGTACGCGATGTTGAGGTAGCGGTTGAGGATCTCGTCCTTGGAGAGCGACTGCTCCAGCGCGTTCGCGTACCGGATCTCCTGGAGCTTGCGCCCGACGGTCTGCTCGGTGGCGGCCTGCCGCTCCTCGGCGGTGCGGTTCGGGTCGGTCTTGAGCACGTTGCGGACGTACTGCATGGTCAGCGTGGAGCCGCCCTGCTCGGTGCCGCCGCCCCTGACGTTCGCCACCAGCGCGCGGGCGATGCCGCGCGGGTCCGCGCCGCCGTGGGAGTAGAACCGCCGGTCCTCGGCCGCGATGATCGCCTGCCGCATCACCGGGGCGATCTCGGCCAGCGGCACGTCGGTGCGGTTCACGTCGTAGAACGTGGTGATCAGCGTGGTGCCGTCGTTGGCGTAGAGGTAGGAGCGCTGCGGCTGCACCGGGGTGCGCAGCGCGTCCGGCAGGTCCGCGTACGCGCCCAGCGCCGCCCGGGCGGCGAACCCGCCGAGCAGGCCGCCGGGCAGCGCGGCGACCGCGAGGACGAGCCCGGCGAGCAGGCCGGCCAGCAGCACGGTGAACAGCCGCGACAGCGGCGACCTGGGAGACGGCATGGACGCAAGGATTGCCACTGAAGCCGCCTACCGGCCACCTCGCCAGGCAACTGTCAGTTACCTCACGGCGACCGTTCAGCTGGAGAACCGGTCATCCCGCCCCGAGTGGGCCCTTCGGTGACGCGGGCGGCACGGGTGCGGCGGCGACGCTCGCCGCGGCCGCGTCCCGGGCGATGGTCTCGGGCACCAGCCGGCCACTGCGGTAGCCGATGCCGATGCCCGCGACCAGCACGAAGATCGCACCGAACGTCTGGAGCGAGCCGATCAGCGCGCCGCCCAGGCCGAGCAGCGGGGCGGCGATCATCAGCATGGTCCCGTCGCCGTAGGAGAACATCCCGGACCGGGCGACCGACCAGCCGGTGAGGAACCAGCCGGCGCTGTAGAGGGTGGCGCCGAACAGCACGATGCCGCGCGCGGTCACCCCGAACACCGGCGTCTGCTCGGCCAGCCCGGCGAACGGCAGCATCAGCACCATCCCGCCGATGCTCGCGAGCAGCCCGGCCAGTGCGACGCGGCGGCAGCGGGTGGCGGCGAGCAGGCCGGTCAGCGCGAGCAGGGCGAGCAGCCCGAGCCACACCGCCGCGACCCAGCCGACCAGGTAGAGCGGCCGACCGTCGGCCGGATACGGGTCGTTGCCCACGCCGCCGTCGCTGGCCATCGCCACCAGGCCGTAGAGGACCGCGTACGCCGGGAGCAGCCAGACCGCCGCGCGGGCGAACCGGCGGATCGACCAGGCCCAGGTCGCGTCGGTGGCCGGCGCCCCCGGGCCCGGCTCGGAGACGAACGGCAGGACCCCGAACCCCCCTCCGGTACGCCGGGAGCCGATCGGTCCGGCGGGGTCGTGCGCGCCGGGGACGGGGGTACGGGAGAACAACCGGTTAGCCGGGTCCTTCATGCCTCACCTCGTTCGCGCCACGGGCGGCCCGGGACGCGCGACGGCGCTCCGGCCCTGCCACCACCAGTCCTCAGACCGATGGTGGCAGCCGCCGGAGCGCCGTATGAGGGATTCTCGGGTTTCCGGTCAGCCCCGCTCGCGCCGGTCCGCCGGGTCGTTCACCAGGCTGGCCGGCGACACCGGCTCCGGCGCGGGCAGGCCCTGCGGGGTGTTACCGCCGGTGGCCTGCGCCTCCGCCACGCGTACCTCGTCGTGGATCTCCTGGGCCGCGATGGCCGCGGCCTGGGCGGCCTCGGCGGCCTCCCGCTCGACCTCGCCGGCGCTCTTGGCGGCCTCCGGCGACGGCTGGTCGCCGACCATGTTCGCGAGCCCGCCCAGCGCGCCGCCCATGCCCTCCAGAGCCCTGGTCAGCTCGGTCGGGACGATCCAGACCTTGTTTGCCGTGCCGTTGGCGATCTGCGGCAGCGCCTGGAGGTATTGGTAGGCCAGCACCTTCTGGCTCGGGTTGGCGGTGTGGATCGCGTCGAAGACGGTACGGATCGCCTTGGCCTGGCCCTCCGCCTGGAGGATCCGGGCCTGCCGGTCACCGTCGGCGCGCAGCACCGCGGCCTGCTTCTCACCCTCGGCGGTGAGGATCTGCGACTGCTTGTGGCCCTCGGCGTTGAGGATCGCGGCACGGCGGTCCCGCTCGGCGCGCATCTGCTTCTCCATCGAGTCGCGGATGCTCGGCGGCGGCTCGATCGCCTTGATCTCGACCCGGGTCACCTTGATGCCCCAGCGGCCGGTGGTCTCGTCCAGCACGCCGGAGAGGTGCCTGTTGATCTCCTCGCGGCTGGTCAGCGCGCGCTCCAGGTCGAGCGAGCCGATCACGTTACGCAGCGTGGTGACGGTGAGCTGCTCGATGGCCTGGAGGAAGTTGGAGATCTCGTAGGTGGCGCGGACCGAGTCGACCACCTTGAAGTAGAGGACAGTGTCGATCGAGACGACCAGGTTGTCGGAGGTGATCACCGGCTGGGGCGGGAAGCTGACCACCTGCTCGCGCATGTCGACCTTGGTGCGCACCGCGTCGACGAACGGCACCAGCAGGTTGAGGCCCGGGTTCAGCGTGCGCTTGTACTTACCGAGCCGCTCCACCACGTCCTGACGCTGCTGCGGCACGATCCGCACCGCCTTGAACAGCGTCACCACGCCGATCAACGCCACCGCGATCATCAGGATCGCCAGAAACTCCATACCGTTCACCTTTTCGCTTCGGGCAGCTCGCCCGGGGTGGAAATGTCGTCCTGCCACACCAGGGCAGTAGCGCCCCGGACCTTGATCACCTGCACCCGCTCACCCTCGGCGTACGCGCGCGTCGCGTCGTACGAGCGGGCCGTCCACAGCTCACCATCGATCTTGACCATGCCCCGCTCGGCGTCGACCGCCTCCAGGACCACAGCGGTGGCCCCTTCCAGCGCCTCGACCCCGAACGGCTGCTCCCCGGTCTCCAGTGCCGGCCGGGCGTGCCGCCGGACCACCGGACGGGCCACCACCACCGACAGCGCCGACACCACCGCGAAGATCGCCACCTGGAGCGCCACCGGCGCACCGAGCGCCGCGGCGCCGGCGGCGGCGAACGCCCCGACCCCGAACATGATCAGGAAGAGCGTCGTCGTGAAGATCTCGGCGACCGCTAATACCACACCTAGAACGATCCAGAACACGGCGTCCACGAGAACAATCCTGACACGTCAACGCACGTGTCATCGAACTGTCATGATCGCTAGGCTCGGCGCGGCGTACCGCGTCACCCGCCGACGAGGAGGACGACATGCCCCTGCTGCCCGAGACCGCGCGTCAAGTGGACCTGCTGGTCGCCCGGGCCCAGGCCGAGGGGCGGGCGCCCTCGCTCGCCCTCGGCGTGGTCCGCGACGGTCACCTGGCGCACCTGGCGGTGGCCGGTGCGACACCCCCGCCCGACGGCGACCTGCAGTACCGGGTCGGCTCGATCACCAAGACCATGACCGCGGTGCTGGTGATGCAGCAGCGCGACGCCGGCCGGCTGGCGCTCGACGACCCGCTGGACGCCCACCTGCCCGGCACCCCGGTCGGCGCGGTCACCGTGCGCCAGCTGCTCAGCCACGCCGGCGGGCTGCAACGCGAGCCGGACGGCCAGTGGTGGGAGCGGGCCGAGGGCATGGACCTGGACACGCTGCTGGCCGGGCTGACGCCGGGCAAGATCGCCTATCCGCCGCACTTCGTCTACCACTACTCGAACCTGGCGTACGGGCTGCTGGGCGGCCTGCTGGAACGGATCACCGGCACGCCGTGGGCCGACCTGCTCACCGAGCGGCTGCTGGCGCCGCTGGGCCTGCGCCGCACCACGTACCACCCGGCCGAGCCGTACGCCCACGGCTACGTCGTCCACCCCTGGCACGAGACGCTGCGGGAGGAGCCGCGTACCGACACCGGGGCGATGGCGCCGGCCGGGCAACTCTGGTCGACTGTCGAGGACCTGGGCCGCTGGGCGACGTTCCTGGCCGACCCGGACCCGGCGGTGCTCTCCCCCGCCACCCTCACCGAGATGTGCGCCCCGCTGGTGATCAACGACCTCGACTCGTGGACCGGGGGGCACGGCCTCGGCATCGAGCTCTACCGGGTCGGCGACCGCGTGTACGCCGGGCACGGCGGTTCCATGCCCGGCTACGTCGCCGGCCTGGCCGTGCACCGGCCCACCCGGACCGCCGTGGTCAACTTCGCCAACGCGTACGGGATGCGCGGCCACCACATCGGCGCGCTCGGCCGCGAGGCGCTCACGCTGGTGCTGGACGCCGAACCGGCCGCGCCCGCCCCCTGGCACCCGGCCGACCCGCCCGCCGCCGACGTCGCCGCGCTCACCGGCCGCTGGTGGTGGATGGGCGGCGAGTACGAGTTCCGCGTCGACGCCGCCGGGGACCTGGTCGGCGGTCAGGTGGGCAGGCCGCTGCTCCGGTTCACTCCCGAGGGACCGGACCGGTGGCGGGGCCGCTCCGGCTCCCAGGACGGCGAGATCCTGACGGTGATCCGCGACCGTTCCGGCACCCCGGTAGCCCTGGACATAGCCACCTTCCTCCTGACCCGCACCCCCGACGACCTCCCCTGACAGCCCTCGCCCCCACCCCCGCCCCGCCGATCTTGCACTTGTGGCCCCCCTTTCGCCCCGCTATGCCCCGATCCACTGGGACCACAACTCCATGATCGACGCACACGGCCACCCTCACCCCGGTGATCAAGGAGTTTGTGTCGGCGTTGATCTCCAGCACGCCCACAAACTCCTTGATCAACCAGGCGAGGGGTGCCAGGGGCACGAGGACGGGAGACTGAAGGGAGACCGAGGCGGGGACAGGAGATCTGAGGGCGGGCGGAGCCGGTGCACGACGGGTCCGGGGGCGATCGTGACCGGCGCGGGGATCAAGCCTGACCGCCCGGAGCCGGGCACGGTCGCCCCCGGCCCTCAACCGCAACCACTACAGAGGCCCAACCGGTCACCCAGGCTCGGTGACGAAGTCGATCAGGCGCTCCATGGCGTTGATCAGCGGCGTCTCGACGTCGGCGAAACTGTCCACCCGGGACAGGATGTGCCGCCACATGTCGGCCGGCTCGGCCACCCCGAGCGCCGCGCAGACGCCCTCCTTCCAGGGCTGCCCCGGTGGCACCACAGGCCACGCGGAGATGCCGAGCGCCGCCGGGCGTACCGCCTGCCACACGTCGACGTACGGGTGCCCGGTGACCAGCACGTGCGGCGAGTTCACCCGCGCCACGATGCGGCTCTCCTTGGAGCCGGGCACGAGGTGGTCGACGAGCACGCCGAGCCGGCGACCCGGGCCGGGCGCGAACGCGCGCACCTCGTCGGCGAGCGCGTCGATGCCGTCCAGCGGCTCCACGACCACGCCTTCGACGCGCAGGTCGTCGCCCCAGATCCGCTCGACCAGCGCGGCGTCGTGCACGCCCTCGACCCAGATCCGGCTGGCCTTGGCGACCTGCGCCCGGACGCCGTCCACAGCGATCGAGCCGGACGCGGTACGGCGTCGCGCGGCGGGCACCGGTGCGCGGGCCGGGCGTCGCAGCGTGACCGGCCTGCCGTCGAGCAGGAACGCGGCGGGCAGCAGCGGGAAGTTGCGCCGCCGCCCGTGCCGGTCCTCCAGCACCACCGCGCCGGAGTCGAAGCCGACCACGGCGCCGCAGAACCCGGAGTCGGCGTCCTCGACCACCAGGTCGGGTTCGGCGTCGACCTCGGGGGTCACCTTCCGTCGCCGCCAGTCGCCGGCCAGCACGTCGCCGTCATATCGCCCCGCCATGCCGGAAACGCTAACCAGCGTCCCGGAGTGCCGCCCGGCGACGCGCCGACCGCGTGATCATCCGTCGGCACGAAACGGTGCGAAGGGGGTAGTTGGGACCAGGTAGCGCCGCCGGAGCGGCAGCCGAGACAGCAGCGGCGCGGAGCACGTACCCTTTCGGCATGTCCTCCCCCGCAGCGGGCGCGGCCACGCTGGCTCCGCGCCGGTCGAGCCGGTTCGTCGCCTGGGTGCGTGCCTGGCGAGCCGGCCTGGTGCCGTTCGACGAGGTGGCCGACGCCGTGACCGGCGACGAGGAGCACCTCGTCGCCGACGCCCCCGGCACCTGGACCGACGTGTCACTGCGGGAGGCGCTGCCCAGCCTCGCCAAGCACTCGCCCGACGACATCCGCCTGGTGCTGCCCGCGCCCGGCGACCCGCGCGGCCTGCCCGGCCCGGGTGCGTTCGCCGGGGCGGCGCTGGTGGCGGGCGAGGCGGTGGTGGCGAGCGGGATGGGGCTGGTGCCCGAGGTCCGCACGCACACCTCCGGCTCCGGGATGACCTGGGAGACGGTGCTGTGGCGGGTCCACCCGCTGCCGGTGGACGCGCCGAAGGCGTCGCTCGCCACGCCCGGCGCGGCGGAGGCCGAGGCCGAACTCGCCGCCGTGCTGGCCGAGACCACCGCCACGCTGACCCGGCTGGACGTCGCGCAGTGGCGGCCCGAGCTGGCCGGCGCGCTCGCCGCGCTGCGCCGCCCGGACGGCGGCACCGACCTGCCGCCGGGCTTCGACCCGCGGGCCCGCCGGCTGTTCGCGCGCGCCGCCGTACTCGATCGGGTGCTGGCGCTGGCCGGGGAGAGCGCGCCCGGCGGCGCGGTGAACACCTACGAGGCGCAGCAGCGCGACGCGGCGCTGCGGCCGCTGACCACCGCGTGCCGGCAGGCCCTGGTGGCCGCCTGCAACGCGCCGCTGCGGCTCTAACACCGCAGACCCCCGGCTCAGACCTCGTCGATCAGGTCGGCCACCGAATCGACGATCCGCGACGGACGGTACGGGTACCGCTCCGCCTCGGTCCGGCTGCTGATGCCGGTGAGCACCAGGATCGTCTCCAGCCCGGCTTCCAGCCCGCACAGGATGTCGGTGTCCATCCGGTCGCCGATCATCGCGGTCGACTCGGAGTGCGCGTCGATGGTGTTCAGCGCGGAGCGCATCATCATCGGGTTGGGCTTGCCGACGAAGTACGGGTCGACACCCGTCGCCTTCGAGATCATCGCCGCCACCGAACCGGCCGCCGGCAGCGCGCCCTCCATCGACGGGCCGGTGGCGTCGGGGTTGGTGCAGATGAACCGGGCACCGTCGTTGATCAGCCGGATCGCCTTGGTTATCGCCTCGAAGCTGTAGGTACGCGTCTCCCCCAGCACCACGTAGTCCGGGGCGAAGTCGCTGAGCACGTAACCCACCGCGTGCAGCGCCGTGGTCAGGCCGGCCTCACCGATGACGTACGCGGTGCCGCCCGGCCGCTGGTCGGCCAGGAACTGGGCGGTGGCCAGCGCGGAGGACCAGATCGCCTCCTCCGGCACGTCCAGCCCCATCCGGGCCAGCCGGGCCTGGAGGTCGCGCGGGGTGTAGATGGAGTTGTTCGTCAGCACCAGGAACGGCTTGCCGGAGGCACGCAGCTTCTTGACGAACTCCGGAGCGCCGGGCACCGGCTGCCCCTCGTGCACCAGCACGCCGTCCATGTCAGTGAGCCAGCTCTGCACCGGCTTGCGGTCAAGCATCGTGTCGTCCCCAGGGGTGTCGTCGGGTCGGGCTCAGGGCCGGCGGGCCGGGGGTACGCAACACAACGCCGGGCAGGTGTCCCAGGCGGGCAGCTCGCCGAGGCGGCGGCGCAGCCGCTCGCCGTCCGGGGCGGTGCGCTCCAGCACCAGCTCGCGGACCATCGCCACGAATCGCGGGTCGACCCCGGGGGTGCCGGCGCGGACGAAGTCGAGGCCGAGCTGCTTGGCCGTCTCCAGCGCCTCGGTGTCCAGGTCCCACACCACCTCCAGGTGGTCGGAGACGAAGCCGATCGGGCTGACCACCACGCTCGTCACGCCCTGCTCGGGCAGGGTGGCCAGGTGGTCGTTGACGTCCGGCTCCAGCCACGGCACCTGCGGCGGCCCGGACCGGCTCTGCCAGACCAGGTCGTACGGCAGGTCGGGCGCGGCCGCGGCGTGCACCAGCCGGGCGACCTCCTCCAGCTGGGCGGTGTACCGGCCGCCGTGCGGGCCGGCGGTGGCGGCCGCGGACATCGGGACCGAGTGCGCGGTGAAGACCAGCCGGGTGCTGTCCCGCTTCGCCGGGTCGAGCTGGGCCAGCGCGGCCCGGACCGCGTCGGCGTGCGGCTCGATGAAGCCGGGGTGGTCCCAGAACTGGCGCAGCTTCTCGATCAGCGGGGCGTCCGGGCCGACAGCGGCGCGGGCCGAGGCGATGTCCTCCTGGTATTGCCGGCAGGAGGAGTAGCCGCCGTACGCGCTGGTGACGAACGCCAGCGCCCGGGTGATCCCGTCGTCGCGCATCCGCGCCACCGTGTCGGCGAGCATAGGGTCCCAGTTGCGGTTGCCCCAGTAGACCGGCAGGTCGACGCCGTTTGCGGCGAAGTCCTCGCGGATCGCCGCGAGCAGGTCACGGCACTGCTGGTTGATCGGCGACACCCCGCCGAAGTGCAGGTAGTGCTCGGCGACCTCGGCCAGCCGCTCCGGCGGCACGCCCCGCCCCCGGGTCACGTTCTGCAGGAACGGGAGAACGTCCTCGGGCCGCTCCGGGCCGCCGAAGGAGACCAGCACCAACGCGTCGTACGCCATGGGGCCATTCTTCCTCGCCCGCCGTCACGGCGTGGCGACGCCCCCTGGTCGGTGTGGTGACCACCCGGGCGGCGGCGTGTTAAGAAGGGCCCCTTCCGCTGCACGAGGCGTTAAGAAGGGGCCCTTCCTTACCTCTCAGGCGCCGATGGCGTGGTAGCCGCCGTCGACGTGGACGATCTCGCCGGTGGTGGCCGGGAACCAGTCGGACAGCAGCGCCAGGCAGGCCCGCGCGGCCGGCTCCTGGTCGGTGAGGCTCCAGCCCAGCGGGGCCCGCTCGGTCCAGGCGTCCTCGAACTGGTCGAAGCCGGGGATGGACTTGGCCGCGATGGTGCGCAGCGGGCCGGCCGCGACCAGGTTGCTGCGGATGCCCTGCTTGCCCAGGTGCAGCGCCAGGTAGCGGGAGGCGGACTCCAGCCCGGCCTTGGCCACGCCCATCCAGTCGTAGACCGGCCACGCCTTGGTGGCGTCGAAGGTGAGGCCCACCACGGCGCCACCGGCGGACATGAGCGGCAGCGCGGCCATGGCCAGCGACTTGTACGAGTAGGTGGAGACCTGGAGCGCGGTGGCCACGTCCGCCCAGGGGGCGTCGAGGAAACCGCCGCCGAGGCAGCTCTGCGGCGCGAATCCGATCGAGTGGACCACCCCGTCCAGGCCGTCGACGTGCTCGCGTACCTTGTCGGCCAGCCCGGCCAGGTGTTCCTCGTTCGTCACGTCCAGCTCGATCACGGGCGCCGGCTCGGGCAGCCGCCTGGCGATCCGCTCCACCAGGGAGAGCCGGCCGTAACCGGTGAGCACGACCTGGGCGCCGTTCTCCTGGGCGAGCTTCGCCACCGAGAAGGCGATCGACGCGTCGGTGATGACGCCGGTGACAAGCAGCCGCTTACCGGCGAGAAGTCCGGACATTGCGTGTCTCCTCCGTGTGCTTCGCTCAGTGACCCATGCCGAGGCCGCCGTCGACCGGGATGACGGCGCCGGTGACGTATCCGGCCGCGTCCGAGGCGAGCCAGGTGACGACACCGGCTACCTCGTCCGGGGTGGCCATCCGGCCGGCCGGGATCGACTTGCGGATCTCCGCCTTGCGCTCCTCGGGCAGGCCCGCCGTCATGTCGGTGTCGATGAAGCCGGGCGCCACCACGTTCGCGGTGATGTTGCGGGCGCCCAGCTCGCGGGTGATCGAGCGGGCCACGCCGACCAGGCCGGCCTTGCTGGCCGCGTAGTTGACCTGGCCCGCGCCGCCGGAGAGGCCGACCACCGAGGAGATGAAGATCATGCGGCCCCAGCGGCCGCGGAGCATCTTCGTCGAGGCCCGCTTGGCGACCCGGAACGAGCCGGTCAGGTTGGTGTCGAGGACGCGGGCGAACTGCTCCTCGGACATCCGCATGATCAGCGTGTCGTCGGTGATGCCGGCGTTCGCGACGAGCACCTCCACCGGGCCGAGTTCCGCCTCGATCGCGGTGAACGCGGCGTCGACCGACTCGGCGTCGGTCACGTCGCACCGCACGCCGAACAGGCCCTCGGGGGCTTCGCCGCTCCGGTACGTCACCGCCACCCGGTCGCCCTGCTTGGCGAACGCCTGCGCGATGGCCAGGCCGATCCCCCGGTTGCCGCCGGTCACCAGCACCGTTCGGGCCACGGATCCCCCTCTGCTCAGTGATCTCTCGGTCGGTCGGAGCCTAGGGGTTACCGACAGGTAAGCGCTAACCCGCGCAGGTCACAGCGCCGCTCCAACCGGGGTCCGCGGGACCGGCGGCCGCGCGCGCGACACCCACACCCCCGGTGTACGATGATCGCGTTCGCGGGCCGGTCTGCGCCCGCGCCGGGCCCCGCCGACCGCAGGAGGTGATCGCTGTGCGAGATAGCGATCCTCCCAGTCGTGGCCGGGCCCACCGTCAGCCCCGCTGAGCCACGGCTCTGCCGACGCGGCTGACCCGCTTCCCGCCCTCCGCACCGCATTCGCTTCCCGGCGAGCACGCCGGGGTGTGGCCTGCCGCGCGGCGGAGCACCCGGTCACGACTTCGTGCGCGTACGCCCCGACCCCCAACGGCCCGCACCGGGCCGCCCGTCGCCACGGAGCACACCCATGAGCCGTTACGTCGCCCCGCTGGGCTTCACCCTCGCCGCCGTCTGGGTGGCCGTCCTGTTCGTGCTGGTCGGCGGCGGTCACTGACCGCCGCCGGCCGGTTCCCGGCTCAGACCAGCCGGGACGTCCAGAGCAGACTCAGCCCGCCCGCGCACAGGGCCAGCAGCAGCGCGATCCCCGCGTACCACTGGGTGATCTCACGCGGCTCGGTGCGGTAGCCGATCGAGCTGCCCATGTCCTGGTAGACCTGCTTCAGCTCGCTGGCCGAAGCCGCCTCGTAGAAGAAGCCCTGCGTGGTCTCCGCGAGCTGGGACAGCGCGGTGCGGTCCACCGGCACCCGCTGGAGCTGCCCGCCGATGTCGACCTGCCCGGAGTCGGTGCCGAACGCGATGGTGGACACCGGCACGTTCGCCGCCTGCGCCGCCGCCGCGGCCTCCTCCACCGACCGGCCCGACGTGCGGTAGCCGTCGGAGAGCAGCACGATCCGGGCCGGCGGGATGCCGGCGGCGCCGTCGGCCGGCACCGAGCGGATCGCCTCCAGGCAGGTGAAGACCGCCTCGCCGGTGGCGGTTGCCTCGGCCAGCACCAGCCCGTCGATGGCGGTGGTGACGGCGGCCCGGTCCTTCGTCGGTGGCACCAGCACGTTCGCCGACTTCGCGAACGAGACGAGCCCCAGGTTGTAGCTCTGCGGCAGCTCGCCGACGAACTGCTTGGCCGCCTCCTGCGCCGCCTCCAGGCGGTTCGGTGACACGTCGTCGGCCTGCATCGACAGCGACACGTCGATGGCGAGCATCACGGTGGCCCGCTCCAGCGGCTCCCGGGTGTCGATCGCCGGACGGGCCAGCCCGGTCGCCAGCACCAGCAGGCAGAGCAGGAACGCGGTGGCCGCCACGTGCCGCCGCCAGCCCAGTCCCTTGGGCGCGACGGTACGCAGCAGGTCGACGTTTGTGAACCGCAGGGCGTACTGCCGGCGGTGCAGTTGCCGCCAGACGTACGCGGCGGCGAGGGCGAGCACCGGCAGCACGGCGAGCAGCCACCACGGTTGCAGAAAACGGATCATCGAGTCGTCCCTCTGGTGCGGGCGTGCCGCTGCGCGGCGACGAAACGCACCATGTCCAGCAGCCAGTCTCGGTCGGTACGCAGGCGCAGGTGGGCCGCGCCCGCGGCACGCAGTTCGGCGGCGATCGCCCCGCGCTGGGCGGCCGCCGCCTCGGCGTACCGGCGGCGCAGGCCCGGGTCGGCGGTCTGCACCTCGTGCAGCTCCCCGCTCTCCGGGTCGACCACCGGCAGCACCCCCACGTCGGGCAGTTCCAGTTCCCGCGGATCGACCACCTCGACGGCCAGCACGTCGTGGCGGACCCGCAGCTTACGCAGCGGACGGCCCCACTGCTGCGGCGGCGCGAGGAAGTCGGAGATCACCACCGCGACGCCGCGCCGCCGGGGCGGCCGGTTGAGCATGTCGACGAGCGCGCCGAGGTCGCTGCGGCCGGGCCGGATCTCGGCTCCGGCGACCGCCCGCAGCAGCCCCTGGGCCTCCTTGCGGCCGGAGCGGGCGGGCAGCCGCAGCATCGTGCCCGGCCCGCCGGTGCCGACCACCGCCCCGATCCGGTTGCCGCCCCGCACGGTGAGGTGGGCCAGCGCGGCGACGGCGGCCACCGCCACGTCCCGCTTGAGCCACCGTCCGCTGCCGAAGTCCAGGCTGGCCGACATGTCCACCGCCAGCCACGTCTCCAGCTCGCGGTCGGCCACCGTACGCCGAACGTGCGGCATGGTGGTGCGGGCGGTTACCGGCCAGTCCATCCGGCGCACGTCGTCGCCGGGCCGGTACTCCCGGGACTCCCCCGCCTCGCTGCCCGGTCCGGGCAGCAGCCCGGCGTAGTCGCCCTGGAGCAGGCCGTCCAGCTTGCGGGTCACCATGAGCTGGAGCCGGGCCAGCACGGCCCCCGAGCGGTCGCCGGCGGCGCTCAGCGGGGTGGGCGAGGTCACGGCCGCTGCCCGGGCCACCCGTTGTGCGGCACGGCCGGCGGCGGTGGTGTGGCCTGCTGGCGGGGCGCGACGGCGGGCAGCGGGATGGTCGACATCACCCGGTGCACGATGTGGTCGGCCGGCACGTCGTCGGCGAGCGCGTCGTAGCTGAGCACCAGCCGGTGGCGCAGGATGTCCGGCGCGATGTCCTGCACGTCCTGCGGCAACGCGTAGTCCCGGCCGCGCAGCAGCGCCAGCGCGCGGGTGGCCCGGACCAGGCCGAGCGAGGCGCGCGGGCTGGCGCCGTACTGGATGAGCTGGGCCACGTCGGGCATGCCGTGCTCGGCCGGCGCCCGGGTGGCGAGCACCAGCCGCACCGCGTAGTCGACCAGCGCGTTGTGCACGAACACCTGGTCGGCCTTGTGCTGGAGGGCGACCAGGTCCGGGGTGTCGAACACCCGGGCCGGCTCGGGCGGCGTCACGCCCATCCGGTAGACGATCTCGCGCTCCTCGGCATCGGTCGGGTAGCCCACGACGATCTTCATGAGGAACCGGTCCCGCTGTGCCTCCGGCAGCGGGTAGACACC
The DNA here is from genome assembly GCF_040649715.1 of Micromonospora sp. NPDC048887. Lineage (NCBI taxonomy): Bacteria > Bacillati > Actinomycetota > Actinomycetes > Micromonosporales > Micromonosporaceae > Micromonospora > Micromonospora sp. NPDC048887. The sequence goes on along the minus strand of NZ_JBEZGA010000003.1, from coordinate 174,955 downwards.
CTCCTGCTCGATCGGGTTCTGGGTGGCCATGACCAGGAACGGGTCCGGCACCCGGTGGCTCTCGCCGCCGATGGAGACCTGCCGCTCGCTCATCACCTCCAGCAGCGCCGACTGCACCTTGGCCGGCGCGCGGTTGATCTCGTCGGCGAGCAGGAAGTTGACGAAGACCGGGCCCAGCTCGACGTCGAACTTCTCGCTGGACTGCCGGTAGATCCGGGTGCCCATGATGTCGGCGGGCACCAGGTCGGGGGTGAACTGGACCCGGGCGAACGAGCCGCCGACGACCCGCGCCAGGGTCTCCACGGCGAGTGTCTTCGCCACCCCCGGCACGCCCTCCAGCAGGCAGTGGCCCCGCGCCAGCAGCGCGACGAACATCCGCTCGACCATCCGGTCCTGGCCGACGATCACCCGCTTGGTCTCGAACAGGGCCCGCTCCAGCAGCGTGGCGTCCTGGGCCGGGGTGGTGCCCGCCGGGGGCGGCGCGTCCGGCGCCGCCTCGGTCGGGTTCGGCACGTCGGGTGTGGTCGGCTGGGCCACCGGTCCTCCACAGCAGGGTCGTCGTCGCGGCGTGGTGCGTACCAAGACTGTCATGCCTCCCTGAGAGCCGAGGGTGGGAGAGGCACGATTTTCGCCGCGCCGTCCGGCCACGCCGTCCCGGCGTGCGGAAAACGCTGAACACGGGTGGACAACGAGGGGTCCGCAGTGTGTACGATTCACCCCGTCGCCGGGCGGCTCCCCCCGTGGCCGCCCGGCGCTAAAACTCCCGGCGTGCGGCCTCTAGACTCGCCCCGGTGACGACTCCCACCAGCCCGGACGAAACGCTGATCTGCTCGGCGCGGGGATGTCGCGCACCCGCCGCGTACCAGCTCCGCTGGCACAACCCCCGCCTGCACGCGCCGGACCGGCGCAAGACGTGGCTGGCCTGCCCGGAGCACCGGGGCTCCCTCGGCGACTTCCTCGACGCACGCGGCTTCCTCCGCGAGGTGGTCCCGCTGCCCTGATCGCCTACGCTCGAAGCGTGAGCGAGCAGATGATCCGAGCCCGTACCGGCGGCGAACACGGCAGGTCTCCCCGATGAGCGGTGACGGTCCCGCCGGCCCGCCGCCCGCCTCGCGCAGCGCGCTGGAGCCCTGGCCGGACACGGTCCGCTGGCAGCCGATCTCCCGCGACCTGATCTGGGTGGAGCTGATCCGGCTCGGCATCGGGCTGGCGGTGACGCTCGTGGTGCTCGGCGCCGCCTGGGCGCTGGCCGGGCACTGGCTGCTCGGCGCCGCCGTGGGCGGAGCGCTGCTGCTGGGCGTCTGGCGGTCCGTCACCATCGTGCGCGCGGTCCGCGCCTGGGGGTACGCCGAGCGCGACGACGATCTGCTCGTGCGGCACGGCCTGCTGGTGCGGCGGCTGTCCATCGTGCCGTACTCCCGGATGCAGTTCGTCGATGTGAGCGCCGGTCCGCTGGAGCGCGCCTTCGACCTCGCCACAGTGCAATTGCATACGGCGGCGGCCGCGAGCGACGCCCGGGTGCCCGGTCTGCGCCCGGCCGAGGCGTCCCGGCTGCGCGACCGGCTGACCGCGCTGGGCGAGGACCGGGCGGAGGGCCTGTGAGCGACCGGAGCGAGCCCGGCGCCCCGCCGCCCCCCGACGACCGGTCCGAGCCGACGCCCGGCCCGCCCGCGCCGGGCCACGGTCCGCCCGCCGCGCCGCCCGCCCCTGGGCCGCCCGGATACGGACCGCCGCAGCCCGGCTACGGGCCACCGCCCGGCTACGGGCCGCCCGGCTCGGCGGCACCCGGTCACGGGCCGTCGCCCGGCCCCGATCCGGCGGCGCCCGGGCCGTGGCCCGCGCCGCTGCCGCCGTACCCGGGACTGTGGGGTCCGGCCGCCGGACCTGTCGGTGGCGAGGAGCCCCGGCAGCGGCTGCATCCGCTCAGCCCGGCGCTGCACGGCGCGAAGTCGCTTGTCGTGGTGATCGCCGGGCTCTCCTGGTCGACGCTGTCGCGGGTCGGGTTCGGCTGGTTCGCGGTGCTGGTCACGGTCTTCGTCCTCGGCGCCACGGTGCTGTCCGTGGTGAGCTGGTGGAACACCGGCTACCACCTGGTGGGCCGCGAACTGCGGGTCCACGAAGGGCTGCTGTGGCGGCGTACCCGGGCCATCCCGCTGGAGCGGTTGCAGGCGGTGGAGGTGGTCCGGCCCCTGCTGGCCCAGCTCACCGGCCTGGCCGAGCTGCGGCTGGAGGTGGTCGGCGGGGGCAAGACCGAGGCGCCGCTGGCCTACCTCAGCGTGGCCGAGGCCACCGCGCTGCGGCAGCGGCTGCTCGCGGTCGCCGGTCGCTCAGGTCCGGCGCCCGCACCGGCTGCCGAACCCGGCCTCCCGGCCGTGCCCGCGCCGGAGGGGCGCCGGCTGCACACCGTCCGCAACCAGGACCTGCTGGTCAGCCAGCTGCTCACGCCGCAGGCGTTCCTGCTGCCGCTGGGCCTGGTCTTCGTCGGCGCGCAGTTCCTCTCCGAGGACTCGTGGTCGTTCATCGCGGTGGCGAGCACGCTCACCGCGATGGCCGGCGTGGTGCTGCAACCGATCCGCCGGGTGCTCGACGACTGGAGCTTCCGGCTCGACCGGGACGACGGCACGCTGCGCGTGCACAACGGGCTGCTGGAGACGCGGGTGCAGACCGTGCCGCTGCACCGGGTGCAGACCGTACGGGCGACCTGGCCGCTGCTCTGGCGGATGAAGGGATGGCTGCGGCTGCGGCTGGAGGTGGCCGGTTACTCGGCCGGTGAGCCGGACGACCGCAACCGCCCGGACCGCCTGCTGCCGGTCGGCGACGCGGACACCGGCGCGCGGGTCGTGGCGGAGGTGCTGCCCGGCGTCCGGCTGGACGCGCTGCCCGCCACGCCGCCGCCGGCACGGGCCCGGTGGCTGCGCCCGCTGAGCCGCAAGGTGGTCGGCGCCGGCCTCGACGATCGGGTGTTCGTGGCCCGCTCCGGGCTGCTGACCCGCCGGTTGACGCTGGTGCCGTACGCCCGGATCCAGAGCGTGCGCGTCACCCGGGGTCCGGTGCAGCGGCTGCTGCGGCTGGCCACGGTGCACGCGGACACCGCCGGTGGGGCCGGGGCCGCGGCCGTCGACAGGGACCTGGCCGACGCGTGGGCGCTGGCCGCGGAGCTGACCGAGCGCTCGCGGGCCGCCCGCCGTACCGACCGCTGACCCGCCGGGCCTACCGGCGCTCGGCGGGCACCGCGTCCCGGTCGTCGGCGGCCCGGTCCGGGGTGTCGGCGGTGTCGCCGACGGCGGGCGGCTCGCCGGCGGCGACGGCGGGCTCGCCGGCACGCCGGGCCCGCCGCGCCGCCCACCAGCGCTCGGCCAGGCCGACCACCAGGAACGTCATGCCGACGTACGCCCAGCCGACCAGCACGTCGATCAGGTAGTGCTCACCGCTGTACATCAGCGTGAACGTCATGGCCAGCGGATACGCCAGCATCAGCGGCCACCAGCGCTTGCGCACCGAGCGCATGAAGAACAGCACCACGAACAGCGCGAACGCGGTGTGCAGCGACGGCATTGCGGCGACCGGGTTGGAGGCGATCTGCCCGGCGTTGAGCAGGTTGCCCGCGCCGTGCATGCCGATCTCCTTCCAGCCCCGGGTGGAGATCCGCGCGACCTCGGTGAGCAGGCCGTTCTGGGCCGCCCACCACGGCGGCGCGGCCGGGTAGGCGAAGTAGGTGACCAGCCCGGCCGCGCACAGGAAGCCCCAGCGGGACATGTACGCGATCCAGCGCCGCCGGTTGCGCATCCACAGCACCGCCGCGGCGGCGAACGTCGCCACGAAGTGCGAGAAGTAGATCCAGCTCACCAGCACGTCCCACCAGCGCACCTCGGCCGGGTCGTACAGCCGCTCCTGGAGCCAGATCGTCGGCACCTCGCCGCCGGTGAGCCATCCGGTGAGGAACCGGTCGGCGACGATCAGTTCCATGGCGTGCGGGGTGGCGCCGTTGTCGGCGAACCCACGGGACAGGTTGTACGCGGCGAGCAGCAGCACCACCGGGATCCAGTCCCGGGCGAAGCGCAGGTGGCTGCGCCACGGGCGGTCCGAGTTCCAGGCGATGGTGCCGGCCCAGATCCACAGGAACGCGTACGCCGGGTCGGTGGGCAGGCCGATGGCGAGCCAGGCGGCGACGAACGCGACGCCCCAGATGGTCATCGCGATCACACGGCGACGCCCGCCGTCGGGCGATTCGGTGGTCGCGTCGGGGGCGGGGGTCGGAGATTGTGTCTGCTCGGCCATCGCGGACAAGGTTAACGGCGGGCGACGGGCGGGCCTGCGGGCGGGCGGGAACGACGCGGGGGCGGCGGCTCGGACGCCGGACGGACCCGGGCCGGCTGCACTAGGCTCGGCCGCATGCAGGAGCAGCCGGAGCCGCCCTTCGCGCCGGGCCTGACCGCCCGGGTCGAGCTCACAGTGACCGACGCCGACACCGCGCAGGCGGTCGGCTCCGGGGACGTGCCGGTGCTCGGCACCCCACGGGTGCTGGCGCTGGCCGAGGCGGCCACGGTGGCCGCCACCGCGACCCGGATGCCGCCGGGGTCCACCACCGTCGGCGTACGGGTCGAGCTGGAGCACCGCGCGGCCACCCCGGTCGGGCGTACCGTTTCCGCCCACGCCGAGCTGGTGAAGGTCGACGGGAAGCGACTCGTCTTCGACGTGACTGTCACCGACGGGCCCACTGTGGCGGCGCGGGGCCGGGTCGAGCGGGCGCTCGTCGACCGGCAGCGCTTCGTCGAGCGGGCTCTCGGCCCGTCATGACCGCCGGGTTCACCGAGGTCGCCACCGGGGTGTACGTGAGACGCGAGCCGGTGCTCGCGGTGAACGTGGTGCTGGTGGCCGGTGACGGCGCGGCGCTGCTGGTGGACACGCTCTCCACCGCCGCGCAGGCCGGGGAGCTGGCGGAGGCGGCGCGGGCGGTGACGCCTCACCCGTGGACGATCGTCAACACGCACCACCACTTCGACCACTGCTTCGGCAACGCCACGCTGGCCGGGCCGGACACCGCGATCTACGCGCACGCCCAGGCCGCGGCGGCGCTGCGGGACCGCCCCGAGGCGGTGCGCCGGGCCGCGTACGAGGAGATGCGCGCCGGGCATCCGGCGCTGGCCGAGGAGCTGGCGCGGACCGAGCTGCGGGCGCCGACGCGCGAGGTGGTCTCCGAGACGGTGCTCGACGTGGGCGGCCGGCGGGTGGTGCTGCGCCATCCCGGGCACGGGCACACCGACGCCGATCTGGTGGTGCACGTGCCGGACGCGGACGTGCTCGTCGCTGGCGACCTGGTGGAGCAGAGCGGGCCACCGGCGTTCGAGGAGTCGTACCCCCTGAAGTGGCCGGACGCGCTGGCCGACCTGCTGCGGCTGACCACGCCCGCGACGGTGGTGGTGCCCGGCCACGGCGAGCCGGTCGGCGCGGACTTCGTCCGCGAGCAGCACGCGCAGCTCGCGCGGCAGGCGTGGCTGATCCGCGCCGGGCACACCGGCGGCGCGCCGCCGGAGCGGGTGGCGGCCGAGTCGCCGTTCGGCGCCCGGCCGGGCCTGATCGCGGCCCGGCGCGGCTACGCGGAGCTGGACGGCACGGCCTGACCGGCGGCGGAGGCCGAGGTCAGCCGGCGTCGGCCAGGATCTCGCGGAGACGGTTGCGGCACTCGGCGACGAACGCCGGGAACGTGTGCCAGTAGTAGGAGACGCCGCTGGCCGCCACGCCGAGCGCCCAGGCGCGGGCCCGCGCCCAGGTCACGTCGTCCACGCCGAGCGCCTCGCGGTAGGCGTGCCGGGCGGGTGGCGGGAGGTCCCAGATCGGCGCGTGTTCGGCGTCGGGGTGCCCGACGGCGAGGCCGCCGAAGTCGATGACCGCCCGCAGCCGGCCGTCGCGCACCAGCAGGTTGGTGGGCTTGAGGTCGCCGTGCAGCCAGACGTGCGGCCCGGCGGGTTCGGGCAGGGTGAGGGCCTCGCGCCACAGCCGCTGGAGCGTGCCGACGTCCGTCTCCTCCCCGATCAGGGTCCGGCAGTCGTCGAGCGCCGGGGAGATCCAGGTGTCGCAGGGACGCAGGCTGCCGCCGCGGTATCCACCCAGCGGGCCCGCCCGGGTCGCGCCGAGCAGGTCGGCCGCGTGCAGGTGCCGGACGAACGTCGCCAGGTCGGTGCCGAGGGCGGTCCAGTCCCCGACGGTGCCGGGCCGGACCTCGTCGCCCGGTATCCACCGCAGCACCGACCAGGGCAGCGGGAAGGCGGCGCCCGGCGTGCCCGCGTACAGCGGTTCGGGCACGCGCACCGGCAGCAGCGGCGCGAGCCGGGGCAGCCACCGCTGTTCCTTGCGCAGGGCAGTGGAATTCTCCGCCGTACGGGGCAGCCGGACCAGCAGGTCGGTGCCGAGGCGGTACATCGTGTTGTCGGTCCCGCCACCGGCGGGCGTCACCGGCAGGGCGGCCCACTCGGGGCGCTGCTCGGTCAGCAGCGCGCGGACCACGCCCTCGTCCACCGGTATCTCGTCCTGGTGCAGCACCCCGCGATCATGTGCCGAGGGGCGGTACGGCGGCCACCGGGTTTCCCGCCGCGGGTTCGGACCCCTCGGGCCGGACGGGTCCGGCGAGCGCGTCGCGCAGCGCGTCGAGGTGCGGGGCGGCGGCCAGGATCGCCGCCCGCGCCGGCGGGTCCAGCGCGTCCAGGGCGGCGGCGAGCAGCGCCGCGCGGTGGGTCGCGTAGTGGGCGATCCGCGCCCGGGCGGCGTCGGTGGTGCGCAGCCGGACCACCCGGCGGTCGGCGGGGTCACGGTCGCGAGCCAGCAGCCCGGCGTCGGTGAGGTCGCGGACCAGCGTGCTCACCGTGTTGGGCGCGGTGCCGAGACGCCGGGCCACCTCCTTGCCGCTGATCCCCGGCGTCTGGTGGACCAGCAGGAGCACCTCCACCTGAGCCTCGGGCAGCGGGTCCCGCCCGGCGCGCGCCATGGCTCGGCGGCGCAGGAGCCGGTGCACCTCGCCCAGCGCCGCGCCGAACCGCGCCACCTGCTCGTTCGTCGCCACGGAGTCACCCGCCTCACATCGCAATAGTTCTGACTACAGAGGTAAGGTACCCCGAAGCACCGGATCAGGGGGTACCCACTCGTGAGCAACGCCGCGCCCGCCGCCGCGCGCCCGACCGATCGCACCACCGCGTCCACCGCACCCACCGGCGGCGTGACGCTGCTGCTCCTGCTCGGCGGGCTCACCGCGGTCGGCCCGCTGTCGCTGGACATGTACCTGCCGGCGTTCCCGGCCATGACCCGCGACCTCGGCGCCGACCAGGCCGGCATCCAACTCTCGCTCACCACCTACCTGATCGGCCTGGCGTTCGGCCAGCTCGTCACCGGACCGCTGAGCGACCGCTGGGGGCGCCGCCTCCCGGTGCTGGTGGGCCTGGTCGCGTACACGGTGCTGACGCTGGCGTGCGCCGCGGCGCCGAACGCCCCGCTGCTCGCCGTCGCCCGGTTCGCCCAGGGTATGGCCGGCGGCATGGGTGTGGTGGTCGCCCGCGCGGTGGTCCGCGACCTCTACGCGGGCCGCGCCGCCGCGAAGTACTTCTCCCGGCTCATCCTGGTCTTCGGCGTGGCGCCGGTGGCGGCGCCGGCCGCGGGCAGCCTCGTGCTGCGGTTCGGCTCGTGGCGGGCCGTCTTCCTGGTCCTGGCCGTCATCGGGGCGATGCTCGCGGTCGCGGCCGCGCTGCGCCTGCCGGAGACGCTGCCGGCCGAGCGGCGCAGCACCGGCGGTCTCGGGGGCACCCTCCGGACCATGCGGTCGCTGCTCGCCGACCGGGTCTACCTCGGGTACGCGCTGACACAGGGCTTCGCGTTCGCCGGGCTGTTCGCGTACATCTCGGGGTCGTCCTTCGTGTTCCAGGACGTCTTCGGTGTCTCCATGATGGTGTACAGCGTGATCTTCGGGGTCAACGCGCTCGCCCTGGTGGCACTCGGGCAGGCAAACGCCCGGCTGCTCGACCGGTTCTCCCCGCGCCGGCTGCTGGTCACCATGCTCGTGGTCGGCCTGGTGGCGGCGGCCGGCGTGCTGACCGGCGCGCTGGCCGGGAGCCTGGTCGTGACGGCGGTGCCGCTGTTCGTCTTCGTCGGCTCGATCGGCATGGTGATGCCGAACAGCACCGCGCTGGCGCTGGACGCGCACGCCCGGCACGCGGGCACCGCCGCCGCGCTGATGGGCGGCATCCAGTCGGTGGTGGGCGCGCTGGCCGCCCCGCTGGTCGGGCTGGGCGGCGAGGGCAGCGCGCTGCCGATGGCAGTGGTCCTGGCCGGCGGGTCGCTGCTGTCCCTGACCGCCGTCCTGACGATGACCCGCCGGCGCGCCTGACCCCGGCGGGTTCACGGGAAGCGGGCGGACACCCGCGCGCGGGTGGGCATGGCGGTGGCGCCGCCCGGTGACTCGCACACCACAGCCGCCACCCGCAGCGCGAACGCGACCCGCTCCCGCCACCCGGCCGGGTCGGCCGGGTCCCCGGCGACCAGCAGGTCGGCGATCAGCGCGCCCATCACCGAGTCGCCCGCGCCCGTCGCGTCCACCGCGTCCACCTTCGGGGCGGGGACGCGTACCACGTCGTCGGCGGCGGCGACCAGGGCACCGTCCGCGCCGAGCGTGACCACGACCGTGCCCGCGCCCAGTTCCCGCAGGTACGCGGCGACGCCCTCGACCGGCTCGTCCGGGTAGAGCAGCCGCGCGTCGGCGCTGCTGAGCTTGACCAGGTGCGCGGCGGAGGCGAACTCGGCGACGACCGCCCGCAGCCCGTCCAGCGCGCCCGGTGCGGTGAGCAGGCGGGGCCGCACGTTGGGGTCGAACACCCGCAACCCGCCCGCGATCGACCAGGCGCGGCGGGCGGCGGCCAGCACCGGCGGGTCGAGCAGCACGATCGAGCCGCAGTAGAGCACGTCCGCGCCCTCGACCAGCGCCACGTCCAGGTCGTCCGGGCCGAGCAGCGCGTACGAGCGGGGTTCGCCGTAGAAGCGGAAATCCGGCTCGGGCCCGGCGAAGGTGGCCACCGCCAGCGCGGTCGGAGCCGGCACCGTGACCGTCCCGCTCACGTCCACACCGGCGTCGGTGAGGAAGGCGCGGATCCGTCCGGCCAGCGCGTCGTCGCCGAGCGACCCGACGAACCGCGCGTCCCCGCCGAGCCGGGCGACCGCCACCGCGACGTTCAGTGGACCGCCGCCGATCGCCTGCCGGTAGACGGGTTCTCCGTCGTGCTCGGCGTCGAGCAGGTCCACCAGCGCCTCGCCGAGCACCACCGCGTACCCCATCCTGGCTCCTCTCGTCGTCTCCCCCGATCCTGGCGCATGCCGGCGCCACGCCGCGCCGGGACCCGGGCATCGAGCAGCGCCTATTGCGGGCGGGGAGCGGACGTGGTGGGATGGCGGTGCCGGGTAACGACGCGGGGGCTGCCGCGTCACCGGCCGCCGGGTCGAGCCGACGCGAGGGCATCCACGCGGTCCGTGGGCAACGGATCGCAGACGGTGCGCGCCCGCCGACGGCCCCGGCCGCGCAGGCGCGGGCACCGCAATCGCCGCATCCGCTCGTCCCAGCGGAGCGGGCCGAACCAGGCCACGCTCCGCGAGTCAGGAGATCCCCGTGCACCGATCCCGTACGGCCGCGTTGCTCACCGCGGCCGCCACCCTGGCCCTGGGCGCGTTCGCCCTGGCCACCAACTCCGGACCGGCGGCCGCGCACGGCGCGGCCATGACGCCGGGCGCCCGCACCTACCTGTGCTGGAAGGACGGCCTCACCGGAACCGGTGAGATCCGGCCGAACAACCCCGCCTGCTCGTCGGCGGTGGCCGCGAACGGGGCGAACTCGCTGTACAACTGGTTCAGCGTGCTGCGCTCCGACGCCGGCGGGCGGACCGTCGGGTTCATCCCGGACGGCAAGCTCTGCAGCGGCGGCAACCCCAACTTCAGCGGGTACGACGCGGCGCGCAACGACTGGCCGATCACCCACCTGACGGCGGGCCGGTCGATGGAGTTCCGGTACAGCAACTGGGCCCACCACCCGGGCACGTTCTACTTCTACGTGACGAAGGACAGCTGGAGCCCGAACCGCCCGCTGGCCTGGAGCGACCTGGAGGAGCAGCCGTTCCTGCAGGTGACCAACCCGCCGCAGCGCGGCGCGGTCGGCACCAACGACGGTCACTACTACTTCACCGGCAACCTGCCGTCGAACAAGAGCGGCCGGCACATCATCTACTCGCGCTGGGTCCGCTCGGACAGCCAGGAGAACTTCTTCGGCTGCTCGGACGTGACGTTCGACGGCGGTAACGGCGAGGTGACCGGGATCGGCTCGGGCGGCAGCACCCCCCCGACGACCGCGCCGCCGACCACCGCGCCGCCGACGACCGCTCCCCCGACGACCGCGCCGCCGACCTCACCCCCGCCGGTGACGACCAGCCCGACCATGCCGGCCGGCTCCTGCATGGCGGTGTACAAGGTGGTCACCGCCTGGGGTGGCGGCTTCCAGGGCGAAGTGACGATCATGAACCACAGCACCCGGACCTACTCCGGGTGGACCGCGAACTGGACCTGGCCCAGCGGCCAGACCATCAACCAGGTGTGGAACGGCACGCTGAGCGGCAGCGGGGCGTCGGTCAGCGTCTCCAACGCCGCCTACAACGGCAGCGTCCCGCCGGAGGGCACCACCACGTTCGGCTTCACGGCGAACTTCTCCGGCACCAACTCCCTGCCGACGGTCACCTGCACCGGTCGCTGATCCCGTAACGGGAAGGGCCCCCGGGGAACACCCCGGGGGCCCTTCCTCGTCACGCTCGGGTCAGCGGACCATGCTGCCGACGACCGGCTTGGTGAGCAGCGCGGACTGGTTGCGCTGGATGCCCGGGTCGAGCGTCTTGGCCACGAAGATGGCGTGCCAGATGCAGAAGATCAGCACGGTCCACACCTTGCGGGAGTGGTCCGCCTCCTCCCGCTTGTGCTCCTCCAGCAGGCGCATCGCGTACGACAGGTCGATCAGGTCACCGGCGCCCGAGGTGGACAGCACGTGCCGCGCCCACTCGTACATCTCGCCGCGCAGCCAGACCCGGGTCGGGGTCGGGAAGCCCAGCTTCTTGCGGTTGACGATGGCCGGCGGCACCACGCCCTGCAGCGCCTGGCGCATCGCGTACTTGGTGGCCTCGGAGCGGGGCGGCAGCTTCAGGTCGACCGGGATGCCGGCGGCGACGTTGAAGACCTCCCGGTCCAGGAACGGCACCCGCACCTCGAGCGAGTGCGCCATCGAGATCCGGTCGGCCTTGACCAGGATGTCACCGCGCAGCCAGGTGTAGAGGTCGACGTACTGCATCTTGGTGACGTCGTCCAGTTCGGTGCACTCGGCGTAGATCGGCGCGGTCACGTCGGTGTAGCGCACCGAGGGGTCGTAGCGGCGCAGCAGGCGCTGCTTCTCCTCCTCGGTGAACATCCGGGCGTTGCCGTAGTAGCGCTCCTCGATCGGGGTGGTGCCGCGTTCCAGGAAGCTCTTGCCCTTCACTCCCTGCGGGATCGCCTTGGAGACCGCGCGCAGCCCCTTCTGCACGCCGTCGGGCAGGCTGTTCACCGCGTTGAGCGACAGCGGCTCCCGGTAGATGGTGTAGCCGCCGAAGAACTCGTCCGCGCCCTCGCCGGAGAGCACCACTGTGACGTGCTCGGCGGCCTTCTTCGCCACGAAGTAGAGCGGCACCAGCGCCGGGTCGGCCACCGGGTCGTCCAGGTGCCAGACGATCTTCGGCAGCGCGTCGATCATGTCCTGCGGCCCGATCTTGGTCGGGATGGTGGTCACGTCGAGGTGCCGGGCCGAGTCCTGGGCCACGTCGATCTCGGAGTAGCCGGGCACGTCGTAGCCGACGGTGAAGGTGAGGATGTTCGGGTTGAACTCGCGGGCCAGCGCCACCACGGCGGTGGAGTCGATGCCGCTGGACAGGAACGAGCCGACCGGCACGTCCGAGCGCATGTGCATCCGGACGCTCTCCCGCAGCGTCTCCCGGATGTCGTGGTAGAGCCGCTGCTCGTCGGAGACCGGGGCCGGGCGGAACACCGGCCGGTACCAGCGGCGCACCTCGATCCGGCCACCAGGGGTCCAGGTCAGGTACTCCCCCGAGCCGATCCGGCTGATCCCCTTGTGCAGCGTGCCCGGCTCGGGCACGTACTGCAGGGTCAGGTAGTGGCTCAGGTTGGCGGTGTCGATGCCCGCGTCGCCCTGGTACGCCGAGTGCGCGAACGGCAGCAACGCCTTCTTCTCCGAGGCGAGGTAGAGGCCGTCCTGGGTCTCCAGGTAGTGCAGCGGCTTGATGCCGAAGTAGTCCCGCGCGCCGAAGGCCCGCCGCTCCTGCCGGTCCCAGATCACGAACGCGAACATGCCGCGCAGCTTGGTGAGCACCTGCTCACCCCAGTAGTGGTAGCCGGCGACGATCACCTCGCCGTCGCCGTTCGTGGCGAACTGGGCGCCGTAGTCGCGGATCAGCTCCTCGCGCAGCTCGATGTAGTTGTAGATCTCGCCGTTGAAGGTGAGCAGGTAACGCCCGCCCGCGTAGGGCAGGGGCTCGTGGCTCAGCGCCACGTCGATGATCGCCAGGCGCTTGTGCGCGAACACACCGTCCGCGTACCGGCCGGAGGCGTCGCCGACCACCTCGACCCCTGTCTCGTCCGGGCCACGGTGGTGCAGGCACTCCAGTGCGCCGGCGATGTGGTCGCGGTGGGCGGCGGCGTCGCCGCGCGCGCTGAAGAAGGCCAGGAGTCCGCACATGGCCGCCATCTTTCCACGCGCCGGAAGCCGTCGTCGCGGCACCGCAGGCACCTACCGCTGTCGTGCGCGCGGTACCGTCGGGACCAGCGATGAGGCTCAGGGAGGGCGGATCATGGCCGAGGAGCGGACCCGGCAGGGCAAACCGGCGGACGGCACGGAGTCGCACGACCCGGATTTCCCGGAGGCGTTCCTGTCGTTCATGCGGCAGGGCTGGCGGGACACCGAGCTGCCGGTCACCCCGCGTCCGGAGGTGCCCAACCACGCCAAGCGGCGGGCCGCGCTGGCCGAGGCCTTCCCGGGCGAGACGCTCGTCATCCCCACCGGCAACGAGAAGGTACGCGCCAACGACACCGACCACCGGTTCCGGCCGGGCAGCGACTTCGCGTACCTGACCGGCGACCTGGAGCCGGACAGCGTCCTCGTGCTGCGGCCGGGCGGCGAGTCCACCCTGTTCATGCGGCCCCGGTCGTCCCGGGCGACCGACGAGTTCTTCCGCAGCCGCCACGGCGAGCTGTGGGTGGGCCGCCGGCCGACGCTGCGGGAGAAGTCCACCGAGCTGGGCCTGCCGACGGCCGACCTGAGCGAGCTGGACGCGGCGCTGGCCGAGCTGGCGCCGGGGCGTACCCGGGTGCTTCGCGGTTTCGACGCCCGGGTGGACGCGGCGGTGCGCCGGTACGACGGCGCGCGCGCCGAGGGGCAGCCCGGCCGCGACCGCGAGCTGGCGATCGCGATCGCCGAGCTGAAGCTGGTCAAGGACGAGTGGGAGATCGCGCAGCTCCAGGAGGCGTGCGACGCCACGGTGCGTGGCTTCGAGGACGTGGCGCGGGCGCTGCCGGCCGACCGGGGGGTCTCCGAGCGTCTGCTGGAGGGCGTCTTCGCGCTGCGCGCCCGGCACGACGGCAACGACGTCGGCTACGGCTCGATCGTCGGGGCCGGCGAGCACGCCACGATCCTGCACTGGGTGCACAACCACGGCGCCACCCGTCCCGGTGACCTGCTGCTGATGGACATGGGCGTGGAGAACCGCAACCTCTATACCGCCGACGTCACCCGGGTGTTCCCGGTCGACGGCCGGTTCACGCCGTTGCAGCGCCAGGTGTACGACGCGGTGTACGCCGCGCAGCAGGCCGGCATCGAGATGTGCCGTCCCGGCGTGGCGTTCCGGGACGTGCACCTGGCCTCGATGCGGGTCCTCGCGGAGGCGCTGAAGGATCTCGGGCTGCTGCCGGTGAGCGTGGACGAGGCGATGGACCCGGCCTCCACCGTCTACCGGCGGTGGACGCTGCACGGCACCAGCCACATGCTCGGCATCGACGTGCACGACTGCGCCAACGCGCGCAAGGAGAACTACCGCGAGGGGCCGCTCGGCGAGGGGTACGTGCTCACCGTCGAGCCGGGCCTCTACTTCCAGCCGGAGGACGAGCTGGTCCCGGAGGAACTGCGGGGCATCGGCGTGCGGATCGAGGACGACATCCTGGTGACCGCCGACGGCCCGGTGAACCTGTCGGCCGGCCTGCCGCGCGCCTCCGCCGAGGTGGAGAACTGGCTGGCCGAGCAGCGTGAGGCGGGCCCCCGCCTGCCCGGCTGATCCCGCGGCCGCGATCTTCGTCGGGCCCCGTCACCGCGCCTCCATGGTCCGGTGACGGGGCCCGCCGCCGTCTGGGCCGTTGCGGTCCCGCACACGTGGTTGCTCACCGACCGCCATTAGTGGGAGGAATGCGGGCTTTTCTCGGATACGTCCTCTTCGCGAGGACCCTTCTCATACGGTGTCGATCAGAGGCTACAACCGGTTTGTAGCTGGTCGCCCGTCCTGGGGCGGTGCGACCCGTTTGGGAAGAACCGAAAGGGCTCTCATGTCGAACGACGTAACGACACCGGACGGCGGCGCTCCGATGGCGCCTCCGCCGCGGACGAGCAGGCGGCGGGCGCTCTGGGTCGCCACCGGCGTGGCCGGGCTGACCGGCGTCGTCGGGCTGGCGGCGCTCGGCGGTCTCGCCGCCCGCGACGACAAGTCCGGCACCGAGCCGGTGGCGGACAACCACGCCGCGGCGCCGCAGAGCGCCGGCGACGGCTCCCGCGCCGAGGGCGGCAAGGGCGACGACGGGTACGGCAAGGACGGCGAGGACCGTGGCCAGGAGGGCCGCGACCGTGGCGAGTGGGGCCCGGACAAGGGCGGCAAGGACGGCAAGGACGACCACGGCAAGACCCGCGAGGTCCCCTGCAAGGACGAAGCCCTGATCGACGCCCTCGAACTGGCCAACCGCGACCACGGCGGCACCATCAAGCTCGCCGAGAACTGCACCTACGAACTCGGCGTCAAGGACCGCAAGGTCGGCTCCGCCCTGCCCGAGATCAAGCAGGACGTCACCATCAAGGGCAACGGCTCCACCATCAAGCGCGACGCCGAAGACACCTTCCGCATCTTCCGCGTCACCGACGGCGGCGACCTCACCCTCAAGGACCTCACCATCAAGGGCGGCAACGCCAACGAGTTCAAGTACCCGGGACCGTCCGCGCCGAAGGCGGCCGACCCGGCCGAGCTGGACGCCAAGCGGGTCGAGGGTGACGGCGGCGCGCTCCTGGTCGAGCGCGGCGGCAGTGCTCACCTGCACGCCGTCAAGCTCGTCGGCAACAGCGCCGAAGGCGACGGCGGCGCCCTGGCCAACTACGGCCGCACCTGGCTCATGGACAGCAAGGTCGTCGACAACCACGCCCAGGGCGACGGCGGCGGCATCTACAACGAGGGCATCCTCAAGGTCGAGACCACCCACGTCGACGACAACACCGCGGGCGGCAACGGCGGCGGTATCGCCAATGGCGGCGGCGCGCACCACGACGGGCCGGTCGACCTGGCGTCGGCCGCGAAGGCCGGCAAGGGCGGACACGGCCGGCAGCACGCGGGCACCGTCGAGATCATCGGTGGGCACGAGGGCAAGGACGCCGCGTCCAGCACGTTGAGCCGCAACCGGGCCGGTCACAACGGTGGCGGCCTGTTCAGCAGCGGCGGCTGGGTCAGCGTCTCGTTCACCGCGATCACGGGCAACACGGCCTGCGACAACGGTGGCGGCGTGTACGCCGAGAGCACCGATCTGCTCCTGGAGCGGGTCCTCGTGGCCGGGAACCACGCCGACGGCAACGGCGGCGGCGTGGTGACGACCGGCGGGCGGGACTGGACGCCCACCGGGGCCGAGAAGGCCGACGGCGAGGCGAGCGCCACGATCTCCGAGAGCGCCATCGTGGACAACACGGCCGGCCGGTTCGGTGGCGGCATCTACAACGGCGAGTGGCTCATCAAGATCGAAGACGGCTTCCTCGCCCGCCCGTACGACAAGGACGACAACGCCACCC